>JAJBUK010000110.1 GCA_020860385.1 Clostridiales bacterium
CGGGGTGTGTCGTCGCCGCTCCCGCGTTCCGACGCGTCCGCGCCCCGGTGTCGATGCCCCCCAGCGGGTGGGCCTTCCTCAGCGGGCTCCTCAACCACGGCGCTGTCATAAATCAGCTTGGAAGCCTTGTCCAGCTTGACGGCGTTGGCCAGGTTCTCGGCGGGGATGGCCTCCTTGATTTTGTCCGCCTCCATGCTATACTGCTCGGCCAGGCGGTCCACCTCGGCGGAGACCTCCTCCTCGGAGGCTTCCAGGCCCTCGGCCTTCACCACGGCATCCAGCACCAGGTCAGACTTGATGCTCTGGAGCACGCCGGGCTTGTTCTGGGCGCGGAACGTCTCCATGGTCATGCCCATCATCTGGAGGTACTGCTCCAGGGTGAAGCCGGAGCTCTGCATCTGGCTGGCGTAGTTGTCCATCTGCTTATCCAGCTCGTACTCCACCATGGTGTCAGGCACCACCATCTGGGCGTTCTCAATGACCTTGGTCATGACGGCGGCCTTGAAGGCATCCTCGGCGCTCTTGGCCTTGCGCTCCTCCACCTGCTTGCGGAGGTCGGCCTTCAGCTCGTCCAGAGTGTCGAACTCGGAGACGTCCTTGGCGAACTCATCGTCAATGACGGGCACCTGCTCCTCCTGAACGGTGTTGCACTTGACCTTGAACACCACGGCGGCGCCGGCCAGTTCCTCTGCGCCGTAGTTCTCGGGGAAGGTGACGTTGACGTCCTTCTCCTCACCGGCGGACATCCCCACGACCTGCTCCTCAAAGCCGGGGATGAAGGTGCCGGAGCCCAGCTTCAAATCGTAATTGTCGCCCTTGCCGCCCTCAAAGGCCACGCCGTCCTTGAAGCCCTCAAAGTCGATGTTGGCGGTGTCGCCCATCTGGGCGGGCCGGTCCACGTCCACCGTGTTGGTGGCGCGGTTGATGAGGGGCTGCATCTCGCTGTCCACATCAGCGTCCGTGACCTCCACGGCGGTCTTGGGGGCGGAGATGCCCTTGTACTCGCCCAGAGTCACCACGGGGCGGACGCCCACCTCGGCGGTGAACACCAGACCCTCGGCCTCGCTGACCGTCTCGATGTTCAGCTTGGGATAGCCTACCACGTCCAGACTGGATTCCTTCACGGCCTCGTCCAGGGCGGCGGGGTACAGCTCATTGATGGCGTCCTCATAGAACACGCCGGTGCCGTACATCTTCTCGATGATTTTGCGGGGGGCCTTGCCTTTGCGGAAACCGGGGATGGAAATGCTGCCTCTGGTCTTGCGGTAGACCTTCTCCACGGCGGCGTTGAAGGCGGCGGCGTCCACCTCAATGGTCAGGACAGCGGTGCTGTTCTCCTTGGTTTCGACATTCTTTAAGCTCATGTTTGTTTCCTCCTGCTTGCCCTGAGGGCAACTATTCCGCAGAATCCCGGCAAAAAATGCCGCTTCTGCAATGTTACAATTCTACATCTAGCTATTTTAACAGATGCCAGCAGAGATTGCCACTGTTTTTTTAAAATTTTTCCACTAATTCAAGATTTTTTTGGGGATGAAATTCAGATAGTCCGCCGAAATCAGGGAAAACTCCGTCCCATCCCGCTCCCCCTGCACCGCCAGGCGGCAGCTCTGGCTGTGGAGGTGGCCGTAGCAGCACCGCTTCACGCCGTACTCCCTGAGCAGGGCCAGAATTTCCGGACACCGGTACCCCTGATAAATGGGGGGATAGTGGAGGAACACCAGCTTCTCCCGCTCCCCCGCCGCTTTCAGCGACGCCTCCAGGCGGCACACCTCCCGGTGGAGCATTTTTTCGTTGTGCTCCCCCTTCTCCTCGTCAATGAACCAGCCCCGGGTGCCGCAGAGGGCATAGTCCCCGTAAAGGAAGCAGTTGTTGTGGAGGATGTGGAAGGTGTCAAAGTGGTGTTCGGCAAAGAACTTCGTCATCTTGCTGGCCGTCTCCCACCAATAATCGTGGTTGCCCTTCAGCAGCACCTTGGTGCCGGGCAGGGCGTTCAGGAAGGCGAAGTCGGCCTCCGCCTCCTGGAGGCTCATCCCCCAGCTCAGGTCGCCAGCCAGCACCACCGTATCCTCCGGCTGCACCACCGAGAAGCCGGCTTTCAGCTTCTCCACATACCCCACCCAGTTGCCGCCAAAGACCTCCATGGACTTGGGGCTGTTCAGAGACAGATGGGGGTCGCCTATCGCGTAAAGTGCCATGGCGTCCCCGCTTTACCGCAGGAAGTCGGTGACGACCTGCTCCATGGCTTCCTTCTCCGTCCAGCCGTCGAAGCGCACCTGCTTGTCCTTCAGTGTGGCGAGGGGGGCCGGGGCGGCTACGCCGCTGACCTGGGCCAGCTGGTCTAAGAGGTCGGTGCCGGACTGCTTTTCCGTCACGCCCAGGGCGTCCAGCACGGCGTCGCAGAACTTGAAGGGGCTGGCGGTGGAGGCCACCACCGCGATGGTGTCGTCCCCGGTCTCCGCCCGGTACTGGCGCAGCACCTCGAAGGCCACCGCCGTGTGGGTGTCGATGAGGTAATCTTTTTCCCGCTTCATGGCGCCGATCATGGCCTCGGTCTGGGCCTCGGTGGAGAAGCCCGCTCCGAACAAGTCCTGGATCTGCGCCCGGATGGCGGGGGAGACCTCGTACCGCCCGGTGGCGGAAAGCTGGGCCATATAGTCCGCCGTCAGCGCATCGTCCTCACCGGAGAGCAGATACAGCAGCCGCTCCAGGTTGGAGGAAATCAAAATGTCCATGGACGGGGAGACGGTGGTGTAGAAGGGCCGGTTCCGGTCATAGACGCCGGTGCGGATAAAGTCAGTCAGCACGTTGTTGGCGTTGGAGGCGCAGACCAGCTTCTTCACCGGCAGGCCCATCCGCTTGGCGTAGTAGGCCGCCAGGATGTTGCCGAAGTTGCCGGTGGGGACGCAGATGTTGATTTCCTCCCCGCACTGGATGGCCCCCTGTTTCAGCAGGTCGCAGTAGGCGGAGATGTAGTAAACGATTTGGGGCAGCACCCGCCCCCAGTTGATGGAGTTGGCGGAGGACAGGAAGTAGCCCCGGCGGGACAGCTCCTCCCGCAGCGCCTCATCGGAGAACAGGGTTTTCACCCCGGTCTGGGCATCGTCAAAGTTGCCCACCACGGCGGACACGCCTACGTTGCCCCCCTCCTGGGTGGCCATTTGCAGCTTCTGAATGTCGGAGACGCCGTCCTTGGGGTAGAATACCAGAATCTTAGTCTGGTCAACGTCCTTGAAGCCCTCCAGCGCGGCCTTGCCGGTGTCGCCGGAGGTGGCCACCAGGATGCAGGCGGTACGGTGCTCGTCGTTCTTTTTCAGGGCCAGGCTCAGCTCGTGGGGCAGCATTTGCAGCGCCATATCCTTAAAGGCGCAGGTGGGGCCGTGCCACAGCTCCAGGCAGTAGGTGTTCCCGTCCACCTTCCGCAGGGGGGCTACGTCGGGATGGTCAAACTTCTCCGGCACGGCGTAGGCCAGGGCCGCCCGGGCCTCCAGCTCCTCCCGGGTGAAGCCGTCCAGGTACAGGCCCATGATATAGACGGCCCGCTGCTGGTAGTTCATCCCCTTCAGTTCCTCCAGCTTCCGCTCCGGCAGGGTGGGAATCGTCTCTGGGACGAACAGCCCGCCCTCCCGGCTGAGGCCCTGGGCAATGGCCTGCGCCGCCGTGTAGCGCAGCGCTTTGTTTCTCGTGCTGACGTAATACATTGACATTGTTCCTTTCCATGCAAGCCGGTGGCTCACAGCTTGTTCATCACGCGGGCGAAGTTGTGGAAGAACAGGTCGTTCACCAGCTCCTCACTGTAGTTCTCCCGCAGCAGCCGCTCGTAAAGGTTGGCCCAGCTCCAGATGCCGGTGTATCCCTCCGGCAGACGGCGGCATCCGTCCCAGTCGCCCCCCAGGGCCACCGCCCGGCTGCCGCCCAGGGCCAGGAAATGCTCCAGGTGGCGGAGCAGGTCGTCCTCCGTAACCTTGCCCTGCCCCAGGAAGTCGGTGTATACATTTAAACCTGCCACACCATGCCACTTCATAATAGCAGTAAACATTTCATCCGTCAAGTTGCGGGGGTGATTTTGCACCGCCCGGCTGTTGGAATGGCTGGCGATGACGGGCATTTTCGTAATCTCCATTACGTCCCAGAACCCCTGGTCGGACAGGTGGGATACGTCCACCAGCATATGCAGCTTCTGCATCCGCTGGACATAGGCCCGGCCCGCCTCACTGAGGCCCCGCTCCGGCTCCTCCACGTTGCTGCCGGACAGGGCGTTGGCGTGGTTCCAGGTCAGGTTGATGATGCGGACGCCGGCGGCATAGGCCTTCTCTAGGTCGTCCAGGGTGCAGCCCCAAAGTTCCGCCCCCTCGATGGAGAGGAACAGGGCCACCTTGTTCTCCTTCCAGGCGGCCTTCGCCTCCTCCATGTTGGTGCAGAAGGCCGCCCTGTCCCGGTAAATGGACACCTCCCGCTTGAAGGTGCGCAGCTCCTGCTTCACCATATGCCGGGTGAAGGGCTTTGCAGAGTCCCAGAACAGGCTCATCACCTGGGCCTGGGGCGCAAAGCGCTGCATCTTGTCCAAATCCCAGTGGCCGGAATTGCCCGCGATGTGCTCCTGGGGGACGTAGTTCAGCCGTGAAAGGGTGTCACAGTGGCCGTCAAACAGCGGTATCTTTTTTTGCATCTTGCTTAGCCTCCAAACGCATTTTCCAGATAGTTGAGGAGGGGCCTGCCGCCCCCTTCCTCGGTGTAAACTTCCGCCACGTCAAACCGTGGCTGCCGCCCCTCCTCCGGGTGCTCCGCCAGCCACGCCTGTGCGGTGAGAAGCAGCTTCTCCCGCTTGCGCCGGTCCACCGCGTCCCGGGCCGGGGCATAGCGGCTGTCCCTCCGGGTCTTGACCTCCACAAAGGCCAGGTACGCCTCATTTGCCGCCACGATGTCCAACTCCCCGTACCGGCAGTGCCAGTTCCGGTCTAAAATCTCGTAGCCTTGGCGCTCCAAGTGCCGGACGGTCAGCCCTTCCCCCAGGCTGCCCAAAGACCGTTCCCGCGTCATAGGTTTTTCAGGAAGGTCTTGCGGTGGATGGGGCAGGGGCCGTATTTCCGCAAAAGTTCATAGTGCAGCTTGGTGGGGTAGCCCTTGTGCTTTTCAAACTGGTACTCCGGGTAGAGCCGGGCCATCTCCTCCATGTAGTGGTCTCTGGATACCTTCGCTAGGATGGAGGCCGCCGCGATGGAGGCGGAGTGGCTGTCCCCCTTCACGATGGTGGCGTTGGCGATGGAGATTCCGGCGCTGCGGTTGCCGTCGATGAGGGCGAAGTCCGGGGCGGGGTCCAGCTGGCGGATGGCCCTGTCCATAGCCAGCATCCGGGCGTTCAGGATGTTGATCTCGTCGATTTCCTGCTCCGTGGCCCAGGCCACCGCCCAGGCGACGGCCTGCTCCTTGATTTGGCCGAACAGCACCTCCCGGCGTTTGGGCGTCACCTTCTTAGAGTCGTTCAGGTAGGGCAGCGTCAGGTCTTTCGGCAGGATCACCGCCGCCGCGTAGACGGCTCCCGCCAGGGGGCCTGCCCCCGCCTCGTCTGCGCCGCAGATGAGGCGGCAGCCTGCGGCGTAGTATTGATGCTCATAGGCCCACAGGTCGATGGGCTGGATGGGTTGGGGGTTCATCTGCGTGGCTCCTTTCCTGTTGGTGTGATGCGGTATGAGGGGTTCTTCTCCTTAGACAAAGAAGAATAAAGGAAACAGGTTTTTGCCCTTGCCAGGGCGGGGCCTGACTTCCGCATTATAACTTTTTCGCATATTCTCCTCGGTCAGTGAGCCTTGCCAGCATAGCTGGCTGCGGTTTTCGGCTAAAAAT
>JAJBUK010000075.1:159-5830 GCA_020860385.1 Clostridiales bacterium
TTATTAGCAGAGGTCCCCGCGGAAAAGTGTCCGCTTTAGGTTCTCTTAGGAGGCGGTCGCTCTATCCAACTGAGCTACGCAGACGTATGAAGTTTATTAGCAGAGGTCCCCGCGGAAAAGTGTCCGCTTTAGGTTCTCTTAGGAGGCGAATGCTCTGTCCAACTGAGCTAGGAGACAAACGAACATTTACCGCATTTTTGCGGATTTACAGAACTTTTTGGCTATATTCAAGACAGCGACACCATTAGCAAACCGGCTTTTTTCGCTGCGCTAATACCAGTCAGCCGGCTGCCTGGCAAGGAACAGAGGCCTTAGCGACACACAACTGTGTGTATTTTAACGGAAAGGATGAAGTTTGTCAATACCCACAAAAGCGAATCATGACAATCGGGTGCATTGAGTTTATCAGCGGCAGACTATCCAAAAAAGTTGCCGTTGCGCTGAACCTGACAAAGCAGGGCAGAGACGCGCCAAAATGCATTTGTTCAGAAATTTCTTAAAATTGATTTTACATTTAACTTCTGTATCCGTTGCATTTGGTCACAAAAGAGTATATACTGAACTAATAACTGGGTCAGCGTATACGTGCCCCCAGTTTTCATAACAGATAGATGTAGTTTTGATGCTGATGCGGCTATAGGGGGGATACCATGAAGCTGTTTGAAGTGATTCCTGACGACTTATTTTCCGTGTTAGCGTCCCCCAATCGTGAGCTGTATGCAGACGCCCTTGATGTCCTCTACGCCGCTTATGGGGAAGCGCTGAAAATCCCGGAGGAGACGCTATACTCCATGCTGCGCAGTAAGCTGGAGCAGCAGCTGGCGGACGCTACCTTCGAAGGGGAGGATATCGATGAGGAGGAGTTGCGGGATGTTTCCGGGCGGGCCAGGTTCCTGATCCGTAAGCTCCATAGCAGGGGATGGTTTGAAAAGGAACGGGGAACGGATTTCGAGGAATATATCACCGTCCCAGCCTATAGCAGCCGTCTGCTGGAGCTGTTCCATCAGCTGCGGGATGACAGCCCTGCCCGTGGCTACTCCTTTGTGTTTGGCACATATTCCACGCTGAAGGTCGCGAATGAAGGGGACAACGTGTATGACCGCATGGCCGCTGTTTACAGTGCCTATGATAACACGCGCTCACTCATCAATTTGCTGCGAATGGTCTACCACAACGTGAAGCACTTCTTTCAAATCCAAATGGAATTGCATGTCCTGGCCTCCCATTTCGACGATTTTGGGCAGAAGGTGGTGGAAGCCTATATCCGCCCGCTGAAAATCAGGGACTCCGTCCCCAAGTACCGCGTTCCGATTCAGACGATTCTAACGGCATGGGTGGAGGATGACGCGCTTTTCATGGCAATGACCAACGCCGCTCTCATGGATCGGCGGGGGCGAACGGCTGCGGAATGTCGGTCCGACCTGCTGCAAAAAATCTTCTGGATCAAAGAGCGGTATGACTGCATGGAGCGGGACTATTTGGACGAAATTGACCAGCAGGTGCGCCGCTATACCAGGGCGGCGACCCAGAAGGTGGAGAATCTGACCAACCGCGATCAAAACGTCCGCGGCAATCTGAACTATCTCCTGCAGGAGCTGTCCAGAAATCGGCGGGCGGCTGACTTTGTGGAGCAGATTCAGCCTGCATTCCAGCTATATGAGCAGACGTTCCTCTCTGAAAAAAGCCTCTGGTACCGTAAGCGCCCGGTCAGGCGCACAAAAGCCGCTTCCGTATTGATTGAGGAAACCGAACTCAGTTCAGAGGCTGCGCAGGAGGCGGAACGGCTGCTTCAGTCGGAGTATGGCAAGGCGGCAGTATCTGCCTACATTGAACATTGGCTGGGAGACTCTGGCATTTGCTGTTCCGAAGACATGAATCTGACAGATGACAAAGCCTATATTATAAGCCTGTTGGCCGTGCTTGGCGGCAGCGACGCTGCCGCCGCCTACACGGTTCAGGCGTTGGGCGGCTCCTTCACGGAAAACGGATATGTGATTCCACAGCTGCAGCTTATCCGCAAGGAGGGAAAGAAGTGAATGTAGATTGGATCAACGGCGCGACGCAGAAGGAGCTTGAGCAGTTCAAAGCGGTCTGCAACCAGCTTTTGAGCCGCACCTATGTGGTCAGGACGCTGTATAAGCCAGAGAAGGGGAGGGTCAACAACCCGGATATACCTTTCTGTCTATCCACTATGAGGAGGTACAGGAATACCTCTCCCTGCTGGACTGGGATTTACGCAAGGACGATTTGAACGGCTACTTCTATGTGCGCAATACAGACGAAGCCAACCGCTGTACCCTGGACAAGCGGGAGACAGCCATCCTCCTGGCAATCCGGATGATTTATGATGAGAACCAGGATCAGCTGGGGGTGGAGCAGGATGCACTCTGCACCGTACGGGACGTGCTGGAAAAGGTGGTAACAGATTATGCGATTCTCCCTGCCAAGCCGAACATGGAGGACGTGAAACGTGCGTTGACCCGGCTGGAGCATCATTCTGTGATTCAGCAGATTGATGGGAAGTATAACCAGGGCAGCTGCAGGTTTGCGATTTTGCCTACGGTGCTTTCTGCGGTACCTGACGAGCGGCTGAACGCTATCGTATCCGTGCTGAGAAAGGAGGAGCGGAATGAAGAGCCTGAAGAAAATCCTGCTGGTTAACTGGCTGTACTTTTCCAGGCAGCTAATCGAGGTGGGCGACATCAACTTCCTGACCGGGAAGAATGGCGCCGGGAAGTCCACCGTCATTGACGCGCTTCAAATCGTCCTCCTCGGGGAGACCAACGCCAGGAACTTCAATCGGGCGGCAAACGAGAAATCGCAGCGCACACTGGACGGCTACCTGCGGGCGGATATGCATGATAATAACCCCTACTCCAGGCGGGGCAAGGACTTCTCCAGCTACATTGCCTGTGAGTTTTGGGATGATGTTGAGGGCACACAGTTTGTGACTGGCATCGTGTTCGACTGCCGCAGCGACAGCAGCCGTCAGGAGCGGTTTTTCTCTATGACGGCGTGCTTCCTGAAAACTGCTTCATTGAGCATGGCGAAGCCATCGACATTCCTACGCTCCGCACGTTCCTGAAGCAGCGATATGGCGTTCGCGCCAAGCTGTACGACAACCAGAAGCAGTATCGGACGGATATGCTGGCCAAGTGGAATGTACACAACGAGCAGGTCACCCGAATGATGAAGAAGGCGGTATCCTTTCGCCCCATTGTGGACATTCAGAAGTTTATCACGGAAAATATCTGTGACATTCCGGAGCGGCCTGACATCGAGGCCATGCAGCAGAATATTCGGGATTACAAGCGGCATGAGCAGCTGGCCCAGCGCCAGGAGGAAAAGCTGACCGCCCTGGAGGAGATCAGCAGGCTTTACCGGGAGATGCAGCAGGCCATAGACCGCTGGCAGCAGCATTCTTTTCTTGTCCTGTGGGCACAGAAGGAGGAGCTGGACGGAGAGTATCACAGGCGTACGCTGGAGCGGCAGGACTGCGCCGCAAGCATCGAAAAAGAGGCGGCAGAGTTTGACACCGTCTCCGCAAAGGCGGACGAGAAGGAACATCGGCGCACGGAGCTGCGCATTGCCTGCGCGCAAAGCGACGTGTCCCGTGAAGAAGACCGGCTTCGTTCCAGTAAGCAGCGTCTGCTGAGCGAGCAGCAGACGCTGCTGGTCGGCCTGCAAAAGGATGCCCTGGAAATCCGTCGGGAAGCCGGTCGGCTGTGTAAGCTGTATCGTACCGTTCTGGACTGGCCGGACAGCGAGGAGGTCCGGCCTGTATTGGCTGCCGCCCGTGCCGTTGCGCAGGTGTATGCCGGGTTTGACGGCTGCGATTACCATGTTTTTGCCCAACCCCTTGCGCTGTTTGAGGGGGCACAGCAGGCGGCGGCTGATTTTTCCGCTACCGTCCGGGACGCTGCTTACCGAATCAAGGTCTTGATGGACGACTTAAAGGGAGCGCAGGATCAGAAAGCCGCCGCGTTGGCAAATCTGCGGAAAAACATGAAGGATTACCCAGAGGGCTGCTTCGCCTCAAAGCCCGCCTTGCCTCCGAGATGGAAAAGCGCGTCGGGCGGCCGGTGGAAATCGACATTCTTGCGGACGTTTTGGAAATTCCCGCATCCGAGGAGAAGTGGCGCAGCGCGGTAGAGGGGTATCTCAACACCCAGAAGTTCTATCTCTTGATTGACCCGGCCTATTATCAGGACGCCCTGCAAATTTATGACCGAATCAAGCGGGAGTTTCACGACCATTCCTTCGGTCTGGTGGACGTGGGCAAGCTGCGGGAGCAGGAGCGCATTGCGCCCCGTGACGATAGTCTTGCCAGGAAGATCGAAACCGACCATGCCCTCGCCCGCAGCTACATTGACTATCTGCTGGGGCGGGTGGTCTGCTGTGCCAATGTGGAACAGCTGCGGGAGCACCGCACCGCCATTACGCCTGACGGCATGGTATATCAGGGGTATGTGGCCAGGCCGCTTCGGAAAGAGCTGATGGAGGATGCCTTCATTGGACGCCGGGCGGTTGCGCTGCGCATCTCCCGTCTGGAAACGGAGCTGGCCGGGCTGCAGGCTGAGGTTCAGCGCTGGAAGCCGGTCTATCAGGCGCTGTCTGTCCATCAAAACCACACCGACCTATTTTCCCGGTATTTTGTTCAGAGCGTCGTTGCCCAGCGGCAGGCGGACTACCTTCGGGGCCAGGCGATTTCCGGGGAGCTGGAGCGGGTGGAAGACCAGCTGTCGGCGCTGGATTTGTTCTGGCTGGAGGAGCAAAAGCGTAAAATCCACCGGCTGGGGGATGAAATTGACGACTTAAAGGCAGCCATGCTACGGCACAGCAATGAAAAGACCCGCCTGGAGGAGCGGGCGCATCAGCTGGATTGCGAACTCCTCCCGGAGCTGCGGCAGAGGCTGACCAACCAGGAGGAGCGCATCTCGGAGGAGTTCACGCCAGAGTTTATCGAGAAAATCGGGATTCCCCGCTATCGGCAGGAGCTTAAGCGGCTGTCAAAACCCGCTATCGTCTACAAGAACTTCAGCGACCGTCTGAATCAAACCGACCGGGAGCGGGATGTCAGTTGGCAGAGGCTGCTCCAGGCGCGGCACAACTATGTGGACCGGTTCCGGCCCTGCTCCTTCCGCTGTGATGCCATGGAGAACGATGAGTTTGAAGTGGAGCGGAAGCTGCTCCAGGAAAGCGAGCTGCCTCGTTATCGCGCGAAAATCAAAGCGGCCTGGGAGAGCGCTATGGAGCAATTCCAGAACGATTTCCTGGCAAAGCTGAAATCCAGCATCGACCAGGTGCAGGACCAGGTCAAAAGCCTCAATAAAGCGCTGAAGCAGGCCCAGTTCGGCACGGACAGCTATCTGTTTCGGGTGGACCGGAATCCCGACTATGGGGATTACTATGACATGATTATGGCGCCGGAGTTGATGGAGGGGGACGTGGGCCTGTTTGCCCAGCCATTTCAGCAGAAATACGGTAAGCTCATGGAGGATTTGTTCAGCCGCATTGCCATGTCTGACGACACACAGGTCAACGTCAGGAAGCAGAGCGAGCTACAGCAGAACATCGAGCGGTTTACGGATTTTCACACCTATCTGAAATTCGACCTATAGCAATAATCAAAGTTACTGGCAGTAGTTTGACGCTCGGAACCACCCCAAAA
>JAJBUK010000097.1 GCA_020860385.1 Clostridiales bacterium
GTATGCCCGGCGACATCCAGGCGGGCGCCAACATCGCCGGCTTCCTGAAGGTCGCTGACGCCATGCTGGCCCAGGGCGTGTGCTACTGATAAAAATAATCAAGCGTAACAATGCCGCTGGCGGTTTCCCGCCAGCGGCGTTTTTTGCTGTGCGCGCTTGGGCAGGGGGCCGCGTTTCGTTCCGTCAGTAGGGGCGCACAGTGTGCGCCCGCCCCGTTGTCTCCTGAAATAACGTTTCGCTGGAAAGGATTTGCCCGGCCTTCCCACCCCTCAGTCTAGCCTAACGGCCAGACAGCTCCCCTTTCAGGGGAGCAAATAACATTGAGATTGCAACAACCTTCTGCCGCCCCTGAAAGGGTAAGGAGGCGCAACGCGCCGGAAATGCCGCTTGACGGCGGAGGGGTTTCTACTTAGATAAGGAATGATAAAGGAAAAAGGTTTTGCCCTCCCGGTGGGGCTGGTTCTCCTTAGATATGGTTCGCTAAAACCGTTTTGTCCGGCCCTCGCCGTCAAGCGGCATTTCCGCTGCGCTCCCTAGCCTTACGGCGGGACGGGCGGCAATTTTGTTGGCCTTTGGTCGCTAAAATCTGGCAACACCGTTAAGGTATAGCGCTTAATCAAAAAACAACGGCGCATTACGCTTTTCCTGGAGCGCTCAGCTTCCTGCCCTTTGGCTTTTTTCCTATCATCGGCCCTGTTTTTTTACGCTCGTGCAACCTTTTTATGATATACTTATTCTGAGGTGATAGGAACATGGTCACGATTTTAACGGTTGAAGATGATAAAATGGTGCGGCTGCTGACGAAGGCCAAGCTCAGCCCCCGGTATCGTATCCTGGAGGCTGCCAACGGGCAGGAGGCGCTGGATATCTTGGAGCACGAGCATATCGACCTGCTAATCGTCGATATTCAAATGCCGGTGATGGACGGCTATGAGCTGATGCGCACCCTCCGGGAGGCCGGGGACATGACCCCCGCAATCATGCTGACCGCAATGAACACCTTCGCCCATAAGAAGGAGGGCTTTGCGGTGGGCATAGACGACTACATGACAAAGCCCATCGACTACGAGGAGCTGATTTGGCGCATTGAGGCCATTCTGCGCCGGGCGCAGATTGCAAACGAGCAGAAAATCGTCATTGGAGACTTCTCCATGGAGCAGGACACCTTTTCCGCCCAGCACTGCGGCAAGCCCATTCCGCTGACCAACAAGGAGTTTCAGCTGCTCTACAAGCTGCTCTCCTACCCCAACGTGGTCTTTACCAAGCAGCAGCTCATGGATGAGATTTGGGGCTACGACACCGAGACGGAATACGACACCATCAAGACCTACGTCAGCCGCCTGCGCAGCAAATGCGCCGACTGTACGGAGTTTGAGCTGACGGCAATCCGCGGCCTGGGGTACCGGGCGGTGATTCATAAGACGGGAGGAACACAGAATGAAAGGTAACAGCAGGCCCCGCTTCCAGTTGGTGCAATTCCGGTGGATTTTTGCGGTGGACAGCATCGTTGTCATCGGCGCAGTCATGGCCTACGGCGCGGTTGCGAGATTCTGGCTCGGCATGACGGAGGATAACGCCCTCTCCATGATAGCGATCATCCCGCTGATGGTTCTGGTGGTGAGCCTGAGCACCGCCGTCATTCTGCGCTCCATCCGCCGCAAAATGGGCGTCCTGCTGGACGGCATCCAGGCGGTGTCAGAGGGAGATTTGGATGTAACGCTGGACTGCAAAAACGCCGGGGAATACACCGCCATCTATCAGGGCTTCAACCGCATGACCGCCGAGCTGAAAAAGACGAAGCAGGAGATGCAAAGCTTTGTCAACGAGTTTTCCCACGAATTCAAAACGCCCATCACGTCCATTGCCGGTTTCTCCCAGTATCTGCTGGACACGGGGGAGGGCGTCGAAAGTCCGGAGCGGATGCAGTACTTACAGGTGATTTCGGAGGAGTCGCTGCGGCTGTCCAACCTGGCTCAGAATACGCTGCTGCTGTCCAAGGTGGAGGCCTGCGAAATCATCACGGAGAAGGAGCGCTACGACCTGTCCGAGCAGCTCAGGCGCTGCGCCATCCTGCTGCTGCCCAAACTGGAGGAAAAGGATATTGCCCTTGCGCTGGAAATCGACGGTCTCTCCTACACGGGCAACGCCGAACTGATGGAGCAGGTGTGGGTCAACCTTCTGAACAACGCGGTCAAATTCACGCCGGAGCACGGCAGCATAACGGTCACCGGCAAACAGACGGAAGAGGAACTCGTCCTCGCCTTCTCCGACAACGGCGTCGGGATGGACGAGGAGACGGCCTCCCATATCTTTGAAAAGTATTATCAGCATGACACCGTTTCCGCCGTCCGGGGCAACGGCATCGGCCTCTCCATCGTGGCCCGCATCGTGGCCCTCTGCGGCGGCACGGTTCAGGTGCAGAGCGCCCCCGGCGAGGGCAGCACCTTCACTGTCCGCCTGCCGCTGGCGTAGGGCGAAGCGCCTCAAATTTTTTCGCTGTTCACAATTCCTTCCACGCTTTTTTACCTTCCTGCAACCTTCCAGCCGTAACATAAAATCGTTCCGAGGGGAAACCCCCATGGAACGATTTTATGCGTGAAGGAGACAGCATGATGAATACAATGTATCTTTTGACCGGCGCGGCCGGTTTTCTGGGCAGCCACATCTGCGATGTACTTTTGGAGCGGGGCGAACAGGTCCGGGCGCTGGTGCTGCCCGGCGACAAGTCCGTGAAATATGTCCCTTCCTCCGTGGAAATCATCGAGGGCAACCTCTGCGATATGGCCTCCCTGGACGCGTTCTTCACCGTCCCGGAGGGGACGCAGACCATCGTCATCCACTGCGCCAGCATGGTGACAACCAACGCGGATTTCAGCCAGAAGCTGCTGGACATCAACGTGGGCGGCACGAAGAACATGATAGAGCAGTGCCTGAGCCATCCGGAATGTCAGAAGATGGTCTACGTCAGCTCCACCGGCGCCATTCCGGAGCTGCCCAAGGGGCAGAAAATCAAGGAGGTAGACCGGTTCGACGCGGAGAGCGACCGGGTCGTGGGCTGGTACAGCAAGTCCAAGGCGATGGCCACCCAGGCCGTGCTGGACGCCGTGCGGGAGCGGGGCCTGAACGCCTGCGTGGTGCATCCCAGCGGCATCCTCGGCCCCAAGGACTATGCAATCGGTGAGACCACCGGTACGGTAATTAAAATCATGAACGGTGAAATGCCCATCGGCATGGGCGGCTCCTTCAACCTCTGCGACGTGCGGGACCTGGCGGACGGCTGCGTCAGCGCTGCGGATAAGGGCAGATGCGGCGAGTGCTACATCCTCGGCAATAAGGAGGTCACCATGAAGGAGATGTGCCACCTGCTCCACGACGCCAGCGGCTGCAAGACGCCCTATTTCTACGTTCCCCTGGGCATGGCCTACAAGCTGGCGGAGCAGATGGAGAAAAAGGCGGAAAAGACCGGCGAAAAGCCGCTGATGACCAACTTCGCCGTCTACAACCTGGCGAGAAATAATCAGTTCGACTACTCCAAGGCAGAGCGGGAGCTGGGCTATCACACCCGGCCCTATGCAGACACCCTGCGGGACGAGGCCCAGTGGCTTGCCGCAGGCGGATATCTTGCGTCGTAAGCCAGGCCGCAAATCAGGCTGCAACCCTGTTTCACACAGAAAGGAGAACGTTCCAGTATGAATGACAGCATTACGATTGAAAAAGGTGACGGCAACACAGAATCCTTTACCGGTGGAAAAGCCTTCGTGGACGCCGTGGCGAAGGCTGGTTCCAAGGAGGAACTGCGCTGTATTCTGAATAAGGGCCGAATCACTGAGTTCAGTGAGGAGGATTTGGAGGAGGCTTACAGGAACCTGGCTCTGTCCCAGCACTGGGACGCCATACAGGAGCTGTTCGAGGACAAAGACTATGACAGCTGCTGCCAAAAGCTGGCTGCATACGGCATCACCACGTCAAAGGAGCATTTTGACCTGATCAACGACGTGATTGCAACCGCCTCTGATGCCGAACTGATTCACGAAATCCTCCACAACACCGATATGGATGCCACGCTGGACGCCCTGCACAGGCATGGCTATCACGCCATGACCGCCGAGTTCCTCCAGCTTGTCCACGAAAACGCCGTCCATCTTTATGAGGATGCCCTGCTGACAGAGGAAGACCTGGCGGAACTGTCCGGTCAGACCTTTTATGAGCGCTGCGAAAAGTCCATCAACCTGATATTTGCCCTGAGTACCATTGCGGGCCTCGCCCTGGGCGTCAGCGGCGTGGCGGATCCGGCGCTCCTGATTGCCATTGCCGGAGGCGTCAGCCTGATGTTCGGAAAGGAAGGTACGGCGCAATGAGCGATGTCTGCGTCATTACCGGCGGGGGCAGCGGCATGGGCCTGGCCGCCGCAAAATTCCTGCCGAAGGAAAAGCGCATCGTGGTATCCGGGCGCACAGAGTCCAAGCTGCAAAAGGCGGCAGCTGAATTGCAGGAACTGGGTTATACGGCATACGCAAAGACCTGCGACACCTCGAACCGGGAGAGCGTCCGGGCGCTGGCGGCCTACGCGGCCTCCCTGGGCAAGGTGACGAACGTCATTCACGCAGCAGGCGTTTCCCCCGGCATGGCGCAGGCGGAGGCCATCGTCCGAATCAACGCCCTGGGCACCGTCTATGTGAATCAGGAGTTCGCCGCCGTCATGCAGGCGGGCAGCGTGATTGTGGATGTATCCTCCAACTCGGCGTATGCGCTGCCCGGATTCCTCACCAGCGAAAGGACCTATCGCCTGGCCGATACGAACGAGGCCCTGTTCGTGAAGAAGCTGCTCCGGCTCCCCGGCATGATGAAGGACGGGTACCAGCGCAGTGGGCTGGCCTATGCCCTGTCCAAGAACTTCGCCGTCTGGTACGCCCAGAAGTCCGCTTTTGAGTACGGCAGGCGGGGGATTCGCGTGGTCTCCATCAGCCCCGGCCTGGTGGCCACCGATATGGGCAACCTGGAGGCGGAGGAAGGGGGCAGTATGCTGGCCTTCGCCTGCGAGGGGCGCATGGGCAAACCGGAGGAGCTGGGCTACGCCATCGCCACCCTGGCCGACGAGCGGAACGGCTACCTGGCGGGCGTGGATGTCCTGTGCGACGGCGGCAGCACGAACGGGAAGCGGTTCCGGAAAAATGCGTAGCCGCCCTGTTTTGTGAACAGCCAGCCCTCGTTAAAATCGAACCTCTGACGCATAAACGCTCCTTTCTATGTGGCGGTGTCGATCAGCACCAGGGACAGGTCGTTCACATTGGTGCCGGTGGGGCCGGTGATGATGAGGTTGCCTACCGCTTGCAGCGCATGATAGGCGTCGTTGTTGTTGAGATATGCTTCAACGTCGATGCCAAGCCCTTCCAGCTCCCCGCAGGTGTCCCCGTCGGCATAGCCTCCGGCGGCGTCGGTGGGGCCGTCGGTGCCGTCGGAACCGACGCTGAGAAGCGCCGCGTTTGGTATCCCCACCAGCTCCGATGCCGCCGCCAGGGCAAGCTCCTGATTCCGCCCGCCCAGGCCGCTGCCCCGGAGGTGTACCACCGTCTCGCCTCCGGCCAGGAAGGCCAGCCTTTTCCCGTCGGCGGCGTGGCTTCGGGCAATCGCCCCCAGGAAGCGCCCGGCCTCCCTGGCCTCGCAGGCCAGCCGGTCGGTCAGCAGAATCGGCTCATACCCCAGGGCGGCGCAGCCGGTCATGGCCGCCCCGCACAGCTGCCGGACGCTGCCGATGATATGGGCCTCGGCGTTGGGCAGGGCTTTG
>JAJBUK010000038.1 GCA_020860385.1 Clostridiales bacterium
GCCGCCCATGGCGGCTGGGGGACGATTGCCGTTCCGCCCTCGCCGTCAAGCGGCAATCGTAGCCGGCCGCCATCGGCGGCAGCTTTGGTGTGTAGGGGTTCCATCGTCTGTTGTCTGCGCTGCCACAGAACGACAGGGACAAGGCGCTAGCCGGTTGTCTGATACGGGGAGATTCTCAAGGGGGGCCACCGGCCTCCCTCTTGAGCCGCCCTCTTTCCCCTATTTCTCGGCGGAGCGAGAAATAGGGCCCCCGAAGGGAAACCACTTATTCTCTTTAGCAATCCTTATCTAAGAAAAAACCGTTGCCCTTCCGGCGCTACGCGCCGCGCCTCACCGCTTTTTCAGCAGCGTCTCCCGTACCACGCCCTTGGGGTCCTTGACCAGCAGAATCACCAGCCAAATCACCAGCCCCAGGGCCACAACGGACAGGCCCAGGAACAGGTCGTCCAGCATATCCTCCGCCGCCGGGGTGAAGTAGTCCGCCCCCAGCTCGGCGTACTCAAAGACGGCGTCCACCAGCCACATCAGGGACGCGCCCCAGTAGAGGAAGCACAGAACGCTGACCTTCATCTCGTCCTTCGGGGCGTGGCTGTACCACACCACGGTGGCAATGACTGCGGCAAAAACAGTCGTCAGCAGTGTCACAGCGGGGCCCCTTTACTGTGCGGAGGCTTCCGCCTCCGGGCTGCGCCGGACAATGACCGTACTGACGGCGGCGAGGATGCCCCAGACGGCGGTCACCAGCAGGGCCATCGCCACCCCGGCGGTGGACATCTCGTGGAGCATGGTGGCGGTGTCCGCCGCGTTGCCGGTGGCAGTCAGGAAGGGGAACCAGGGGGTCACCTCGCCGTGCCAGATGTGCTCAAAGGCCAGCAGGGCCACGCCGCCCCACAGCAGGTTGATGAGCCAGTGCAGCTTGCGGGTGAAGGAAACCTTAGCGGGCAGCACGCCGGATTCGTCCTGCATCTGCGCCTCAGCGACGCCGTTCTTCTTCTCCAGATACTTGGTGGCGGCGGTGACCACGATTGCCTCAGCGGCGGGAACTAAAAAACAAGCCATAGTAAAAGCCTCCTAAAAATTGGTAGTATCATTATAAAGGCGATGGAACCCCGGCGCAAGCCCCCAGGGGGGTTCTCCTGCGCCGCAATTTTCCCCTTTTGGGTTGTCAAGAAAACCGCACCTATGCTATAATGGGAGGCGTGAAAAAACGCCCCGCCGGGGCGAAGGAGGTTTACCCATGAAGGTATTGATGATAAACGGCAGCCCCAAGGCGGAGGGCTGCACCGCCACCGGCCTGATGGAGATCGGCAAGGTGCTGGAGCAGGAGGGCATCAGCTGGGAGCTGTACACCATCCCCACCACCCCTGTGCGGGACTGCATCGGCTGCAACGGCTGCCGCCGAAACGGAGGGCAGGGCTGCGTCTTTGGAGACGACTGCGTCAACGAGCTGATCGCCAAGGCCAGGGCGTGCGACGGCTTCGTATTCGGCACGCCGGTGTACTACGCCCATCCCTCCGGGCGCATCCTGTCCGTGCTGGACCGGTGCTTCTACGCGGGCGGGGACGCCTTTGCCCACAAGCCTGCGGCGGCGGTGGCCTCGGCCCGGCGGGCGGGGACGGTGACCTCCTTCGACGTGCTGAATAAATACTTCACCATCAAGCAAATGCCCATCGTCTCCTCCACCTACTGGAACGAGGTACACGGCAACCAACCGGAGGAGGTCCTCCAGGACGAGGAAGGGCTTCAGACCATGCGGAACATTGGCCGCAACATGGCCTGGCTGCTGAAGTGCATCGCCCTGGGGCGGGAGAACGGCGTCCCCGCGCCGGAGATGGAGCAGACCTTCCACACCAACTTCGTCCGCTGAGGGGCTATGGAGTTTCGCCATCATGTGACGGCCCAGGGGCTGGACTGGCTGGAGGCCGTGGGCTTCACCGACGAGGGGGCCTGCCACGGCTTCTCCACCCGGCTGGGCGGGGTCAGCCCCGCCCCCTGGGACAGCCTGAACCTGGGCATCGGCCGGGGGGACGACCCGGAGCGGGTGCGGGAGAACTGCCGCCGCTTCTGCGCCGCCATTGGCGGGGCGGAAGCGGAGAGGCTGGTCTTCTCCCATCAGGTGCATCGGGCCGACGTGCGGGTCTGCACCCTGGCGGACGCCGGAAAGGGCCTGGGCCGGGAGCGGGACTACGAGGCCGACGGCCTGATGACCGACGTGCCCGGCCTGCCGCTGATGATTTTCTCCGCGGACTGCATCCCGGTGCTGTTTTACGACCCGGCGGGGCGAGTGGTGGCCGCCAGCCACGCCGGGTGGCGGGGTACCGCCCTGGGCATCGTGGCGGTGACGCTGCGCCAGATGGAGGCCGTCTACGGCTGCCGCCCGGCGGACATCCGCTGCGCCATCGGCCCCGGTATCTCCCGCTGCTGCTTCGAGACCAGAGAGGACGTGCCCCAGGCCATGCGGGACGCCCTGGGGGCGGAGGCGGAGGACTTTATCGACCCCCTGCCCAACGGGCGGTTTCATGTGGATTTGAAGGGAATCAACCGCCGCTGGGCGGAAAAGGGGGGCGTTCCCCCGGAAAATATCGTGATTTCTGACGATTGCACCAGCTGCAAACGTGGGCTATACTGGTCTCATCGGCACACCGGCCCCGCCAGGGGGTCCATGGCCGCTGTGATTCAGCTGAACCCCGAAACAGGTCTATGATGATGAAAAAACTGCGAAAATTTGTATGCCTATTGCTGGCGGCGGCCATGCTCTTCCTGCTGACGGGCTGCGTGGGCAGCGTCAGCGCCAGCCTGGCCGCCACGGCGTCCTCCTCCGCCTCCGAGGAGGCGTCTGCGTCCTCCGGCGGCGACCTGCCCGCCGACCCGGACGCGGAGCTGCCCCAGGAGGAGGACGAGCAGGAGGAGCAGCCCTTCACCCTGGGCTACTACACCGGCGTTAGCTTCAACCCCTATTACTGCGAGAATACCGCCAACCAGGCCATCATCAGCCTGCTGTTCGACCCGCTGGTGGAGCTGGACGAGGGCTTCTCCGTGCAGCCCTGTCTGGCCACCAGCGTCACCTGCAAGGTGTCCTCCGCCTCCGATGAGGAGGACGAGGAGGACGGCAACGCCTCCGACACCGGAGATGGCGAAGAGAACGAGGACGGCGAGGCGCAGGAGGACGAGGAGGAGACGAAGGAAAAGACCTACGACACCGTCACCACCGTCACCATCAAGCTGCGCACCGACGTGACCTTTAAGGACGGCACCAAGCTGGACGCGGACGATGTGGTCTACTCCCTGAATCAGGCCCGCAGCGAAGGCAGCATTTACTATGCCCGCCTCAGCCGGGTGAAGTCCGTCAAGGCGGAGGACAGCAGCACCGTGGTGCTGAAGGTGAACGGCTCCAACGCCAGCTTTGACCGGCTGCTGGACATCCCCATCGTCAAGGAGGGCACCGGCAAGGACGACCTGCCCACCGGCACCGGAGCCTACCGCCTGCGCTACGACGGAGACACGCCCTCCTACCTGGAGGCCAACGACAGCTGGTGGCGGGAGGAGACGATGCCCCTGGAGACCATCCCCCTCTACGCCGCGGAGGACAGCGACTATCTGCTCTACGGCTTCGGCAGCGGCACCATCAGCCTGGTGACCACCGACCTGACCGGCACCACCTCTCTGAGCTATCACGGCAACTTCCAGGTGGCGGACTATGCTACCACAGTCATGCTCTTCCTGGGCTGCAACACGAAGAAGGGGGCCTGCGCCACCCAGAAGGTGCGCAGCGCCATCTACTACGCCCTGGACCGGGATACCCTGGTGAGCAAAATGCTGTCCGGCCACGGGGAGGCCACCAGCCTGCCCATCAGCCCCAGCGCGGCGGATTACGACGCTGCGCTGGCGGAAACCCTCTCCCAGGACAGGGAGAAGGCGGCGGACCTGCTGGACGGCAGCTACACCGGTGGGTCGCTGACCCTGATTGTGAACTCCGATTCCTCCTTTAAGGTGTCCATCGCCCAGGAGATCGCGGACGAGCTGGAGGGGCTGGGGATGGACGTGACGGTGGAGACCCTGTCCTGGAGCGACTTCAAGGAGGCCGTCGCTGACGGCGACTATGACTTGTACCTGGGCGAGGTGCAGCTTACCGCCGACTTCGGCCTGGACGCCTTCCTGGAGGCGGACGGCGACCAGAACCCCCGGGGCTACTCCAATTCCGACCTGACTGACCTTTACACCGCCTTCTGCAAATCCAGCGGGGAGGCCCGCCAGGAGGCGGCGGAGGCGCTGTACACCGAACTGGCCGACCAGGCCCCCTTTATCCCCATCTGCTTTAAATGCTACTCAGCCCTGTATCAGTGGAATACGCTGACCAGCCTGACCCCCCACCCAGCACAACCTGTTCTATCAGTTCTCCGGCTGGACCTTCGCCTCCCAGGCGGAGGAGACGGAGGAGCAGGCATCCTAAACCATCATCAACCTACCAAGAGAGACGACAGGAGGAAACCAGTTATGAACCGAGTGTATCGTTGCTACGCGGAGAAGCGGCCCGGCTTTGACGTGGAGGCCCAACAGCTCTACAGCGAGCTGAAGGAGCAGCTGGGGATGGAGGGCCTCACCGGCGTGCGCATCCTCTACCGCTACGACGTGGAGCACATCAGTGAGGCGGTGTACCGCCAGGCGGAGGGGACCGTGTTCTCCGAGCCCATGGTGGACAGCTTCTATGAGGAGGAGCCCCCCGCCATGGACGGCCCCCACACCATCCTGGCGGTGGAGGCCCTGCCCGGCCAGTTCGACCAGCGGGCGGATTCCTGCGCCCAGTGCATCCAGCTTTTGGCGGGGTGCGACCGGCCGCTGGTGAAGGCTGCCACGCTGTACGTCCTCCAGGGGGACATCTCCCCGGAGGAGCGGCAGAAGGCGGCAGGCTACCTCATCAACCCGGTGGAGCGCCGGGAGGCCGCCATGGAGAAGCCCGCCACCCTGGTGCAGCAGTACGCCATCCCCACCGAGGTGGCGGTGGAGGAGGGCTTCCTGGACCTGGACCGGGAGGGCCTTGCCGACCTGCTGGGTCAGTTGGGGCTGGCCATGGACGTGGACGATTTGGCCTTCCTCCAGGACTACTTCCGGAAAGAGGAACACCGGGACCCCACCATCACGGAGATCCGGGTCATTGACACCTACTGGTCTGACCACTGCCGCCACACCACCTTCGGCACCCATATCGACAGCGCCGAAATCGCCGACCCCGACGTGCAGGCCGCCTATGAACGGTACCTGGCGGGCCGGGTAGAGGTCTACGGTGAGGAAAAGGCGGCGCAGCGCCCCCAGACCCTGATGGATTTAGGTACCCTGGGGGCCAAGGTGCTGAAAAAGCGGGGCTGCCTGGACAACCTGGACGAGAGCGAGGAAATCAACGCCTGCTCCATCCACATCCCCGTGACCGTGGACGGCGGGGAGGAGGACTGGCTCCTCCAGTTCAAGAACGAGACCCACAACCATCCCACGGAAATCGAACCCTTCGGCGGGGCGGCCACCTGCATCGGCGGGGCCATCCGGGACCCCCTGTCCGGCCGGGCCTATATCTATCAGGCCATGCGTATCACCGGCTGCGGCGACCCCCGCACCCCCCTGGAGGAGACCATCACAGGCCGCCTGCCCCAGCGGAAGCTGGCCACCACTGCCGCCGCGGGCTACTCCTCCTACGGCAACCAAATCGGCCTGGCTACCGGCATCGTCAACGAATACTATCACCCCGGCTATGTGGCGAAGCACATGGAGC
>JAJBUK010000049.1 GCA_020860385.1 Clostridiales bacterium
GGGTTCTTAGGGAGGGGCGAGGCCCCGAAGCCCCTCCCTAAGCCGCCCTCTTTTGCTACTTTTCTCGGCGGAGCGAGAAAAGTAGGCCCCCGCTTCCCTGGCAGGGGAAGGCAAAACAAATCCTTTCCAGCGAACCTCATCTAAGGAGGCCACGTTTCAGAAACCCCTCCACCGCTTCGCGGTTCCCCTCCCCCTTCGGGGGCGGTTGAAAGTTGTTGTAACCGCCACTTTATTGGCTCCCCTGAAAGGGTAGGGAGCGCAGCGGAAATGCCGCTTGACGGCGGAGCTGTTAGCGAAGTTGACTGAGGGGTGACTAGCCACTAACAGCTAAAAGGAAACGTCAGCCGGGCGAACGCTATTCGCCCCTACTGGAACCGGGGAACCGCTGGCAGTGACCAAACCGATGGATGGAAAGGCGGCCAAGGGCCGCCCCTACAGAAAAGCGACCCCTCCACCTCCGACCGAGGCATCTCCGCCGTCAAACGGCACTTCCTAACTCCCACCTCCTTAACCGGATAACATTTCAACAGAAAGAGGTTCCCCTATGGAGTACACTTACACCGAGCTTATCACCTGCCTGCTGCTCTACGGCTTCCTGGGCTGGCTGATCGAGGTGGTGGTCGTGGTGGTGAAGGACAGGGTCTTTTCCAACCGCGGCTTCTTTGACCTGCCCATCTGCCCCAAGTACGGCATTATGGCGGTGCTGCTGATGGTCAGCCTGCCCACCCTGGCGGGGCATATTATATCACAGTATATCCTCGCCCTGGTGGTGGTCTCCGTCACCGACTCCCTGGCCGACGACCTGACCCGCCGCACCTGGCGGCGGAAGCTGACCCTGCAGGCCAGGGGCGCGGAGTGGCGGCGGCTGCTCCTCTTTATGGCAAAGGCGCTGACGGCGATGCTGGTGGTGCTGCTGCTCCACCCCTTCCTGTACACCTTCCTCAGCCTGCTGCCCGCCCGGCTGCTGCGCATCGTGGATGTGGTGATTTTGGGGATTCTGGCGGCGGATTTGGCGGGCGTCCTCTACGCCGTGTCCAAGAGCCGGGACGGGGCGGCCCTGGCCCACGCGGAGGAAGTGCAGCAGAGCGAGCAGTCCGCCGTCCAGGGCAAGCTGGGGGCCGCCATCTGCAGCGCCATCTGGAAGCGGCTGGCGCGGGCTTACCCCGACGCGGAGGAACCCCACTGGCAGGAGGAGGGCGGCGGCGCCTTCGCCAAGGGCGTGTGCCTGGACAAGCTGTTCTGGGTCTTTATCCTCTGCGCCTTCCTGGGGGATTTGATTGAGACGGTGTTCTGCCGCTTCTCCGCCGGATACTGGATGAGCCGCTCCAGCGTGCTGTACGGGGCCTTCTCCGTGGTGTGGGGCTTCGGGGCGGTGGTGCTGACCATGGTGCTGCATCCCCTGGCGGACAGGGAGGACCGCTATGTGTTTCTGGGAGGCGCGTTCATTGGCGGCGCGTATGAGTATCTGTGCAGCGTGTTCACGGAGTACGTCTTTGGCACCGTCTTTTGGGACTACAGCGATATGCCCTTCAACATCGGCGGGCGCACCAACCTGCTGTTCTGCATCTTCTGGGGGCTGCTGGCGGTGGTGTGGATCAAGAACCTCTACCCCGTCCTCAGCGGATGGATCGAGCGCCTCCCCGCCCTCTACGCCAAGGTGGTCACCTGGGCGGTGGTGGTGCTGATGATTGCCGACGCGCTGCTGACCGGGGCGGTGATGGTGCGCTATGTGGAGCGCACCGCCGACCTGCCCGCCGACAGCGTGCTGGAGACGTTTATTGACGACAACTATTCCGATGAGTTTGTGGAGGAACGATGGCCGAATATGAAGCTGACCTGACGGGGGCGACCCTCCCCGCCTGCCTGCCCCCGCTGCTGGAGGGACAATACGGCGCCGAACTGACGGAGCGGATTCTGGACGGGTACCGCTGCCGCCGGGCTGTGACCCTCCGGGCCAACCCCCTGAAAACCAGCCGGGAGGCGGTGTCCGCCGCCCTGACCGGGGCCGGGCTGGAGCCGGAGCAGATACCCTGGTACCCGGACGCCTTCCTGCTGCCTCAGGCCAGGGAGGACGCCGTCCGTGCCCTCCCCCTGTACGAGGCGGGGGAGGTGTACCTGCAAAGCCTCAGCTCCATGCTGCCGCCTCTGGTGCTGAATCCCCAGCCGGGGATGGACATTCTGGACATGGCCGCCGCCCCCGGCGGCAAGACCACCCAGCTGGCGGCTCTGGCGGGGAACCGCTGCCACATCACTGCCTGCGAGCTGAACCCACGCCGGGGGGAACGGCTGAAATACAACGTGGCGAAACAGGGGGCCTCCTGCGTCTACGTCATGGTGACGGACGCCCGGCAGCTGGACGATGCCTTCGCCTTTGACCGCATTCTCCTGGACGCGCCGTGCAGCGGCAGCGGCACCCTGTCCCTGGCCGAGCCGGGGCCGGGGCGGTTCACTCCGGCGCTGGTGGAGAAGAGCGTCCGCAGCCAAAAGGCGCTGCTGGCCAAGGGGCTGCGCCTCCTGAAGCCGGGGCAGGAACTGGTGTACTCCACCTGCTCCATCCTCGCCCAGGAGAACGAGGACGTGGTGGCCTGGGCGCTGCAAAGCCCCGGGGTGGAGCTGGTGCCCATCGAAGGGGACTGGCTGGAGGCGCTGCCTCTGCTGCCCACCCGGCTGGCGGGGACGGTGTGCGTCTGCCCGGACAGCCGGTTCGAGGGCTTCTTCGTGGCGAAGCTGCGGAAGACCGGGGCCGTCCATTTGCCGGGGGCGTCCGCCAAAGGAAAGGCTGCCGCCCGGCGGAGGCGGAGGTAAGGGGTGTTCCTTCAAAAAACCACATCTAAGGAGAACTACCTCGCCGGGAGGGCAAGAATGTTGTTCCTTCATCCATCCTTGCCTAAGGACGAAACGTGACCCTGGCCCACGCAATATGCCCGCCCACAACCACAAATCCCCCTTCGGCGTATCCGCCGAAGGGGGTTTGGTTTTGCTATAAGCGAATGGCTGTCAGCGAACCGCTGCCCGCTCACCGTCCGTTCCGATTGTAGGCCACCACCAGCCGACGGTTGGGCTCGGTGCCGGTGGAGTAGGTGCTGATGCAGGGGTCGTAATCCTGGAGGGCGGCGTGGATGACATGGCGCTCGTAGGCGTTCATGGGCTCCAGCATCATGTTCCGGCGGTACTTGATGGCCTTGTTGGCCGTCTTTTGGGCCAGCCGCTGGAGGCTTTCCTCCCGCTTGGCCCGGTAATTCTCCGCGTCCAGATGGATGCGCACCCGCTTGGTCTGGCCCCGGTTGATGGAGTAGTTGGTCAGCTGCTGGATGGCGTCCAGGGTCTCCCCCCGGCGGCCGATCAGCGCGCCCAGACCCTCTCCCACCAGCTCCACGCTGTACACGCCGGTGTCGGACACCTGGATGGCGGGGGTGGCCTCCACCTCCAGCTGGGCCATCAGGCCGGTCAGGAACTGGGTGATGCGCTGGGCGACCTCATCGTCCTCAGCGGCGTCCGTAAACACCGGCTCCGCGGTGGGGACAAAGGCGGGTGCTTCCTTCACAGGGGCCGTGGCGGGGGCCGCGTCCCGGTTGGCAGGCTTTTTGCGCTCTTTGCGCGGCTTCTTCTGGGCGGGCCGTTCTGCCTCCTCGGCGACGGGGGCGACGGGGGCGACGGGGGCAGGCTCCGCTGCCGGGGCGGCTTCCTCCGCCTTGGGGGCCTCCTCCACCGGTGCAGGCTCCGGCTGGGGAGCCGGGGCGGCAGGCTGGGGCGCAGGCTCCGGCTGGGGAGCCGGTTCGTCCGCTACTTCATAGCTGACCTTGATTTTGGCGGGGCTGGAGCCGATGCCCAAAAAGCCGGTCTTGGCCCGGGCCAGTACCTCCACGGAAACCTCGTCCCGCTCCAGGCCCAGCTGGCGCAGAGCCTTCTGGATGGCCTCTTCTTCTGTCTTGCCGGTTGTTTCGATATACTTCGTAGACATGGTCAAACGTCCTTTCATTCCAAATTTAGGCAGGGTCTGCTCAGGCTTCCGGCTTGCCGTCCTGGTCGGGGGCGGCGTCCTGCTGAATTTCGGCAAACAACTCGTCTGCGGACTTGGCCGGCTGCGCGGGGGTATCCGCCGCGGGGGCTGCCGCCTCTGCCGGGGCTTCCACAGCCGCCTCCGGCGCTTCCGCCGTCAGGGCCTCCGGGGCCGCGTCCTCCGGCTCCGGCTCGGGCTGGGCCAGCTTATGGCCCCGCTTGGCGTACTCCGCCTCCAGCTTTTGCTCGTCCAGCACGTCCGCCGGGTCACGATAGGGAGTCACGGGGTAACGGTTGGGGTCATAGGCCCGGCCACGGGCGTAGGCGCGCACCCCCACCCGGCTGAACTGGGTGGGTTGGTCCTTCACGCCCTTCTTGGGCTTCTTGGGCCGCTTCTTGCCCCGGTTCTTTTTGGCTTCCTCTTCCTGGGCGGCGCGGCGGGCGGCGATTTCCTCTTTCTTCTTCTTTTCCGCTTCCTTGGCTTCCAGCTCACGCTGCGCCCGCTCCGCTTCCAGCTTGGCGAAATCCTTTTTCAGTATCTGGGCGCAGACAAGCTCCTGCAGGGCCGAGAAGATGGCGGAGAAGGCCATGTAAACGCACATACCGGCAGGCATGACGAAGCCGAACCACAGGTACATCAGCGGCATGAGGAAGTTCATCATCTTCATGCTGGCGTTGGCGCTGTCATTGGCCTGGGCCTGCTGGCCGTTGATGGCGTTGGTCTTTTGGCTCAGCCGGGTGTAGCCAAAGTTCAGGGCGGTGACGATGAGGGGAATCAGGAACAGGCCCACGGAGCACCAGACGCCCAAGGTATCAAAGGTCTCCCAGAATTTCAGCGAGGGGGTCTGGGCCAGGTCAATGCCCAGCATATTGAAGTTGATGGCCTGGAGCTTGTCCGCCCCGTCGCCCACGGCGGCCTGGACGGCGGCCATCACGTCGCTGTTCTGCATCAGAGAGGCGGCGTGAATCTCCTGATAGGCCGAGGTGCCCAGGTCATAGCCCAGGGCCTGGACGGCCTCGATGGCGGCGGTGACCTGGTCCTCCGTCAGGGCCATCATGTAGAGCAGCGGCCGGCGGATGATATAGTACAGCGCCATCAGGATGGGCAGGGGCAGCAGGGACCAGAGGCAGCCGCTCATGGGGTTGACGCCCTCCCGCTCATAGAGCTTCTGGGTCTCCTCATTCAGGCGATCCTTATCCTTGCCGTACTGCTTTTGCAGCTTCTGGATCTCGGAGTTCAGGGCGTTCATCTGCATCATGCTGCGCTTGCCCCGTAGTGACAGGGGGAACAGCACCAGCCGCGTCAGCAGGGTGAAGATGATCAATGACAGGGCGTAGCTGTGGAAGAAGTTGCACATCCACAGCAGGAACCCGCCAAAGAATTGGAGGATGGTGGTGATCATAGTTGGCCTCCTTGGGCGCGTGTATTTCCATAAAAGGCGGTTGCCTTAAAGGATCGTAAATGGGGGAAGGGGGGAACCCCCTCCGGTGCTGCGGTTTTCTTTTCCTTTCAGGGGAAATGTTATCAACTTAAAGATGCAATTTATCCTGGGTTGAGGAGAATCACGCAGCCGTACAGTCAGATTTCATCGACGGGCGGCCAACAAAATTGACGCCCGTCCCACCGAAGGTGAGGGACGAGGCGGCAATCCCCGCCAGCCGCCATGGGCGGCAGTCTCACCAGTGAGAAGTCACATCGTCTGTTGCCTGATAGACCACCT
>JAJBUK010000132.1 GCA_020860385.1 Clostridiales bacterium
GGGTCGAAATAGGTCATGTCCTTGCCGGAGGTGTTCTGGTGCTGGGTCAGGTCGTAGTCCGTCCGGTCGGCCACGCCCCACAGCTCGCCCCAGCCGAAGGGGAACAGGTATTCAAAATCGGTGGTGGCCTTGGAGTAGAAGCACAGCTCCTCCGGCGTATGGTCCCGCAGGCGGAGGTTCTCGTCCTTCATGTTGAGGCCGATAAGCCAGTCGTGGCAGAACTGCCGCCAGTAGTTGAACCACTCCAGGTCGGTGCCGGGCTTGCAGAAGAACTCCAGCTCCATCTGCTCAAACTCCCGGGTGCGGAAGGTGAAGTTGCCCGGGGTGATCTCATTGCGGAAGCTCTTGCCGATTTGGGCCACGCCGAAGGGCAGCTTCTTCCGGGTGGTGCGCTGGATGGAGGGGAAGTTGACAAAAATGCCCTGGGCCGTCTCCGGGCGGAGGTAGACGGTGTTCTTGGCGTCCTCCGTCACCCCCTGGAAGGTCTTGAACATCAGGTTGAACTGGCGGATGTCCGTCCAGTTGTGCTTGCCGCAGGTGGGGCAGCAGACGTGATGCTCCTCGATGAAGGCGGCCATCTCCTCCTGGGTGAAGCCGTCGATGGGCTTTTCCAGGGCGTAGCCGTTCTCCTCCGCCCAGCCCTCGATGAGCTGGTCGGCGCGGAACCGCTCATGGCACTCCTTGCAGTCCATCAGCGGGTCGCTGAAGCCCCCCAGATGGCCGGAGGCCACCCAGGTCTGGGGGTTCATCAGGATGGCGGAGTCCAGCCCTACGTTGTAGGGGGATTCCTGGATGAACTTCTTCCGCCAGGCCGCCTTCACGTTGTTCTTCAGCTCCACGCCCAGGGGGCCGTAGTCCCAGGTGTTGGCCAGGCCGCCGTAAATCTCGCTGCCTGCGAAGATGAAGCCCCGCCCCTTGCACAGGGCGATGATTTTTTCCATGGTTTTGCTGCTGTTTTCCATCACATATTCCTCCATTGTCCTTTGAAATTGCCGGGTTTGCGGCAGATGGGCCACGAAAAAACGCCCTGAGCAGCTACTGCTCAGGGCGAACTTGCGTCCGTGGTACCACCTGAATTTACGGCGCAGAGATACGCCGCACACTCTCAGCCCGTAACGGGGGCGTCCGGCGGCGTTTACTGGGTGGCTGGCACCGTTCCTGCCGCGGCTCAAGGGGGCCTGTGCCGCAGTTCGTCCGAAGCCTTGCACCGGATGGCTCCTCTCTGTAGGGCGGGGATGCGGCAGCTTCCCTGTCAGCGCCTGTAGGTTTGGAGTAAGTGTATCACGGGTGCGCGAGAAAAGTCAAGGGGAAATTTGCGATTTGGGGGAATTTGTCCGCCGCCCCCTGTCTGGGAAGCGGGACGCCTCTGGTCTGCTGCCGTTGGCACACAAAGGAGTTCCCCCCGGCAAAGGAAAACTTCACCGGGGGGAGGGAGAGAAAGAGAAGAAAAAGAGAGTAGAGCTTTTCTGCTCTGCATGATATAGTTTAACAGAGGCGCAGGGTGAAATGTTGGATAAATTTCAAAGTTTTTTTGAACAATCTGTGACAGCCGTCTGACACAGCCCGGCGGAACGGGAGCGGCTCCGCCGGGCCAAACGGGTCCTTCCTATGCGGCGTCCGACGGGGACACCGGGGGACGGTTCCCTCTGCGGTACTCGACAACGGCGCTGACCGCCAGTATCACCACCAGCACGACGGTGGCCACATTGGTGACGGCCAGCTCACCGGACAGCTTTGCCCCGCCGGCGCTGGTGAGATTCAGCCAGGCGCTGGGCACCAGGGCAGTCAGCGCCACCACGTCCACCACCACCAGTAGCACCGCCGCCACAATGGCAGCAATCAGGAACACCCTGGCACGCTTCGCCGCCCGCTGGGGAGCGAACGCATAGGGGGAGCCCAGCTTGTTGAGGGTCATGACCTCCGCAAGCTCCGGGTCATGGTCGGCGGAGAACTCGGTGTAATACTGGTGCGCCCACCGGGCACCCTTCTGCTGCACCAGATACCGGTCATCCTCTGCCGCCCCGGAGGCCGCCCGGTCGCACCACTGGCGCAGGGCAGGGGTCAGCGTTTCATATAGCTTTTCGTATTCCATCATTTTTAATTCCACCTTTCTAAAGTTATTCTTAGTCTTATTCTATTTTAAGGAGACAGTCTATCCTGTTTTCACACCTGGCCCAATACCATCAACGTAAAAATGCAATCTATCCTGGGTTGAAGGGAACAGCGTAGCCGTACAGTCAGATTTCCGCGACCAAAGAACAATAAAATTGCTCGTTCCGCCCGCCCTCGGCATAGGGAGCGCAGCGGAAATGCCGCTTGACGGCGGGGCGGAACGGCAATCGTATCCAGCCGCCATCGGCGGCAGCTTTGGTGCTTGTCAAGTTACATCGTCTATTGCCTGATAAACCACTTATGGACTGGACAGCGCGAAGCCCCAGCGGAACAGGAGGAGGGTTCTTAGGGAGGAGCGAGGCCTAGAAGCTCCTCCCTAAGTCGCTTTCTTTCCCCTATTTCTTGGCGAAACAATTTACGGCGTCCAAAAATGTGCCAGTGGCACATTTTTAGCCGGAAACCGATGCCAGCTACGCTGGCGAGGGTCACTGACCGAGGAGGGTACCGTAAATGGTCAGCAGGTGGTAGTCAGGCCCGCCGGGAGGGCAAAGCGTAGTTCCTTTATTTCGCCTTATCCAAGGAGAACAATCCCTCAAGTTGATGCCTCCCTCCTGTCAGGAGGTCAGATCTTCCGCTTGACCTTGCGGTAATAGGAAACGGCGGAAATCAGCAACGCAACCGCCGCCACATGGGCGGTCACCATTCCGGCGGCCACCAGCACTCCCTGGGGGCCGACCATGATTTGCCAGCGCAGCATCAGGGCGAAGACCACATCCCACACCGCCACGGCGGCCGCCGCCACGATGGCAGTGGTCAGAAAGGCTTTGGCATTCTTCCCCTCCCGCTGGCGGGCTGCCTCGTAGGGGGAGCCCAGCGCGTGAAGGGCCAGGGCTTCTGCCTGCTCCGCGTCATGGTCGGCGCAAAGCTCGGTGTAGCGCTGATACGCCCGCAGGGACACCTCCCGCCGCACCTGGTATTGCTCCTCCTCCGCCGCCCTGGAGGCCGCCTGGTCGCACCACTGCTGCAAGGCGGGGGGCAGCTTTTCATATTCCATCATGAGCTTGTCGCCTTTCCTTTGCTGGCTGCAATTTTTAAATGTACTTTCGTTTCCGGCTGTTGATACAGCCCGGCCGGAACAGACTGCTCCGCTCCGGCCGGGCCGGTGAAACGGGTTACTTCTTTTCGGGGTCTGCAATGGACAGCGGCGGGTCCTTTACCTCGGCCACGCCCTGGATACCGGCGGCCAGCCCGGCCAGCCCCTGAATCTCGGAGGGGATGATGATTTTGGTGGCCTTGCCGTCGGCGGCGGCCTGGAAGGCCTCCAGCGCCTTGAGCTTCACCACCTGGTCAGTAGGGGCGGCCTCGTTCAGCAGTTTCAGGGCGTCCGCCTGGGCCTGCTGCACCTTCAGGATGGCCTGGGCCTGGGCCTCAGCCTCCAGCAGCTTGGACTCCTTGGCGGCCTCTGCCCGGAGGACAAGGGACTGCTTCTCGCCCTCGGCCACCAGGATTTGGGACTGCTTCTGGCCTTCGGCCTGGAGAATCTTTTCCCGGCGCTCCCGCTCAGCCTTCATCTGCTTCTCCATGGCGTTCTGGATTTCCTTGGGGGGCAGGATGTTCTTCAGCTCCACGCGGTTGATTTTGATGCCCCAGGGGTCGGTGGCCTCGTCCAGGATGACCCGCATCTTGGAGTTGATGATGTCCCGGCTGGTCAGGGATTCGTCCAGGGTAAGGTCACCGATGATGTTCCGCAGGGTGGTGGCGGTCAGGTTCTCGATGGCCAGCATGGGCTGCTCCACGCCGTAGGTGTACAGCTTGGGGTCGGTGATCTGGAAGTAGAGGACGGTGTCGATTTGGATGGTGACGTTGTCCTTGGTGATGACGGGCTGGGGCGGGAAGTCGGCTATCTGCTCCTTCAGGGAGACGATTTTCGCCACCCGCTCCAGGAAGGGAATGGTAAAGTGGATGCCAACGCCCCAAACCGTGTGGAACGCGCCCAGCCGCTCAATGACGTAGGCCCGGGACTGACGCACCACCCGGATGTTGGTGGCCAGGAATGCGATGATTAAAACGACTAAAATGATTCCAATAACTAATCCCATGATAAATGCTCCTCTCTTTTTTACAGTGTGTCCGCCGATTCCTTCGGCTGGACGAATACTTTGACGCCCTCAATGCGGAGGACTGTGATAACGGTGCCTGTGGGGATTGGTTCGCCGGATTGGCTGCGGGCGCTCCAGACCTGGCCGCGCACCTTGACCTGGCCTGTGGCGAAGAGGTTGTCGATCGCCTCCAGCACCACGCCGTCCGACCCTACGATCAGGTCCAGGTTGGTGCGCTTCATGTCCTTCGCGGAGAAGTACCGGTCCACCAGCGGGCGCAGCAGCAGCAGCGTTGCGATGCTGACCAGCAGAAAAACGCCGATCTCTGCCCAGATATTCTCAATGAACAGGGACAGCAGCAAAGCGCACAGGGAGCCAAGGGCGAACCACAGGGACACCAGCCCCACCGTAACAGCCTCCGCCGCGGAAAATGCCACCAGCAGCACCAGCCAGATAACCATGTCAACAGGATGATTGACCATTTCCGCTTCCTCCTTTCTGCAAGATTGAGTCTGCCTCCTGTTACTAATATGATTCTACCACGGTTCTATGCAAATGTCGAATAAAAATACGATTACAATTTCCGGTAAAATTTTCATCTGATTTTCATCGTTTTTTCATTTTTCCGGCTCCAGCAGGGGCAGAACCAGCGTGAACCGGCTGCCCTCCCCCGGGGCGGAGGACAGGAGGATGTCTCCGCCGTGGCGGCGGGCGATCCACCGGGCGATGGGGAGGCCCAGGCCGGTGCCGCCGGTCTCCCGGCTGCGGCTCTGCTCCGACCGGTAGAACCGCTCAAAGACCCGCTCCTGCTCCGCAAAGGGGATGCCGGGGCCGGTGTCGGCTACGGTCAGGAGGGCACGGCCCTCCCTGGCGGTCAGGCGCAGGGTGATGCTGCCGGACTGCGGCGTATACTTGCAGGCGTTGTCCACCAAAATCCGCACCGCCTGGCGAATCAGCCCCACGTCCGCCAGGACGTACACCTGGGGCTCCAGGTCGCTCTCCAGCGTCTGCCCCGGCTCCAGCAGCATTGTCTCCCGGAAGATGTCCTCCGCCAGGTCGGACAGGCAGAACCGCTCCGGCTCTACCACCTGGGTCTCGTTGTCCCCCCGGGCCAGGAACAGGAGCTGCTGCACCAGCTCGTTCATGTTCTCTGCCTCCTTGCGGATGGCGTCCACCGCCTCCTGCCGGACGGCGGGGTCGTCCTTCCCCCAGCGGTCCAGCAGGTCGGCATAGCCCTGAATCACCGCGATGGGGGTGCGCAGCTCATGGCTGGCGTCGGAGACAAATCGGGCCTCCGCCTGATAGCCGGTGTCCAACCGCTCCAGCATATTGTTGATGGCCGCCGTCAGCGCCGACAGGCTGACCTGCCCCGCGGGGAGGCGGATGCGGCTGCTCAGGCTCTCCACGTTGATGTCGTCCAGCCGCTGCACCAGCTGCTGGAGGTCGGCGGTGGTCAGCTCCGTCTTGGCCAGCACATCCGCCGTTTCGCTGATGGCCTCCAGGGGGCGGGTCACCTGCTGCACCATCCAGTTGTCGTATTCCACGCCGGTGACCAGGGCCACCAGCTCCACCGCCACAATCAGCACGAAGGCCCAGGCCGGCCCCTGAAAGCACAGCAGCAGGATGGCGTCAATGGCCACATACCAAATCATCCCCCGGAACAGCAGCCGCATGACCTGTTTGCGCACCTCCGAGGCGCTCGACTCCTGATTCATGTTGTAGTCCTCCTGTCTTGCTCCATGTTTTCCGCCGGAAAGGCGATGCCATCAATGTAAGGGAAATATGCTCCCCCACCTTTGTTATACACCCAATGTCAAGTGCGCCATGCGTTAGGGAGCGGGCGACAGCGCCGTTTGGGCGGGGCAGCGGCGGGGCAGGCAGCCCCCGCTTCCCGCCGGGGAAAAGAAAAATCCTGCGCAACCCGTTGCCATTGGGCAAAAGCTTTGCTATAATAGAATAAATGCAAACTTTTTTACCACGGGCGGAGGGAGGTCATCCGCCCGACAGAGGAACGTTTCGATGAAGTTTCAAAGTTGGAAGTTGAGCCAGCCGAATGGAGCGCTGGCGGAGCGGTTCCAGCGCATGGGGGTGTCGCCCCTGGCGGCCCTGGTGCTGGTCGGCCGCGGTTATGAGACAGAGGAGGATGTGCGCCAGTTCCTGCGCAGGGACGAGGGCCTCCTCCACAACAGTATGCAGATGCGGGGGATGCAGTCGGCGGTGGCCCGCATCCGGCAGGCCCTGGCGCGGAAGGAAAGAATCTGCGTCTATGGCGACTATGATGTGGACGGCATCACCTCCACCTGCCTGCTGACCTCCTACCTGCGCAGCGAGGGGGGCGACGTGCTGCCCTATGTGCCCAATCGGCTGACGGAGGGCTACTCGCTGAACAAGGCGGCCCTGGAGCGGCTGAAGGGGCAGGGGGTTTCCCTGATCGTGACGGTGGACTGCGGCATCACCAACCTGAACGAAGCGGCCTGCGCCGCCCAACTGGGGTTGGACCTGGTGGTCACGGACCATCACGAGTGCCTGCCCCGGCTGCCCCGCTGCTGCGCGGTGGTGAACCCCCACCAGCCCATGTGCCCCTATCCCAACAAGGAGCTGGCCGGGGTTGGGGTGGCGCTGAAGCTGGTGCTGGCCCTGGGGGGCCGGGAGCGGCAGCAGGCCCTGTTCCGGGAATACGCCGACCTGGCGGCCATCGGCACGGTGGCCGATGTGATGGAGCTGACCGGGGAGAACCGGGCCATCGTCAGCCTGGGGCTGGCGCACCTGCAAACCACCCGCCGCAAGGGGCTGGCCGCCCTCCTGCGGGAGGCCGGGCTGGAGGGCAAGCGCCTCACCGCCACCACCGTCAGCTTCTCCCTGGCCCCCAGGCTGAACGCCGCCGGGCGGATGGGCTGCCCGAACTTGGCGGTGGAGCTGCTGCTGACGGAGGACGAACAGGAGGCGGAGCTGCTGGCCCGGGAGCTGTGCGAACTGAACCGGCAGCGGCAGGCGGTGGAGATGGATATTTTTAACCACTGCATCGCCCAGCTGAGCCAGCGCACCGCCCCGCCGGAGGGAGCCATCATCCTGGCGGGGGAGCACTGGCATCAGGGCGTGGTGGGCATCGTGGCCTCCCGCCTGGTGGAGCGGTACCATCTGCCCGTCTTTATGATTTGCATCGAGGGCGGCAAGGGGAAGGGCTCCTGCCGCAGCGCCGGAGGGTTTAACCTGTTCGAAGCGCTGGAGGAATGCGCCGACCTGCTGGACACCTTCGGCGGCCATGAACAGGCGGCGGGCTTCACCCTGCCGGAGGAAAATCTGCCCCAGTTCCGCCGCCGGATTTTGGATATCGCCAGGGAAGCCCCCCAAGCCGGAGGCGGGGAGGACCAGCTCCTCCTGGACGGGGCCATCCCGGATGCCGGGCTGCTGACCCTGGAGAACGTGGCCGCCCTGGAGGAACTGGAGCCCTTCGGCAGCGGCAACCCCAAGCCCACCTTCTTGCTGGAGGGGGCCTGCGTCACCGGGTTCGCCAGCATTGGCGGCGGGAAGCACACCAGAGTGCAGTTCACCCGGGACGGCGTGCAGCTCAGCGCCATCTTCTTTTCCACCACCCCCCAGGAGGCGCATCTGCGGGTGGGCGCGGTGAAGGACGTGGCCTTTTACCCGCAAATCAACGAGTTCCGTGGGGTCCGCTCCGTCCAGCTGGTGCTGACGGACCTCCGCCGCAGCTGCTCTCCGGAGCAGCGGGAGTTACAGCTCTACCGCCGGTTCCACAGCGGACGAGCGCTGACCCGGTGGGAGGCGGAGCATCTGCTGCCCCAGCGGCAGGATTTCGTGGTGGTATGGCATCTGATTTGCAAGGAGTGCGGCCAGGCCCCCCTGGAGGACCAGGCGGAGGAGTTCCTGCTGCGCCTCACCCGGAAGCAGGGGCCGGAGGCCCCGGTGTCCCGGACGCTGCTGTGCCTGGAGGTGTTCCGGGAGCGGGGGCTGATCGACCTGCGGGTAAAGGAGGAGCATTTATACATCGCGCTGCGCCCGGTGGCGGAGAAGGTGGACCTGGAGAGCAGCGAAGTGATGAAGCGGCTGCGGCGCAACCTGAAATAGCGCAGCCTGTCATTGGGCCGGCGGGGAGAGCACCGGCCCAAATGGAATCGAGGGAGGAGAAGCATATGGACCCTATTCTGGAAATGTATCAGACGCTGGAGGAAAAAGTCCTGGCCTACAACCCCAACCTGGATAAGGACGCCCTGTACAGGGCGTTCCAGTACGCGGATAAAGCCCACGCCTCCCAAGTGCGGCGGGACGGGATCCCTTATATCACCCACCCCCTCCAGGTGGCTATGATTCTGGCGGATTTTAAGATGGATTTGGAGAGCCTGGAGGCGGCTCTGCTGCACGACTGCATTGAAGACACCGGCTCCACCTATGAGGAGATTGCCCAGCTGTTCGGCACGCCGGTGGCCGACCTGGTGGAGGGGGTCACCAAGCTGACCCGGCTGCAATACGCCACCCTGGAAGAGAAGCAGATGGAGAACCTCCGGAAGATGCTCATGGCCATGAGCAAGGATATCCGGGTCATCATCGTGAAGCTGTGCGACCGGCTCCACAATATGCGCACCATGCAGTACCAGACCCCCAAGAAGCAGCGGGAGAAGAGCCTGGAAACCATGGAGATTTACGCCCCTATTGCCCATCGGCTGGGTATGCAGCGGCTGAAATGGGAGCTGGAGGACTTATCCCTGAAATATCTGGACCCGGTGGGCTATGCGGACATCGAGCAGCAGCTGGCGGCCCGGGCCAACCGCAACCAGGAGTTCCTGAACAATATGCAGTCCAAAATCAAGGCCCGGATGGATGCGGAGGGCATCGCGTGTACCATTACCGGCCGCATTAAGCACACCTACTCCATCTACCGGAAGATGTACACCCAGCACAAGACGCTGGACGAGATTTTCGACCTGTACGCCCTGCGTATCATCGTCGATACCGTGGCGGACTGCTACAACGCCCTGGGCCATGTCCACGACCTGTTCAACCCGGTGCCGGGGCGGTTCAAGGACTATATCTCCACCCCCAAGCCCAATATGTACCAGAGCCTCCACACCACCGTCATCGGCCGGGAGGGCATCCCCTTCGAAGTGCAGATCCGCACCTGGGAGATGCATGAGACGGCGGAGTACGGCATCGCTGCCCACTGGAAGTATAAGCAGGGCTACTCCGGCGCCGCCGTGGAGAATGAGAAGGCCTATGAGTGGGTGCGCCGCCTGCTGGAGAGCCAGGAGACCACCGAGGCGGAGGAGTTCGTCAAGAGCCTGAAGGTGGACCTGTTCTCTGACGAGGTGTTCGTCTTTACCCCCAAGGGGGAGGTGAAGGGCCTCCCCGCCGGTTCCACCCCCATCGACTTTGCCTACAGCATCCACTCCGCCGTGGGCAACAGCATGATCGGCGCCAAGGTCAACGGGCGCATCGTCCCCTATGAGACGGTGCTGAACAACGGCGACATCTGTGAGATACTCACCAGCAAGTCCGCCAAAGGCCCCAGCCGGGACTGGATGAACATCTGCAAGAGCAACGAGGCCCGGAACAAGATTCGCCAGTGGTTCAAGAAGGAGCGCCGCCAGGAGAACATCGTCACAGGCCGTGCCTCCTTTGAGGCGGAGCTGAAACGGGCGGGCCTTACCGTGGCGGAGATCGCCGCCGACGATGTGCTGCCCCGCATCCTGAAGAAGGTGCAGTACGGCAGCCTGGACGATATGTACGCCGCCATCGGCTACGGCGGCACCACCGCCATAAAGATGGTGAACCGCGTCCGGGGCGAGATGAGCAGCATCCTCAAGGAGCGGAAGGAGCAGGCCGCCGCCCTGGAGTTGGCCAGCCAGGTGGAGCGGCAGGAAGAGAGTATGCACGTCAAGACCTCCCTGCCAGAGCTGTCCGGCAAGCGGGAGGAGAAGCGCATCGCCCACACCGCCAACGGCATCATCGTGGAGGGGGTGGGGAACTGCCTGGTGAAGTTCGCCAAGTGCTGCGCCCCGGTGCCGGGGGACCCGGTGGTGGGCTTCATCACCAAGGGCTACGGCATCTCCGTCCACCGGCAGGACTGCCCCAACGCAGACCCCGCCCGGCGCAGGCCGGAGGAGAAGGACCGCTGGATTCCCGTCACCTGGAGCGGCGGCAATCAGGACCTGTTCCGCACCACCCTGACCATCACCGCCAAGGATCGGCCCAACCTGTTCCTGGACATCGCCGCCGCTCTGTCCGCCGCCAAGGTGCGGGTGGACAGCCTGTCCGCCAAGGGCACGCCGGACGGCTATGCCACCGTCAGCGCCCTGGTGAACGTCCATGACCGGTACGAGCTGGACGTGGTGGTGCGCAAGCTGAAAGGCGTGCGGGACGTGATGGAAGTGGAGCGGGTGCATGGATAAGGAGAGAACCCTATGCGCGCAGTATTGACCCGTGTGACCTCTGCCAGCGTCGCCATCGCAGGGCAGGTCGTCGGCCAAATCGGCCGGGGCTACCTGATCCTGATGGGGGTTGGCCCGGAGGACACCCCTGCGGAGGCTGCCCGCCTGGCGGAGAAAATCGCCAACCTCCGCATTTTTAACGACGAGAACGGCAAAATGAACCTGAACCTGGCCACGGTGGGCGGGGAGATTCTGGTGGTGAGCCAGTTCACCCTGTACGCCGACCTCCGCTCCCGCCGCCCAGGATTCTCCCACGCGGCGAAGCCGGAGCAGGCCGTCCCCCTGTATGAGCTTTTCATGGAGGAACTGCGGGGCCGGGGCTTCCATGTGGAGCATGGGGAGTTCGGCGCGGAGATGGAAGTGTCCAGCGTCAACGACGGCCCCGTCACCCTCTTGTACGACACCGACCAGTGACCGCCGCTCCACCGGAGCGGCACGGAAAGGAGCCCTGCCATGTTTGTAGACGGCATCACCGTTGGCCCCGTGGCCACCAACTGTTACCTGCTGGGGGACGAGGCCACGAAGCGCTGTGCCCTCATCGACCCCGGCGCGCAGGCGCCGGACATCCTTCAAATGGCCCGGGAGGACGGCTATACGCCGGTGATGATCCTCCTGACCCACGGCCACTTCGACCATGTGGACGGGGTGCGGGAGGTGCTGAACCTGCTGGGCAGCCTGCCCGTGTACCTCCACCCCGCCGACTACCCCTATGCTCCGGCGGGGCCCTGGTCGCCCAGGGGCCTGGGAGAGCTGGAGGGCATCCACCTGTACCGGGAGGGGGACACGGTGACGCTGGACGGCTTGACGATTCATGTGCTGGAGACGCCGGGCCACACGGCGGGCAGCGTCACCCTCCAGGTGGAGGACGCCCTCTTCACCGGGGACACCCTGTTCTCCGGCTCCTGCGGCCGCACCGACTTTGAAACCAGCTCCCAGGCGGATATGCTCCGCTCCCTGGCCCGGCTGGCCCGGCTGGAGGGGGACTACAGGGTCTACCCCGGCCACGAAGGCACCAGCACCCTGGCGCGGGAGCAGCAGGGGAACCCCTTCCTGCGGTATGCGGTGGAGCGGATTAGTGGCTAGTCGTCCCCTCCGGGGACGAGAGCTGTTAGCTGTTAGCCCCCCTCAGTCGGCTACGCTGACGGTTTAAGATGCACCCTATCCTAGGTTGAGAGGAATCACGCAGCCGTACAGTCAGATGTTATCCACCACTGAACTATAAAATTGCACGTTCCGCCCGCCATAGGCGAGGGCGGAACGGCAATCGTCTCCAGCCGCCATGGGCGGCAGTCTCACCAGTGAGAAGCCACATCGTCTGTTGTCTGCGCTGCCACGGAGCAGTAGGGACAAGGCGCTAGCCGCCAGTGGGATAGGGGGAGGGTTCTTAGGGAGGGGCGAGGCCCCGAAGCCCCTCCCTAAGCCGCCCTCTTTCCCCCATTTCTCGGCGGAGCGAGAAATGGGGCCCGCCGGGAGGGCAAAAACCTATTTCCTTCCTCAAACCTTGTCTAAGGAGAACCACCACATAAATCCAAAAGGAGACACCCCCACCCATGAAGCTATACCTCACCGGTCACGCCTACCGCTATGCGGTGGAGCAAATTTTGATGGTGCTGTTCCCCGGCGAGAAGCCGGAGTACCCCGACGCCCCGCCGGAGGAGCGGGAGCGCTTCTGTACCTCCGCGCTGGAATACGGCTCGGACGCTGTCACCGCCAGCGCCCAAATCGGCTGGGACGGGACCTCCGCCGCCGGGGAGAGCCGCTGCCCCCTTCCCCTGCCGGAGGAGAAGCTGGAACGGGACAGGCTGCTCCAGCGTATCCTGAAGCAGGCCATCTACAAGGCTGCTGTGGAGATTTTGGGCGCGGAGCCACCCTGGGGGGCGCTGTCCGGTATCCGCCCGGCCAAGCTGGCCTCCAAAGCCCTGGAGCAGGGGAGCACCGAGGAGGAGACCCGGAAGCTGTTCCGGGAGGTCTACTTCGTCTCCCCCAGCCGCACCGAGCTGGCCCTGGACGCCGCCCGGGCGGGGCTGGCGGCGAAGGAGAGCCTCCGCCCTGACGAGGTGAGCCTGTATATCGGCATCCCCTTCTGCCCCAGCCGGTGCGTCTACTGCTCCTTCGTCTCGGCGGACGTGAAGCGGGCCATGAAGCTGATGGAGCCCTTCGTGGCCGCTCTGCACCAGGAAATCGACTGCGCCGCTGGGCTGCTCCGGGAGGCGGGGCTGCACCTGCGCACCGTCTATATGGGGGGCGGCACCCCCACCACCCTGTCCGCGGGGCAGCTGGATGGGATACTTGCCCACCTCCAGGACGCCTTCGACCTGTCCCGGCTGACGGAGCTGACGGTGGAGGCCGGGCGGCCGGACACCATCACCCCGGAGAAGCTGACGGTGCTCCGCCGCCGGGGGGTGACCCGGGTCAGCGTCAACCCCCAGAGCATGGAGGATAACGTGCTCCAGGCCATGGGCCGGGCCCACACGGCGGCGGACATCCTCACCGCCTACCAGATCGTCCGGGACGCTGGCATCCCCGCCGTGAATATGGACTTGATTGCCGGTCTGCCGGAGGACACGGTGGAGGGCTTCCAAAGCACCCTGAACCAGGTGCTGGCCCTGGACCCGGAGAACATCACCGTCCACACCCTGGCCCTGAAAAAGGGCTCCCGGCTCATGCTGGAGCAGCACCGCCTCCCCTCCGGGGAGGAGACCGCCGCCATGCTGGACTACGCCTGGAGCGCCCTGCGGCAGGCGGGGCAAGTCCCCTACTACCTGTACCGGCAGAAGTATATGTCCGGCGCACTGGAGAACATCGGCTGGTGCAAGCCGGGCTATGAGGGCCTGTACAACATCTGCATCATGGAGGAGCTGCACACCATTCTCGCCCTGGGCGCGGGGGGCTCCACCAAGCTGACCGACCCCGCCACCGGCAGAATCGTCCGCATCACAAACCCCAAGTACCCCAAGGAATATATCGAGCGCATTGACCAGATTTGCACGGAGAAGCGCCCCCTGGTGGAATTCCACCGGGCGCTGGCTTCCCGGGCATGACCGCTGGGGCGGATTGCGACCCCCGCGCAACAGGGAGAATCACCATGGCATTCCAATTAGAAGAAATCAACCTGATGGCAAAGGCCGACCCCCAGGGCTTCATCCAGCTGGGGGAGGACAACTACGACCGGAAGCTGCGGGACGCCGCCGAGCAAATCGCGTCCCATCTCAGCGTCAGCCCGGTGGTGCTGCTGGCGGGGCCCTCCGGCTCCGGCAAGACCACCTCCTCCCTGAAGCTGCGGGATGAGCTGCTGCGCCGGGGCATCAAGACCCACACCATCTCTCTGGACGACTACTTCCGCACCGTCAGCCCCCTGACCTCCCCCCGCACCGAAACCGGGGAGTATGACTTTGAATCCCCTGAGTGCCTGGACATGGAGCTGCTGAATGAGCATTTCACCGCCCTCGGCCGGGGGGAGACCATTCTGGTGCCCCGTTACGACTTCCTGCGCCATATGCGGGACACCAGCCGCTGCCGGGAGCTGACCCTGGGGAAGGACGAAATCGCCGTCTTTGAAGGCATCCACGCCCTGAACGACGCTCTGTTCGAGGCCCATCCGGAGGCCTTTCGGATTTACCTCTCCGCCCGTTCCAACGTGCTGGATCACGGCGAGGTGGTCTTTAAGGGCACCTGGATGCGGCTGGTGCGCCGCAGCGTCCGGGACCTGAACTTCCGGGGCAGCGAGATTCTGCTGACCCTCTCCATGTGGGACAATATCCGCCGGGGGGAGAAGCTGTACATCTCCCCCTACAAGCACCGGGCCGACCTGATGTTCGACTCTGCCCTGCCCTACGAGGTGGGGGTCATGAGCCACTATGCCGCCCCCATCTTTCGGGCCATCCCCCAGGAGGACATCCGCCGCAAGGAGATGCTGAACATGATTGCGGCCTTTGACCGGTTCGAGCCCATCGACCCGGCCCTGGTACCGGAGGGTAGCGTGCTGCGGGAGTTCATCGGCGGCGGGAGCTATCACGCCCATTGACGGCGGACAACAAGAATAAGGAGGCAATCAACGTGGAACAGCGTGTGGACAAGACCAATTACTACCTGAACATTGCGGAAACCGTGCTGGAGCGCTCTACCTGCCTGCGGCGGCAGTACGGGGCCATCATCGTGAAGCATGACGAAATCATCTCCACCGGCTACAACGGCGCGCCCCGGGGCCGCCGCAACTGCGTGGACCTGGGCCGCTGCACCCGGGAGGAATTAAAGGTGCCCTCCGGCCAGCGGTACGAGCTGTGCCGCAGCGTCCACGCCGAGGCCAACGCCATCATCTCCGCCAGCCGGAACGACATGATCGGGGCCACCCTCTACCTGGTGGGGCACGACGCCGCCACCGGCGCCCTGCTGACGGACACCACATCCTGTTCCATGTGCCGCCGCACCATCATCAACGCCGGCATCGAGAAGGTTATCATCCGCAAAAGCCCCACGGAGTACAACGTGGTCCATGTGGAGGACTGGGTGCGGGAGGACGACACCATGCCGGAGGACTAAAACCTTCGGAATCAGTGCATGGGAATCAAGCTTGAAAACCGTTTTCTGTAGGGGCGGCCCTTGGCCGCCCGGGGTAAGCAGGCGGTTTCTGCGGGCGACCGAGGGCCGCCCCTACACAGGTGGTCGCTGGTGAAGGGGTTCCCGTGTAAAACGGAGTTCAAACCTGCTTCCCGCAGAATCGGTGAGAAAACCGTTGACAATCCATCGGAAACCCGTTATAATATCCCCGAAATGGCTGTGAAGAAACACAGTAGGCGTTCCCTGACGCGGAGAGAGGAGCCGGGCGGTGCAAGGCTTCGGGAAGGTGCGCTGAACCCGGTTCGGAGCCGCGGGTAAACCCCGCCGGGCGCGCCCGTTACAGCGTGGAGTACCTGCCCAGGCAGGCACTCGCTGAGGCCCTCACCGCGAGGCGGGGGCGAAGCTCAGGTGGTAACACGAAGCGTTTGCGCTCTCGTCCTTGAAGCGATTCGGGGAGGAGGGCGTTTTCTTCTCCCCAAAGGGTAAAATGAACGATAAAACGGAGAAATGAGGTAATCTTATGGCAAAGAACGGCAAGAAAAAGGTCAGCGCCATCACATCCATGAGCGAGGACTTTACCAAGTGGTACACGGACATCTGCCTGAAGGCGGAACTGGTGGACTATGCCAGCGTCAAGGGCTTCATGATTATGCGGCCCTACGGCTACGCCATCTGGGAGAATATGACCAATATCCTGGACGGAATGTTCAAAAAGACCGGCCACCAGAACGTGGCCATGCCGGTGCTGATTCCCGAGAGCCTGCTGAAAAAGGAAGGCGAGCTGGTGGAGGGCTTCGCCCCGGAGGCGGCCTGGGTCACTATGGGGGGCAGCGACAAGCTGGAGGAGCGGATGGCCATTCGCCCCACCTCTGAGACCTTGTTCTGCGACCATTGGGCCCACATCCTCCAGACCTATAAGCAGCTGCCCATGCTGTACAACCAGTGGTGCAGCGTGGTGCGGTGGGAAAAGACCACCCGCCCCTTCCTCCGTTCCCGGGAGTTCTGGTGGCAGGAGGGCCACACCATCCATGAGACGGAGGCGGAGGCCGTGGCCGAGACGGAGCAGCAGCTGAACTGCTACGCCGACTTCTGCCGGGACGCCCTGGCCATGCCGGTGCTGAAGGGCCGCAAGACGGATAAGGAGAAGTTCGCCGGTGCGGAGGCCACCTACACCATCGAGGCCATGATGAAGGACGGCAAGGCCCTGCAATCCGGCACCAGCCACTACTTTGGGGACAAGTTCTCCCGGGCTTACGATGTGACCTTCCAGGGCCGGAACAATCAGCTGGAGTACCCCTATCAGACCTCCTGGGGCTGCTCCACCCGGCTCATCGGCGCGGTCATCATGACCCACAGCGACGATAACGGCCTGGTGCTGCCTCCCGCCATCGCCCCCATTCAGGTGGTGGTGATTCCCGTGGCCCAGCACAAGGAGGGCGTGCTGGAGGCCGCCTACGGTCTCCGGGACCGGCTGGAGGCTCTGGGCCTCCGGGTGAAGTGCGATGACAGCGACCAGTCCAACGGCTGGAAATATGCCGAGTATGAGATGAAGGGCGTCCCCCTGCGGGTGGAAATCGGCCCCAAGGACATGGAGCAGGGCCAGTGCGTCCTGGCCCGCCGGGACACCGGGGAGAAGTATGTGATTGCGCAGGAGGAGCTGGAGGTGAAGGCCCAGGAGCTGCTCCAGGCCATCCACGACGACCTGTACGCCGCCGCCGAGCAGCGCCTCCGGGACAACACCCTGGACTTCGACAGTGTCCCCGCCATCAAGGCCGCCATGGAGGAGCATACCTGCTTCGCCCGTACCATGTGGTGCGGCAACGAGGCCTGCGAACTTGCCATGAAGGAGCTGGCGGGGGTGTCCTCCCGGTGTATGCCCCTCCAGCAGGAGCTGACCGAGGAGGAGCGCGCCCGGCTGGGTGATGTCTGCCCGGTGTGCGGCCAAAAGGCGAAGAAGGTCATCGTCTGGGGCGTGGCCTACTAAGGGCAGACGCTTCCCGGCAGTATCCTATATTATAATGTATATCCCCCTGGACAGAGGGAAAGCATCCCCGCGCACCGTGTCGGTGCGCGGGAATGCTTTTTTCGGGGAACGTTGGCTCCTTGGATAAGGATGGCAGAAGGAGATAGGGAGGTTGCCTGGCCGGGGCCTGATTCTCCTTAGATGTGGTTCTTTGAAGGAATAACGGCTTGCCCTCCCGGCGGGGGCGCGTTCCTTAGACGAAGATATTTAAATGAACAACGTTTGTTCCCTCCGGGGGCCCTATTTCTTGCTCCGCCAAGAAATAGGGGAAAGAAGGCGGCTTAAGAGGGAGGCCTGTGGCCCCCCTCTTAAGAATCTCCCCGTATCAGGCAACCGGCTAGCGCCTTGTCCTTCAATCAGGTGGTCTGTCAGGCAACAGACGATGTGACTTGATACGCACCAAAGCTGCCGCCCATGGCGGCTGGAGACGATTGCCGCCTCGTCCCTAGCCTTACGGCGGGACGGGCGGCAATTTTGTTGCCCTTTGGTCGATGAAATCTGGCTGTGAGGGTACGCTATTACTCCTAATATAAAAAGCCACAAGGAATTACGCCCTCTGATTAGAAACTGTGACATTGCCTTGCAGTTCAGAGGTTATCCATCGTTAGGCTATAAAATTGCACGTTCCGTCCGCCATCGGCAGGGCGGAACGGCAATCGTACCCCAGCCGCCATCGGCGGCAGTCTCACCAGTGAGAAGTTACATCGTCTGTTGCCTGCGCTGCCACGGAACGGCAGAGATAAGGCGAAGCCCACAGTGGAATAGGGGGAGGGTTCTTAGGGAGGGGCGAGGCCCCGAAGCCCCTCCTTAAGCTGCCTTCTTTCCCCCATTTCTTGGCGGGACAAGAAATGGGGCCCGCCGGGAGGGCAAGCCGTTGTTCCTTCAAAGAACCACATCTAAGGAGAACCAGCCCCCGGTCAGGAAACCACTTGTTTCCTTCATCCTTCCTTATCTAAGGAATTACCCCTCCGCCTCCTTCGGAGGCACCTCCGCCGTCAAGCGGCATTTCCGCTTCGCTCCCTACCCTTTCAGGGGCGGCATGAAGTTGTGGGGAATGCCACGTCAGCGGCCCCAGGCGGCCAAGGGCCGCCCCCACAGAAGTCAGGGGCATCCCTCAGGTATCCAGCGCGTAATAATACAGCGTCTCCCTGTCGGTGTCCAGCACCAGCACGGAGAAGTTATAGGAGTAAATCTCCTCCTCACTGCCCAGGGCGGGCGTCCCGGCATACATCCAGTAGCCGTCGGCGGGGAGGTTCTGGGCCCAGAACCCCTCCGATTCGTCAATGAGCAGAATATCGGACAGCTGCCCGTCCTGCCCGATGGTCTGCCAGCCCCCGCCGCCCTGGGCCTGGGCCACCAGGCTGTCATAGTCCTCCTGGGAGAAGATGTAGCGGGTCAGGGTGACGCCGTCCCCGTGGAAGCCGCCGTGGGTCTCGATGAGGCGCTCCGACACAGTGGAGGCGGGCAGGGTGAGGGAGAAGTCGGACTGCACATCGTCGGCGTTGGACACAGCGCCGGAGCAGCCGGATAACAGCACACAGAGAACTAGGGAACCTCTGAACAAATGCAGCTGCGGCGTCTTGCGGTAAATTTCCGCCATAAATGCGTTGCAAAAGCTTGAAATCCGTTAGGATTCCTGCACTTTTGCGCCTTTTTCTGACGCAAATTTTCTCGCAATCCGCTCTTGCGCATTTATTCAGAGGTTCCCTAGCGCGCCCGCCAGCAGGCAGAGGACACGACGGGGAGTGAACAAGCCTGATTTGCCCATGGGAACATACCTCGTTTCTGTAGTGTTGCAAAGGGGGAGCCTTCGCGTTTGATTCAGTTTAACACCGGCTCCGATGGAATACAATTAAGACGGGATGAAGAATTGTTTAAGATTTGGTTAAACGGCGGCCCGACGGTCGGAATCGGTTCTTTTCTCTCCTGCGAAAGAAATGGAAACCACCATAAGGAAAGTGAAAACGGGATAAAATCAAAAAAACTGCAAACTTTTCCCAAGAAAACCCTTGACAAGTGCTTCGGAACATGGTACAGTATGCAAGGTGCCCTCTTACGGGGGTGCTATGCGATGACGCGGGAGATTGCGGTCAGCAGGCCGGTAACTTCCGCTGAGTATGTCCGGACCGGATTCGGGCGGCTGATTTCGTGCGCTGTGCCAATGGCGAGTATATCGCCACGCATGGCGGCCAGCCGGCAGGTTCTGTCGGCTTTCTGTGTGCCGTGGAGTGATACACGCGGCGGAGTGTACAGAAATTCAGCCAACTCGCATCCGTCCAGCCATGTACGTCTAATGTACGAAATAAGGAGGAACACAAATCATGGCAAACGAATCTATCCGCATCCGCCTGAAGGCCTATGACCATCAGCTGATCGACGCCAGCGCAGAGAAGATCGTCGAGACCGCCAAGCGCACCGGCGCCTCCGTCTCCGGCCCCATCCCGCTGCCCACCAAGAAGGAAGTCGTCACCATCCTGCGGGCTACCCACAAGTATAAGGACTCCCGTGAGCAGTTCGAGCGCCGCACCCACAAGCGCCTCATCGACATCCAGAACCCCACCCCCAAGACGGTGGAGTCCCTGATGAATCTCCAGCTCCCCGCCGGTGTGGACATCTCCATCAAGCTGTAAGCAGAGCGGACGCAAACTTTTGTCCCTGAAACTGAGGGGACGCAATTCACTTCGTTGTACCCGTTTCCCGGCGACTTGCGAGTCGGGAGGGTCATGTTGAGAGAGCAATGAACCGTTGTGAGTCCAATGCATGACGGTGTCAACTACCTCAACCAATAACCTTTAAGGAGGAAAACAAAAATGGCCAATGAAAAGGCAATCATCGGCACAAAGGTCGGCATGACGCAGACCTTTGACGAAGACGGCAAGGTCGTTCCTGTTACGGTCATCAAGGCAGGCCCCTGCACCGTCGTCCAGAAGAAGACAGCCGAGAAGGATGGCTACGAAGCCATTCAGCTGGGCTATCAGCCTACCACCGAGAAGCACCTGACCAAGGCTCAGAAGGGCCACCTGGCCAAGGCCACTGACGAGAACCTGAAGGTCCTCAAGGAAGTCCAGTTCAGCGAGTATGACAAGCTGGAAGTGGGCGACATCCTGAAGGCCGACGTGTTTGCCGCCGGTGAGCACGTTGACGCCACTGCCATCAGCAAGGGCAAGGGCTACGCAGGCGTGGTCAAGCGTTACGGCGCACAGCGCACCCCCATGACCCACGGCGGCGGCCCTGTCCACCGTCACGCAGGCTCCATGGGCTCCACCTCTACCCCGTCCCGTATCCGCAAGGGTAAAATCGGCGCGGGCCAGATGGGCGCAGAGCAGGTCACCATTCAGAACCTGACCGTGGTGCAGGTCGACCCTGACATCGACCTGATCGCAGTCCGGGGCGCGGTGCCCGGCCCCAAGGGCGGCATCGTCGTATTGAAGAGCACTGCCAAGGTCCTGGTGGAGAAGCAGGCCGGTGCGGCTATCAGCCTGAACCCGCAGAAGGCTTCCGGCCGGAACCCGCAGAAGGCTTCCGCAAGGAACCACTAATTGAAGGGAAGGAGAGATTACAATGGCTAAGGCTAATGTATATGATATTACCGGCGTTCAGACCGGCGATATCCAGCTGTCTGACGCTGTGTTCGGCATCGAACCCAACGAGGCCGCTGTCCATGCCGTGGTCAAGAACCACCTGGCAAACTGCCGGCAGGGTACGCAGTCCGCTCTGACCCGCGCTGAGGTTTCCGGCGGCGGCAAGAAGCCCTGGAGACAGAAGGGCACCGGCCGCGCCCGTCAGGGCAGCACCCGCAGCCCCCAGTGGACCCACGGCGGCGTCGTGTTCGCCCCCAAGCCCCGCAGCTACAGCTACACCCTGAACAAGAAGCTCAAGCGCCTGGCGCTGAAGAGCGTCCTGTCCGACAAGGCCGCGAAGAACGCCGTCTATGTGGTGGACGGCCTGGATTTGGACGAGGTCAAGACCAAGAAGATGGTTCAGCTGCTCACCGCCATCGACGCGGGCAAGAGCGTGGTCGTCACTGACGGCGTGAAGCAGAACGTGGTGCTGTCCGCCCGGAACATCCCCGGCGTGGTCACCACCCCTGCAACCATCCTGAGCGTGTATGACATCGTCAACGCCAAGAGCCTGGTGGTCGATAAGGCTGCCCTGGCTACCATTGAGGAGGTATTTCAGTAATGACTGCTTATGATATTATTCGGAAGCCCGTCGTTACCGAGGCTTCCATGATGGCTACCAGCGACCGGCAGTACACCTTCGTGGTGGACAAGCGGGCCAACAAGACCGAAATCGCCTCCGCCATCGAGAAGATTTTCGATGTGAAGGTGGAGAAGGTCAACACCATGAACTATGATGGTAAGAAGAAGCGCATGGGCAACGGTCCTATGGGCAAGCGCCCCGCCTACAAGAAGGCTGTCGTCAAGCTGACTGAGGACTCCAAGACCATCGAGCTCTTCGACGAAATGGTTTAAAGGAGGTAACGCATCATGCCTGTAAAGACTTATAAGCCGACTACCCCGGCACGCCGCGGTATGACCGTGTCCGGCTTCGATGGGATCGACAAGAAGGCCAAGCCTGAGCGCAGCCTCACCCAAAAGCTGAACAAGCACTCCGGCCGCAACAGCTACGGCCGCATCACCGTCCGCCACAAGGGCGGCGGCAACAAGAAGATTTACCGCATCATCGACTTTAAGCGGGACAAGGAAGGTCAGGCCGAGGTGCTGCGCCTGGAGTATGACCCCAACCGCACCGCTTATATCGCCCTGATTCAGTATGAGGACGGCACCAAGAGCTATATCCTGGCCCAGTCCGGCCTGAAAAAGGGTGACAAGGTGGAGTCCGGCCCCAACGCCGACATCCTCCCCGGCAACTGCCTGCCCCTGGCCAACATCCCTGTCGGCACCGTCATCTCCTGCATCGAGATGCACACCAACCACGGCGCACAGCTGGTGCGCGCCGCCGGTGAGGCCGCTCAGCTGATGGGCAAGGAGGGCAAGTACGTTCAGGTCCGCCTCCCCTCCGGCGAGTACCGCCTGATTAAGGCCGACTGCCGCGCCGTCATCGGCGGCATCGGCAACGAGGACCATGGCAACATCCACATCGGCAAGGCCGGTCGGAAGCGCCACATGGGCGTCCGTCCCACCGTCCGCGGCTCTGTCATGAACCCCAATGACCACCCCCACGGCGGCGGCGAAGGCCGCGCCCCCGTTGGCCGTCCCGGCCCTGTCACCCCCTGGGGCAAGCCCGCTATGGGTTACAAGACCCGGAACAAGAAGAACCGTACCGAGAAGTTTATCGTCCGCCATCGCGGCGCGAAGTAAGGAGGCATTAGCATGAGCAGATCGATCAAAAAAGGCCCCTTCTGCGCCCCTGAGCTGCTGAAGCGGGTCGATGAACTGAACGCGACGGGAGAGAAAAAGGTGCTCAAGACCTGGAGCCGCAGCTCCACCATCTATCCCTCCTTCGTCTCCCACACCATCAACGTGTACAACGGCAAGAAGTTCATCCCTGTCTATGTGACCGAGGATATGGTGGGTCACAAGCTGGGCGAGTTCGCGCCTACCCGCACGTTCAAGGGCCACAGCGGTGGCAAGACCAAGTAAGGAGGACATGAAACATGAGTGAAGCTAAAGCGAGCTTGTCCTTCGCCCGCATCTCCCCCCGGAAGGTGAACGTGGTCTGTGAGCTGATCCGTGGCAAGGACGTGGAGATGGCCACCGCCATCCTGAACAATACTCCCAAAGCAGCCTCTGAACTGCTGGTCAAGCTGGTGCAGAGCGCGGCGGCCAACGCCGAGAACAACCACGGGATGGACCCCGATAACCTGGTTGTCAAGGCGGCCTACGCCGACGCCGGTATGACCATGAAGCGTATGCGCCCCCGGGCCAAGGGCCGCGGCTGCCGCATCGACAAGAGAACTTCCCACATCACCGTCGTGGTGGCGGAGAAGGAATAAGGAGGCAAGAAAATGGGACAGAAAGTAAATCCCCACGGCTTCCGTGTGGGCGTGATTAAGGACTGGGATTCCCGTTGGTACGCCAGCGATGAGAAGGTCGGCGACCTGATCGTTGAGGACAACAAAATCCGCAAGTTTTTGAAGAAGACCCTGTACGCCACCGGTGTGCCCAAAATCGAAATCGAGCGGGACAACGCGAAGGTCACTGTCTATGTGCACTGCGCCCGCCCCGGCATGATCCTGGGCAAGGACGCCACTGAAATCGAGAAGCTCCGCGCCCAGCTGGAGAAGATGACCGGCAAGACCGTGGCGCTGAACATCGTCGAGGTCAAGCGGGGCGAGGTGGACACCAACGCCCAGCTGGTGGCCGAGAACATCGCCCAGCAGATTGAGAAGCGTACCTCCTTCCGTCGGGCCATGAAGAACGCCATTGGCCGGGCCATGAAGTCCGGCGCCAAGGGCATCAAGGTCAGCATCGGTGGCCGTCTGAACGGCGCTGAAATCGCCCGTACCGAGCATTACCATGAGGGCACCATTCCCCTGCAGACCCTGCGGGCCGACATTGACTACGGCTTCGCTGAGGCCGCCACCACCTATGGCCGCATCGGCATCAAGGTGTGGGTGTACAAGGGCGAGGTGCTCCAGCAGACCCTGCGCACCACCCCCCGGACGCTGGATTTGAGCAAGCCCTACCATGAGCGCAGCGACCGTCCCCGCCGCCGCAATGACCGCCGGAACGACCGCAATGACCGCAACCCGAATGGCCGCAGCCAGAGCGCTGGCCGCAGCCGTCAACCCCGTAAGGAAGGAGGAGATCAGTAATGCTGATGCCGAAAAGGGTCAAGTACCGCAAGCAGATGCGCGGGCGCATGACCGGCAAAGCCAGCCGCGGCAACACGGTCAGCTATGGCGAGTACGGCCTGCAGGCTCTGGAGCCGGCATGGATCACCTCCCGCCAAATCGAAGCGGCCCGTGTCGCCATGAGCCGCAGCACCAAGCGTGGCGGCAAAATCTGGATTAAGATTTTCCCTGACAAGCCTGTGACGAAGCAGCCTGCCGAGACCCGTATGGGTAAAGGTAAAGGCTCCCCCGAGTTCTGGGTGGCCGTGGTGAAGCCCGGCCGCGTGCTGTTTGAAATCTCCGGCGTCTCCGAGGAGGCCGCCCGTGAGGCTCTGCGCCTGGCTGCGTATAAGCTGCCCATCAAGACCAAAATCATCAAGAAAGAAGCGGCAGAGGAGGTTGAAGCGTAATGAAGGCTGTTGACGTGCGCGGCATGACCCCCGCTGAGTTGGAGACCAAGCTGATGGAGCTGAAGAAAGAGCTGTTTGAATTGCGCTTCCAGAATGCTACCAACCAGCTGAACAATCCCGGCCGTATCGCCGATGTCAAGAAGGACATCGCCCGGGTCAAGACAATCATCCGTGAGAAGCAGATTGCTGCTTCCACCGAGCAGTAAGGAGGGATCAACTATGGCAAGAACTTCTTCCCGTAAAACCAGAGTCGGCCTGGTTGTTTCCGATAAGATGGATAAGACGATTGTGGTGGCCATCGCCGACCGCGTGGCCCATCCCCTGTACAAGAAGATCGTCAAGAGAACCTATAAGCTGAAGGCCCACGACGAGCTGAACCAGGCCCATGTGGGTGACCGCGTCAGCGTGATGGAGACCCGCCCCCTGTCCAAGGATAAGCGCTGGAGACTGGTTGAAATCATCGAGAAGGCTAAGTAAGGAGGTACCGGTATGATTCAGGAAGAATCCTATCTGAAGGTTGCCGATAATACCGGCGCCAAAATGATTAAGACCATCCGCGTACTGGGCGGCTCCAAGCGGAAGTATGGCAACATCGGCGATACCGTGGTTGCCTCTGTCCGTAAGGCTGCCCCCGGCGGTCAGGTCAAGAAGGGCGATGTGGTGAAGGCCGTTGTCGTCCGCTCCGTCCGCGGTGTGCGCCGTGCAGATGGCTCTTACGTCCGCTTTGACGAGAACGCTGCCGTTCTCATCAAGGAGGATAAGACCCCTGTGGGCACCCGTATCTTTGGCCCGGTGGCCCGTGAGCTGCGTGACAAGGATTATCTGAGAATCCTGTCCCTGGCTCCCGAAGTGATTTAAGGGGGTACCGAGATATGAAGATGAACATCAAGCGGGGCGATAACGTCATCGTCCTCAGCGGCAAGGACGCCGGCAAGACCGGCGAGGTCCTGACCGCCATGCCTGCCGAGGGCAAGGTCATTGTGAAGGGCATCAACATCCAGTCCCGTCACACCAAGCCCCAGCGTCAGGGCGACGAGGGCGGCATCATCCAGAAGGAGGGCGCCCTGTATGCCTGCAAGGTCATGCTGGTCTGCCCCAAGTGCGGCAAGCCCACCCGCGTCGGCCACAAGTTCGTGGACGGCAAGAAAGTCCGCGCCTGCAAAAAGTGCGGCGAAGAGATTTGAGAAAGGAGCGTAACGAACTATGCCTGTTTTAAAGGATAAGTACAATGCCGAAATCGCTCCTGCACTCATGCAGAAGTATGGCTACAAGAGCGTCATGCAGATTCCCAAGCTGGTCAAGGTCGTGGTGAACGTGGGCGTTGGCGAGGCCAAGGAGAACGCCAAGGTCATGGACGCCGTGGTGGGCGACATCGCCACCATCACCGGCCAGAAGCCCGTCGTCGTCAAGGCCAAGAAGTCCATCGCAAACTTCAAGCTGCGTGAGGGTATGCCCATCGGCGTGAAGGTCACGCTGCGTCAGGACAAGATGTGGGAGTTTGTGGACCGTCTGTTCAACATCGCCCTCCCCCGTGTCCGTGACTTCCGGGGCATCAACCCCGACGCCTTCGACGGCCGCGGCAACTATGCCCTGGGCATCAAGGAGCAGCTGATTTTCCCCGAAATCGAGTACGACAAAATCGACAAAATCCGCGGCATGAACGTGGTCTTTGTCACCACTGCCGAGACCGACGAGGAAGCCCGCGACCTGCTGAGCCAGCTGGGCGCACCCTTTGCGAAATAACGAGAGGAGAACATCATGGCGAAACTTTCTATGAAACTGAAGCAGCAGAGAGAGCCGAAGTACTCCACTCGCCGCTACAACCGCTGCAAGATTTGCGGCCGTCCCCACGCCTACCTGCGCAACTACGGCGTCTGCCGTATCTGCTTCCGGGAGCTGGCCTATAAGGGCGAAATCCCCGGCGTGAAGAAGGCTTCCTGGTAAGCCGAAGGCGCATTTTGTCAACCAGCGTCAGAAGTCAGGCGGAATACCCGGCCCGCCTCCGGGCGTCAGCCCAAGGTTCCCCTGATACCCTGACGCTTTGAACAGAGGGCATTTAAGCGAACGCTGAAACCCCTGTAACCATCCATGTTAAGGAGGTCATTCATCATGCACATCACAGACCCTATTGCTGATATGCTGACCCGGATTCGCAATGCGAGCAACGCGAAGCACAGCACCGTCGATGTACCTGCGTCCAACATGAAGAAGGCCATTGCCAAGATTCTGCTGGATGAGGGCTATATCAAGAATTATCAGCTCATCGACGACGGCACCCAGGGCATCATCCGCATCACTCTGAAGTACAACGGCAACGAGCGCGCCATCACCGGCCTGCGTCGGGTCTCCAAGCCCGGCCTGCGGGTCTATGCCGGCGCTGACGAGCTGCCCAAGGTGCTTCACGGCCTGGGCATCGCCATCGTATCCACCTCTAAGGGCGTCCTGACCGACAAAGCTGCCCGTGCGCAGCACGTCGGCGGCGAAGTCCTGGCGTTTGTTTGGTAAGGGGGGTATCGAATATGTCTCGAGTAGGAAGAGCGCCGATTACCGTCCCCGCCGGTGTCACCGTCACCATTGCCGACGGCAACCTGGTGACGGTCAAGGGCCCCAAGGGCGAAATGCAGAGGACCTTCAACCCCAACCTGACCATCAAGCAGGAGGGGACTGAGCTGCTGGTCACCCGCCCCAATGACAGCAAGGAGATGCGTTCCCTCCACGGCACCACCCGTGCGCTGCTGCACAACATGGTGGTGGGCTGCCACGAAACCTTTACCAAGACCCTCCAGGTCAACGGCATCGGCTACCGTGTGGAGAAGAAGGGCAACGCCGTCACCATGAAGCTGGGCTATTCCCACGACGTAGTGGTGGAGGAAATCCCCGGCATCACCATGGAAGTGCCCGACGCCAACACCATCGTGGTGCGCGGCTGCGACAAGCAGGCCGTGGGTCAGTTCGCCGCCGTTATCCGCGGCAAGCGTCCGCCTGAGCCTTACAAGGGCAAGGGCATCAAATACGCCGATGAAGTCATCCGCCGCAAGGAAGGCAAGACCGGCGCCAAGAAGAAATAAGGAGGTGTGCCTAAATGATTGCTCGTCCCAATACCAACGCGCAGCGTCTGAAGCGGCATAAGCGCGTCCGTGCCAAAATCTCCGGCACGCCCGAGAGACCCCGTTTGAACGTATTTCGCAGCGAGACCAACATCTACGCCCAAATCATCGACGATGTGAACGGCGTGACGCTGGCTTCCGCTTCCTCCCTGGATAAGGGCTTCACCTGCGACGGCGACAAGAAGGATGCCGCCCGCCTGGTGGGCAAGAACGTGGCAGAGCGTGCCAAGGCCAAGGGCATTGACACTGTGGTCTTTGACCGCGGCGGCTATGTCTATCACGGCCGTGTCCAGGCCCTGGCTGAGGGCGCCCGTGAGGGCGGCCTGCAATTCTGATGGGAGGAGGAAACAGTATGCCTAGATATGAAAAAGAGGCCAGCGAATATATTGAGAAGCTGGTCTATCTGA
>JAJBUK010000060.1 GCA_020860385.1 Clostridiales bacterium
CAGCTACGATAGTTCCGGGATTATCACCCCCAATCTTCATAACTGCTGTCCATTCACCACAAACGGGCTTCAGCCATGATGTATTTCGGGTCCTACTAAAGTACCCTTTACAAGATACATCATGAGGGGATACTGTTGCTCCGAAAGCGCAAAACTGCGGCGTCCGCCGGGATACCGGCAGACGCCGCAGTTTAGTATGAAATCGAATCACGCCATCGAGTAGTCAAAGAACACCTTCTGCACCGTGCAGCCCTCGGTGATTTCCGCAGGCAACAGGGCCTGGGCCACCATGATAGGCTCCGCTGCGGGGGCGTCCTGCCTGCGCAGCCAGGCATAGTCGCCGTCCAGCTTCAAAACGGTGTACAGCACCGGGTCTCCCAGCGCCATAAAGCAAGCCTCCTTTCGGTTCCGTTTGTCCGGCAGCGGTCACAGGGACAGCTGCTCCTCCCCCCGGTCCTCCGGCTTTAGCAGCGCGCCGGCGGCGGGAATCGTGCGGGTGCGGTAACGGGTGCGGTTGACGATGGAGGTGTCCTCCACACGCTTCACCGTGTCCAGCACATACTTTTCCTTTTTCAGGGTCAGGACGCTGACCCCCTGGGTGTTCCGGGTGGTCTTGGGCAGCAGCACGGAGGTGTTGAACAGCAGGCACCGCCCCTCAGTGGAGTACACCGCCAGCTCCGCGTCCTCCCGGAGGAGGAACACTGCTTTCAGGGGGCTCTTGTCGCTGTAGGCCCCGGTCAGCTTTTTCCGGTTGGTGACGGTCTGGTATTTCGCCAGCTCCACCCGCCCCGCCTTGCCGTTCTCGTAGAAGAACAGCAGGCTGCCGCTGTAGTCTCCGGGCAGGCAGGCCCAGACAGCCCGCTCGTCCTTGTCCATCCCCAGCTTGGTGGGCAGGTAGTCCCCCAGGAGGCTGGCTTTGCTGTCGGCAAACTGGTCCAGCCGGGTCTTGTACACCTGCTGCCGGTCAGTGAACACCATCAGCTCGTCAGTGCTCTGGCACTCCCACTGCTGGCTGGGGCCGTCCCCTTCCTTATACTTCTGCTCGCCGGACATCCGCAGGCTCAGGGGGGTGATTTTTTTCAGGTACCCCTCTTTGGACAGGAACACGTTCACTGGGTAGGCGTTTTGCTCCGGCTCCTCCTCCACCACATCCTCGGTGTAATCGTAGAGTATCTCCGTCCGGCGGGGAACGGCGTACTTCTTTTTGACCTCCTGGAGTTCCTTCACAATGACCCGCTGAAGCCGCTTGGGGTGGCTGATGAGGTCCTCCAGGTCGGCGATTTCCTCCTCCAGCTGATCCACCTCGGCGGTGCGTTTCAGGATGAACTCCTTGTTGATGTTGCGCAGCTTGATTTCCGCCACATACTCGGCCTGCACCTTGTCGATGCCGAAGCCAATCATCAGGTTGGGGATGACCTCCGCATCGGACTCCGTCTCCCGGATGATGCGGATGGCCTTGTCGATGTCCAGCAGGATTTTCCTGAGGCCCTTCAAAAGGTGGAGCTTCTCCGCCTTCTTGTCCCGGTCAAAGGAGGCCCGGCGGCGGACGCATTGGGTGCGCCAGGCCGTCCACTCCTCCAAAATCTGGCCCACCCCCATGACGTGGGGGGTGCCCTCGATGAGGATGTTGAAGTTGCAGGCGAAGTTATCCTGGAGGGGGGTCAGCTTGCACAGCTTGGCCATCAGCCTGTCCGGGTCTACCCCACGTTTCAGGTCGATGGCCAGCTTCAGGCCGGAGAGGTCGGTCTCATCCCGCATATCGCTGATTTCCTTGACCTTGCCGGTCTTGACCAGTTCGGCCACCTTGTCCATGATGGCCTCCACCGTGGTGGAGTAAGGTATCTCGTAAATCTCCACCACGTTTTGCTTCTTGTCGTACTTCCACCGGCCACGCACCTTTAAGCTGCCCCGACCGGTGCGGTAAACCTCCTCCAGGGCTGCCCGGTCATAGAGGAGCTGCCCGCCGGTGGGGAAGTCCGGCGCTTTCAGAATCTCCAGCAGGTCGCAGTCCGGGTTCTTGATGCGGGCGATAGCAGCGTCGCAGACCTCCTCCAGGTTGAAGCCGCAGATGTTGGAGGCCATACCTACGGCAATGCCCTGGTTGGCTGCCACCAGCACGTTGGGGAAGGTGGTAGGCAGCAGGGTGGGCTCCAGCAGCTTGCCGTCATAGTTGGGCACCATGTCCACGGTGTCCTTGTCGATGTCCCGGAAGAACTCGGCGCAGATGGGGGCGAGGCGTACCTCTGTGTACCGGCTGGCGGCGCACACCATGTCTCTGGAGTACACCTTGCCGAAGTTGCCCTTGGAGTCCACCAGGGGGTGAAGCAGCGCTCCGTAGCCCCGGCTCAGGCGCACCATGGTGTCATAGATGGCGGCGTCGCCGTGGGGGTTCAGCTTCATGGTGGAGCCCACCACGTTGGCGCTCTTCGTCCGGGGGCCGTTCAGCAGGTGCATCTGGTACATGGTATACAGCAGCTTCCGGTGGGAGGGCTTGAAGCCGTCGATTTCCGGGATGGCCCGGGAGATGATGACGCTCATGGCGTAAGGCATATAGTTGATCTCCAGCGTCTCGGTGACGGGCTGCTCCACCACCTCGGCGTGGAGGCCCATCACGCTGTCATTGGCGGCGCGGGAGGTCTTTTTGGTCGTTTTGTCGGATTTTTTCATACAATTCACCAGTTATTTCAATTCTTCCCCTTACTATAGCATAAACGGTTTGCTTTTGCAAGGGCGGGGCAAAGAGGAAGGTGCCTCTTCCCCCCATGACTCTGACCGATTAAGTTGACACCCCTCCCTGCCCCAGCTGTCTGACGGCGGCCAGCAGCTCCGGGCCGTATTTGTCCGCCTTTGCCACGCCGATGCCCTTCACCTGGAGCAGCTCCGAGCGTGTGCGGGGCCGTTTGACGCACAGGTCGATCAGGGTGGCGTCTGAGCAGATGACATAGGCCGGGACCCCGGCCCGCTTCGCCAGCCGGGTGCGCACCGCTTTCAGCGCCTGCATCTGCTCCGGGCTGACGACTGCGGCGGTTTGCCGCCCCACAGGGTCAGGCGGGACGCGGACGGAGAGGGTGCGCTGGCCCCGCAGCAGCCCCCTGGCCCGTTCGGTCACGGTGAGGATGGGCAGCGCCGTCCCCTCCGCGCTCAGGTAGCCGTAAGTGACCAGCACGTCCCGCAAGGCGTTCAGCTCCTCCTCCCGCATATCCCGCAGCAGGCCGAAGGTGGAGAGGTCAGAGAGGTGCAGCTGGGCCACCGCCTCGGAGCAGACGCCCCGCAGACAGTCCCACACCAGGGACTGGGCCGGGCGATACCCCCGCTGCCGGATGCGCAGCACGCAGGACAGCAGCTTTTGCGCCTCCACAGTCCTGTCCACCGTCCGGTAGCCGCTGAGGCAGCAGGAGCAGTTGCCGCAGCGTTCGCCCTCCGGCGTCTCCCCAAAGTAGGTCAGCAGGTCGTTGCGGAGGCAGTGCCGTGCGCCGCAATAATCCGCCATCCGGTTCAGCTTGGACAGATTCCGCCGGTACAGCAGGTCGGCGGTCTCCGCGTCTGCCACGTCCGCCTCGTCCCGGTTCTTTTCCAGGAGGAACTTGTTGGTCTGGATGTCCCCCTTGCCAAACAGCAGCATACACTCCGCCGGGGTGCCGTCCCGCCCGGCCCGGCCTGCCTCCTGGTAATAGCTCTCCAGATTGGCGGGCATATTGTAGTGCAGCACGAAGGAGACGTTGGACTTGTCAATGCCCATGCCGAAGGCGTTGGTGGCCACCATGATAGTGGCCCTATCGTAAAGGAACTCCGTCTGGTTGCGCTGCCGCTCCTCCTGGCTCAGCCCGGCGTGATACCGGGTGGCGGGCAGCCCCAGGTTCTGGAGGGTGAGGCAGACCTCCTCCACCGTCTTGCGGCTGATGCAGTAGATGATGCCGCTCTCCCCCTTGTGCCGGGCCAGGAAGCTCAGCATGGCGTCCTCCTTCTCCCCCTTTGTGACCGTCTGCACCCCGAAGAACAGATTTTTCCGGTCAAAGCCGGTTTTGACCAAGCAGGGCTGGCGCAGGTTCAGCAGGCGGATGATGTCCCGCTGCACCTGCTCCGTGGCGGTGGCAGTGAAGGCGCTGACCACCGGACGGGCGGGGAGGGCGTCAATCAGCGTCCGAATATCCAGATAGCTGGGGCGGAAGTCCTGCCCCCACTGGGAGATGCAGTGGGCCTCGTCCACCGTCACCATAGCGATGGGAACGGACTGGGCAAAGGCCAGGAACCGCTCCGTCAGCAGCCGCTCCGGCGCGACGTAAATCAGCCGATAAGCCCCCTGCTGGGCCCGGCGCAGCACCTCGGCCTGCTGCCCGGCGGACAGGCTGGAGTTGAGGTAGGCGGCGGGGATGCCGTTTTGCACCAGGGCGCTGACCTGGTCCTTCATCAGCGCGATGAGGGGGGAAATCACCAGCGTCACCCCTTCCAGCAGCAGGGCGGGCAGCTGATAGCAGACGGACTTGCCTGCGCCGGTGGGCATGATGCCCAGGGCGTCCCGGCCGGACAGGAGCGCATCCACCAGCGGCTCCTGCCCCTCCCGAAAGGTATCGTGTCCGAAATAAGTTTTTAATGCCGCGTACTTGTCCATCTGCCTGCCTCCCAGACGCAACCCGGAAGGGCCGCTGGACACAGTATAGCAGGAATGAACCGGAAATGCAAAGCAGTCGTCATTTTCCCGGCGGCGCATAGACTGGTAGCGGCGGCGGAAGGAGGTGATGACGATGATCAAGCTGGAGCTGACGGTGGATCAGGTGGATTACAACGCGCTGATCGAGCGGTTCCTCCCCGTCCTCCGCAGCAGCGGCCACCCCCTGGGGGCCATGCTGGGGGGCAGGATGCCGGTGGAGCGGGTGAAGCGCTGGGCGGCGACCCTGCCCACGGAGCAGAAGGAGCAGCTGGTGGCGGAGCTGCTGAACGCCAACCGGGAAAAGCTGCTGGCGGCGGCGACCTCCGCCCTGGAAGGTCAGGGTCTGCCGCTGCATCTGAGCGGCGGGCGGGCCAGCGCCGGAAAATGAGGGAAGAAAGGGTGAAATCCCTTGCCAAACTGGGCGAAAAAGGGTACAATAGGGAGGTGACGCCAGGCGTCCACCAATCAGACAAAACCGCGGGGGCTGCCGCCCCGCGTTGACAGGGGTACCGATATGAAGAAAAAGAAAAGTCATCCTATTTTGATTCGTCTGCTCTCGCTGGTGCTGGTGCTGGCAATCATGCTTGCACTAACTGTGATGCTGGTACCCTTCCAGTTCCACGACGAGGAGGCGGGATACACCGATTATGGGAACTGGATGGCGGAGACCCTTTCCGGCGATGTGCGCATTGTGGACGTTGCCATGCCGGGTTCCCACGAGAGCCTTTCCTATGAGATAGATTTCCTCTCCGAGGTGGACGCGGCCTCCGCCGCCGCTCCGCTGGACCAGGTGTTCCTGAAGGGCCTGGCCGTCCGGCAGTCGAAAACCCAGGAGCTGACGGTGAAGGAGCAGCTGGCCAGCGGCGTGCGCTATCTGGACCTCCAGGTCAGCTATGACGAGGCGGAGAAGAAGTGGTACGGCGTTCACAATTTCAAGAGCGTCCTGCTCTCCCAGGCCCTTTTGCAGGTGAACGACTTCCTGCTGTCCCACCCCGGCGAAGTGGTGATTCTGGCCTTTCGGTGCTGCTATGACAGCCGGGAGGCGGACGGTCTGGCCGGTACCAAAGGGGCGGAGGAGCTGTATGAGCTTTTGGAGGACAGCGGCCTGACCTACTTCATGGAGGAGGACGTTGACCTGGCCTCCGTCACCTATGGGGAGCTGACCGACGCGGGCAGCCACTCCGCCGCGCTGGTGCTGATGGAGGAGACAGGCGACGCCGCCGACCTCCTGCCCTATGAGGACAGCGTCTATTCTGACGCCTATGACACGGACAGCGGGGAAGCGGTCTTTTCCGGCCTGAACGACACTGCAAAGCAGATGATGAACAGCGTGTCGGCCCAGACCATGCTCCGGGTGCAGCAGGATGTGCTGACCATGCCCTCCAGCGTTTTGGGCGTGATTCGGAGCCTCTCCACCTGGTCGCTGCTCCGGCGGGCGGATGCCTTTAACGAGGCTTGGCTCAGCGCCTACGAAACCACCAGCGTAGGTACAGAGCTGGACTGGCTGGCGGCCATGCCCATCGTCCTGATGGACAATGCCGGCGTGGGGGACAACGCCGAACAGCTGATGGAGCTTATCATCGAGTACGACCAGACGCTGGAGTGAGAGGGTAATGTCATCAACTTGAAGATGCAACCTATCCTGAGTTGAGGAGAGTAACACAGCCGCATAGCCAGATTTCCACGACCAAAGGGCAACAAAATTGCCGCCCGTCCCGCCGTAAGGCGAGGGACGTGGGCGGCAGTCTCACCAGTGAGAAGTTACATCGTCTGTTGCCTGATAGACCACCTGATTGAGGGACAAGGCGCTAGCCGGTTGTGGGACAGGAGGAGGGTCCTTAGGGGGGAGCGAGGCCCCGAAGCTCCCTCCTAAGCCGCCCTCTTTTGTTACTTTTCTCGGCGGAGCGAGTTTTCGGCGTTCAGAAAATATGCCAGCGGCATATTTTTAGCCGAAAACCGCAGCCAGCTACGCTGGCAAGGCTCACTAGCCGAGGAGAATATGCTAAAAGTAATAGCGCGGCAATCAAGCCATGCCCTGGCAAGGGCAAACGCCTTATTTCCTTTTGGTATCTGTATCTAAAGAACGAACGGCCCCGCCGGGAGAGCAATCCCTTTTTTAGCGAACATTGCCCAAGGAACGCAGTCTCCAAGTAACCCCCCTCACATAAGATAAGAAAGGAACGACTGAACCATGTCCATCCAACGTGTCAAAGCCTATTTAAAGCAGTTCGGCGCGGACAGCCGCGTCCAGGAGACGGCGGAATCCAGCGCCACGGTGGAACTGGCGGCAGCCGCCCTCCATACCGAGCCGGCGCGCATCGCCAAAACCCTGTCCTTTAAAATCGGCGACCCCGCCGAAGGGGGCCGGGTGCTGCTGATCGTCTGCGCAGGAGACGGACGGGTGGACAACAAAAAATTCAAGCAGCGGTTCGGCGTAAAGCCCCGGATGCTGGCCCACGAGGAGGTGGAGCCGCTGGTCGGCCACGACGTGGGCGGCGTCTGCCCCTTTGGGGTGAATCCCGGCGTGGAGGTGTACCTGGAGGAGGAACTGCGCCGCTTCGAGACGGTGTGGCCCGCCGCGGGCAGCAGCAACTCCATGATAGAGCTGACCATCCCGGAGCTGGAGCGCTTCTCCGGCAGCCTGGGCTGGGTGGAGGTCTGCAAAGAGGTTTCCTGATGCCGGTTTCCATCCCGTATCCGGAAGAAAGGCCGGAAAAATGGTTGACAAGCGCGGATTCTGCGCTTATAATACACTCAAACCGTGGAGAGAGAGTAGTACTTCGCGTCCGGCTGCGGGCAGAGAGCCGCCGTTATGGTGCAAGGCGGGGGCAGCGGGCAAAGGAATGGACTCTTGAGGGCGGAGCCGAACGGCGCGGGTTTGCTGCGCATCAGTAGGCTGCGACGGGGTTCCGACCCGTTATCAGAAGGGGCGCATACGTTCCGTATGCGCGGCAAGGTGGGCAGACGGGTTTTGTTTGTCAAATTGGGTGGTACCGCAGAAGCAGCGCAGCTTTTGTCCCAAACGGGGGCGGAGGCTGTGTTTTTTTTGCGTACAGCCCTTTTGAATAGTTTTCATTAGGAGGATATGATGATGAAGAAAGTATTTGCATTGCTGCTGGCGCTGGCTATGGCGTTCAGCCTGGTAGCCTGCGGCGGCACGTCCGGCGAGAGCAGCGGAGAAGCGTCCAGCGCCGCCTCCAGCGAGGCGTCCGCCAGCGCAGACGCCGAGGGCGAGAGCGGCTCCGGCAGCGTCACCAACGAGGAGGAGGTCTCCACCGCCGCCAGCGAAGCGGAGGCCGAAGTCTCCAGCACCCTGCCCGAGGGCCTGGCCCTGGAGGAGGGCGCCGAGTACAAGGTGGGCATCGTCAACTGGGTGGACGACGCCTCCCTGAACCAAATCGTGGAAAACCTGGAGGAGGAGCTGGACGCCATCGGAGCGGCCTACGGTGTCACCTTCAACTATGGGGACTACTACTCCAACGCTCAGGCCGACCAGACCGTCCTGGCCCAAATCGGCGCGGACCTGCTGGCGGATGAGGTGGACATCATCGTGGCCGTAGCCACCCCCACCGCCGCTGTGATGCAGTCCGTCACTGAGGACACCGACATTCCCGTGGTGTTCGCCGCCGTATCCGACCCGGTGGGTTCCGAGCTGGTGGACAGCCTGGATGCCCCCGGCGGCAACATCACTGGCACCTCTGACGCCCTGGATACGACGGCCATCCTGAACCTGGCGCTGACCGCCGACCCGGATATGGCTACCCTGGGCCTGCTGTACAACACTTCGGAGGACTCCTCCACCCAGCCCATCGCCGACGCCAAGGCCTGGTGTGAAGAAAACGGCATCGCCTATGAGGAAAAGACCGGCTCCACCACTGACGATGTGCTGCTGGCGGCCCAGTCCCTGATTTCTGACGGCGTGGACGCCGTGTTCACCCCCACCGATATACGGTGATGACCGCCGAGCTGACCATCTATGAGCTGTTCCAGGAGGCCCAAATCCCCCACTACTGCGGCGCGGACTCCTTCGCCCTGAATGGCGCGTTCCTGGGCTACGGCGTGGACTATGCGGTGCTGGGTACCACCACCGGCGACATGGTGGTGGAGATTCTGGCGGGCGCCGACCCGGCTACTCTGGCGGTGCGCACCTTTGACAACGGCATCGCCTCCATCAACACCGAGACCTGCGAGGCCATCGGCTTCGACTTGGCGGAAATTGAGGAGCTGTTTGCACCCCTCTGCACCCAAATCGTGGAGCTGACCACGGCGGAATCCTTCGAGTAAACCAAATCTGAATCAAACGCGGGGAGCGGGGCAGCTTGTTCCGCTCCCCGCACCGGGATGGAGGCGTACAGGAGCCGCTGCGGCCGGGCTTCTCCGGCAGATTCAGCGGTTCCTGTATCCCCCCATCCAAGTTTGCAAGAGGCATCACCTGAGGAGGAAGGCTATGTTTATCACCTGGAGCATTATCCAGAGCGCTTTGGAGCTGGGCATCATCTACGGCCTTGTGGCCCTGGCCCTGTTTTTGAGCTACTCCATGCTGAACGTCTGCGACCTGTCCACGGACGGCTGCTACACCCTGGGCTGCGCCGTCGGTTCCATGGTGGCGCTGGCGGGGCATCCCGTGCTGGCCATTCCCGCCGCCATGCTGGCGGGGGCGCTGTCCGGCTTCGTCACCGCCATCTTGCAGACGAAGTTCGGCGTGGAGAGCCTGCTGGCCGGTATCATTGTCAACACCGGCCTGTACACCGTCAACATCTGCATCATGGGGAAGTCCAACCTGAGCATGAACAGCACGGTGACGGTGTTCACCGCCATGAAGGACCTGCTGGCGGACACCGTGCTGGCCGATTACTACAAGCTGATTGTAGGCGTGCTGTTCCTGGTGGCGGTGCTGGTGCTGCTGCTCCTGTTCCTGGGGACGCGGCTGGGCCTGTCCATTCGGGCCACGGGCAGCAACCCCGCCATGGTGCGCTCCTCCTCCATCAATCCGGGACGGATGGTCATCATCGGCCTGTGCATCTCCAACGCCATCACCGCCCTGTCCGGCTGCCTGATTGGGGAGTACAACAAATCCTGCGACATCAACATGGGCAGCGGCATGGTGACCATCGCCCTGGCCTCCCTCATCATCGGGGAGACGGTGTTCCGCGCCCGCTCCATTCCGGGGAGAGCCATCGCCGTTGTGTGCGGCTCCTGCATCTACCGGGTGGTGGTAGCCATCGCCCTGCGGTTTGACCTGCCGGCCTCGGCGCTGAAGCTGGTGTCCGCCATCATCGTGGCGGTGGCCATCTCCGCCCCGCAAATCGGCAAGCTGCTGGACTTCCAGCAGAAGAAGTTCGCGGCCAGAGGCAGGCGCTTCTACCGGCTGCTGGCCGTCGCCTTCGGGGCGCTGACAGTGGTCTGCGTCGCCCTGGCGCTGCCCTTCGCCCAGATTCGGGCGCTGATGCTGATGCTGGCAGTCCTCTGCCTGCTGGGCGGCATTTGGGCGGCGGTAAAGGATAGAAAGGCGGCGAGCGTATGTTAAGCCTGGAACAAATCTCCATGACCTTTAACCCCGGCACTGTGAACCAGAAGACCGCCCTGAGCAAGGTCAGCCTGGAGGTGGCGGACGGGGACTTTATCACCATCATCGGCTCCAACGGCGCGGGAAAGTCCACCCTGTTCAACGCCATCTGCGGCAGCTTCTATGTGGATGAGGGGAAAATCACCCTGGACGGGCAGGACATCACCTTCCAGCCGGAGTACCGGCGGGCCCGCTACATCGGCCACCTGTTCCAGGACCCCATGAAGGGCACCGCCCCCAACATGACCATTGAGGAGAATCTGGCGGTAGCCTATCTCCGGGCGTCCAAGGGCGGCGTCGGCTTCCTGAGCCGGGTCTCCAAGAAGGAAAAGAAGCAGTTCCGGGAGCGGCTGAAGGAGCTGGATATGGGGCTGGAGGACCGGATGAAGCAGCCGGTGGGGCTGCTCTCCGGCGGGCAGCGGCAGGCGCTGACCCTGCTGATGGCTACCCTGGTAACGCCGAAGCTGCTCCTGCTGGACGAACACACCGCCGCCCTTGACCCCGGCGCGGCGGAGAAGGTGCTGCGCCTGACCGAGCGCATCACGGCGGAGCAGCACATTACCTGCCTGATGGTGACCCACAATATGCAGCAGGCGCTGGCCCTGGGCAACCGCACCCTGATGATGGACGCGGGGCAAATCGTCTTTGACGTACAGGGGGAGGAACGCGCCGGGATGAGCGTGGGCGACCTGCTGGAGAAGTTCCGCGACAAGGCCAACAAGGCCCTGGACAATGACCGCATCCTCCTCTCCACCGTAGAGGGGCAGAGATAAAGAAACAGGCTTCGTCCTTGCCGGGCGGGCCTGTTTTTCTCGGCGGAGCGGGTTTACGCCATTCAGTGGCGCGATTTGTCATGGGTAATTGGATTCCTTATAGAACAAGATGTCTGAGATGTACAGAAACTGTCCCCTTTGCGCTGCGCTTTTATCCGGTTGGATTGCCGTGAAAAGGTGGAATCCATATGGTAGATACCCATCCATAAAACATATCTCAAGTCCTAATAAAGCGAAGGTCTCCCGCAACCAATGGTTACGGGAGACCCTTTTACTCGCAGAATTCTTATTTCACTGATTCATAGGATAGGTACGTCGAAACAACGTGAACGATGATGGTCAAGGCAATCATTGCAATTACCACGGGGAAAAGTGCTGTCAGCGGGGCTGCGGACATCTTGCTCATAATACGGAACAGCCAGTTGATACGCTCCAGCAGGAAGTTTGCCAGCGCCAGCGAGTAGCAAACCGTCTGGAGAAAACGCACTGCAGTCAGTATCATATGGTTCTTTTCCAGCCTGGTATGCAGGGCCAGGGAGGCCCCTTGCAGTACGATACCGGCGACCAGGGTCACATAGGTCAGAATACCGCCGGAAGAGTTCTCACCGTCACGGGAGAGCACAGCGAACAGCACAAGCGCGACGATTGCCAGAACCGCAGCAGCAGTGGAGATCTTCATCTCACTGCTTGTCTTTTTGATTTCAGCCACTTTATTGTTCCTCCTTTTTCGTTTTCCTTTCCGCCAGAAGGTAGAGTACCACGAAAGCAACGGTGGCAACGCCAAGCACCACATCCACGGCAATCAGCGCCATCTGCCACCACGGCATAACGGAAACAAACTCTACGTTGGTAGAATAACCGTTGGCATCATTCGAGTTCGCCCAGATGTACAATGCACGGTGCGCGCTTTCCCGGAGGGCAGTTGCCATGGCCGCATCGGCAGCAATCGCTTCCTCCGTAAAGTAGGAGCTGTAATCCATGTTCCCGTCCCAGTAGAAGGAGCAGAAGGTATCCGTCCCGTTCACCACGCTGCGCGCAGCATACATCAGGTCATTTGTCGCCATATCCGTCATGTTGTAGGAGTACAGGCAGCCCCATTCACCACGCAGGATGCCATCGATAGCCTCAGAGCAGTAAGCGCTCTGAATGACGCCGTAACGGGTAAAGGTAGTCATGAATCTGCGGGCACCGGCCTTGACAAACGCGCCTTCCGCACCACGCAGCTGAATCTCACGCATTGCAGCCTCGTTGGCAAAGGTAGCCAGGCCAGAACGGTTTGTTTCCTGGTCGTTGCCAAAGTAGTGCTTCGGCATGGCATAAGCGCCCTTGGATTCGATGCCGGAGGCCTCCGCTGCGCCCATGATGTAGCTGAGGTTGCCGCACTCGGAATAGTACTCACTGTTACGGCCGCTATATGCGGTGCGATGGTTGTTTACGCCAATCTCCATAGCGGTGGCGTGGGTCCACAGGGTATCCTCGCCAAAGATTTCGCCCATTCGGTATGCGAGTTCCGGATTGAACGTGGCGGCCAGCAGGCTCTGCTGATGCATGGAGGAGCAGTTATAGTTCGCCAGGTACGGGTCAGCGGCTTCCTCATCCGTCATATAGTAGGGCGTGCCAGTGGATTCATAATCCGCTTTCGTCATGAACCCAACTGCGTTGCCGGAGGGGCCTTCGTTGCCGGTAAGCCCGGGGAAACTTGCGTTGTAACCGGCGGTATAGCTTTCAAAGCTGTCAGAACTCATCATCGGGAACGCCAGGTTCGCATAATCGGAAAGGGACATCTGCTTCAAAATCAGCTCGTAATCCTCTGAGTCGTAATCGGTATTGCCAATCAGCATTGCCGCTGTATAGTTGGTGTTATCCGGGTTGCCGTACTCAAATTCGATGGTTTGCGTGGTATCCACCGTATAGGTATCGCCCTGCAACTCCGCGAGCATATCCACCCCGTTGGGGCTGACGCCGGTGGCCTCGATGCTGTCATAGGTGATGGGATAAGTGCCTTCCCAGTCGCTGCGGCTCAGATAGGTGACTGTGCCGGGCTGGAAGCTGTTCAGGTCGGAGAAGTCCTCCAAACGGTTGGTGATTTCCGTGCCATTGGCCCCTTCATTCAGCAGCGTAGTCTCTTCAATCTCCATAGACAGCGCGCCGCTCTCGTTGACTTCTGCGGCATCGCCGGCTGCGTCGGTCAGGCCATCATATCCCATTGCGGCCAGCATATTGTTCACCGCATCATGGGACCCGTCGCCGATGGAGAACCAGTATGTGCCAGCCTCCAGAATATAGGTCTGGGCGTTCACATAATCGTAGCTTGCCAGCAGTTCCTGGTCAACGTCGATGGTAACGGTCTCCGACGCGCCGGGCTCCAGTTCCTCTGTCTTTGCACAGCCGACGAAGGTAAAGGGCTTCTCCACCAGATTTTCCTTGTCGTAATCCGTATAGGGAGACTGCATATAGAGCTGCACATTATCCTTGCCAGCGACATCACCGGTGTTGGTAACGGTAACGGTCGCCCGGATGCCGTCCTCTGTTTCCTCAATGGAGTCCAGCGTTTCCGAGAAGGTCGTATAACTCAGGCCATAGCCGAAGGAATAGACCACCTCATCCGCATAGCTCCAGCCGCCCTCAGAAGCGTAGGTGCCTGCGGTGCTGTCCGCGTTGCCCTGACCCAGGATAACGTCGGCGTAACGGGTTTCATAGTATTTGTAGCCAACGTAAACGCCCTCGGCCTCTACGATGTAATTTTCTCCGTTTGCGTTGTCAATCTCATCCGCATTGGTGAATTGATAATCCCCGTAATTCATCATGGCGGGGGCGGAATGGTTGTCGGTGGCATAAGTATCGACCAGGCCGCCGGAGGGGTTGCTGTTGCCCACCAGCAGGTCCGCAATACCATAGCTGCCGTTGCAGCCAACCGCGCCGATCCACATAATGGCGTCCACCGCCAAATCGCCGGAGGTCAGCTCGCCGATTTCCACAGGGTTGGAGGAGTCAATCAGCACGATTACCTTGTCGAAGTTCTCCTTTGCCATCAGGATGAGGTCGCGTTCCTCATTTTGAAGCTGCAAAGCGTCATGCTCCCCATCGCCGGTGAGGTTTTCAGCATCCGCCGTATCCGGCAGGTCGCCGCCCTCACCGATATTGCGCTCGATGAAGATGATGGCCGCATCGGAATACTCCGCAAAGCTGTCCGTCTGTGTAGACGTGTATTCACTCATCGGGACTTCCCCGATGATCACCTGGCCGGCCCCGGTGTAAGACCCCTGGTAGGAGGGCGTGTAAGTATCCTTCAGCCCCTCATAGAAGGCGATCATGGTGGGGTTCAGCTGCAATCCGCGGTCAGCAAAGGCGTCCTCAAAGGAGACGATTTGATCGTCGTTGCCGATTGCCGCTGCACCCTGTGCAATATCATACATCGGCTGATGGCTTGCCATGCCCAGCAGTGTGATTTTGCTGTCAGACGCAATGGGCAGAGCGTTGTTCTCGTTCCGCAGCAGCGCCGCACCTTCTTCGGCGACCTGCTCATTGATTGCTTCTCTGGCTTCCACAAGCTCTGTAACACTGCTGAACTCAGACGAATAGTAGATGGTGCTTGTCTCTTCGCCGGTGGTGACGGCCTTCACAGAAGAAGTCCCCAGCGCCATGTTCACATAGGTGCCCAGATTCGTAGCCATCAGCGTTGCGGCAATCATAATCGCGGTCGCCGCCATAAAGGTGTTTGAAAGGCCCCTGTACAGCTTATCGTGTTTCTTTTTGTTCATTGTTCCCCTCCTGATTCTACCTCAAATGTCTGATCCAGGAATTCTTTCACAGGTTCGAGGTTTTCTGGCATGTAAAATTTGTCGTCCGCGTGTTTGAAGTTTTTCATCTCACGGTAGGTCACGCTGCTGTCGCCCAGCACGTCCTTTAGCGTCTCATAAAGCCGCTCGGACTGCACTCTGGGAACCGTAATGTCTACGCTGCCGTGCTCAATGTAAACCTTCAAGTCCTGATTCTCCAGGTTCGCGGCAAAATAGGTTGGGCTGATTGCGTTCAGCTGTTCCTGCGTATAAGTGGCGATATTGGCGCCAAGGAATTGCGTGATAACAGAATCCTCGCTGTCAACATCGGCCATACCCATCAGACTTGTCAGCCATCTCGGTACGCCGCAATCCTCAAAGTCGGAAATGCTGGTATCAAAATCCAGTATGCCGTAAAAGTCTATCAGCGCAGAGACTTCTCCCGATACAGGCTGGGTGGCGTCCTCTCCAATGTAGGGCACATCCGCATACAGGTCATCCCCCGTCAGCGCCGCCATACAAGCCAGATAGCCGCCTGCCGACTCGCCCCAAATGGCAAACCGATCAGGGTCATATCCATACTCTTCCGCATTGGCACGCAGATAGCGCACCGCCGCTTTCACGTCGTTCAGGGCCGCAGGGAATGTGTCCTCCTGTGCCAGGCGGTAGTTAATGGTCGCCACCGCATAACCGTTTGCCCTCATATATTGGTACATCAAGACTGCCTGACGGGACTGGCTGTCATTTTCAACAAACCCGCCTCCATGCACCAATATGAGCAGCGGCATTGCCTCCTCGGCATCCGGCACATACAAATCCAGATACTCAGCATCCGATTCCTCTGCGTATTGGATATGCTCGTAGCTCGTCCCCTCAAAACCCGGATCAGGGATGTCTTTATCGAAAGCTGTGGCGTTCCGAATCAGTAAATTCGGAAGTCCTGAGCTTGTCGCCAAAGAAACAATGATCCACACGAGGAGCAGAGCAACGACTGCAATGCCTACAATCAGAGGAATGCGTTTCTTCTTCATACAAAAGCCTCCTTTTCATGTTCGCAAAATTGTTTGCTCTACCTTCCTGTAGTTTCCCATCCCTCCTTGCTTATGATGATACTATCAGCCCCTGAGTATTTTATAACAGAAGTTTCAAGTTTTATCAAGCACTCTGGCAAAAATTGCAGAATATAGGCAGAAATTGCATTGAAGCGTCAAAAAAACGCCCTGTAAAACAGGGCGTTTTTCCTAATAATCAATTTGGATTTGCAGCATAAATCGGCATAATGGCCAATCAGCGTTGTATTTTGCCAGGCGTCCCGCGCAAAAGAGCAGGCTTTCGCATCAGGGTTGGACGCACTTTTGGACAGGCAACATGATTTGGAGGATGAAGACATGGTTCTGTGTGCTGACGCACATACTGCCTCCATATTTTTCCGCCAGGTATCGGATGCTCTTCAATCCGTAGCCATGGCGCGTTGAATCCTCCTTTGTCGTGCAAGGCAGCCCTGACTGAAACTGTATTTCCCCCTGATAAAAGTTGTTCGTTTGGATGCTGATAATGTCGTTATGGCGCTGTATCGTCAGGCTGATGACACGCTTCTTTGGGTCAGAAATCTGACTGACGCACTCAATGGCATTGCCAAGCAGGGTATACAAATCCGTCAGGGACAGCAGATCCAGGTTCACATCATCCAGCGAGCAGGTGAAGCGTATGTCTCTCTTGTCGCATAACAGGCTCTTTTCCGTTAAAATGGTGTTCAGCGCCTCGTTGTCTGTGTGCACCAACTGCTGATACTGATGGATGCTCTTCTCCGTTTCATGGATGAGTTGCTGCCGCGCCTCTCCCTCTTCGGTTTTCAGGGCGTCAAGCGTGTACTTTAAATCGTGGACACTCCGATTGACTACTTCAACCAACTCTTTGGATAAGGCATAGTTCCGCTCTCCATCATGAAGCATTTGCTGAATCTCCGCCTGTTCCCTGCTGTAAAGAATCATCTGGACAGAAGTGTGCTGGATGCCCAAAACCATGACGCAGGTAAGGATATCCAACAGCGCGCTTAGCATCGCTATCCTCTGGTCAAAGAGGAACAGATGCTGGTAGCCGTAGGTGCAGAACATGAGCGCTGCCAGGCAGGCGATATAGACAACAATATGCCCGGGCGTGTCCTCCGTGAGTTGGCCTCTGCATTGTCGGAGCTTTTCGGCAAACAGCCGATACAGGACATAATAAATCAGTATGCAGGCCAATGCGCTGAGTAAGACATATAGGGCCAGGTGTTCTGACAGCGCCGGCCAAAGGCGCAGTATCAGAACCTCATGCACGATGGTATAGACCATGTGCTGCGCTGCATAGCCTGCAATACAGATATAAATAGCATCACAGGTGGTAAGCTGAAAACAAAAGCGCGAGTAAAGCATAATCAGCAGCGTTAACGGGATAAACCAGCAGCAGATAATAATGCTGGCAAATTCCGAGTGAACATCAATCCATTTCCTGATTGGCAAAAAAGCCAATGAAAGGGCAGAGAAGAATAGTACCCCCAAAATGCCTCGCCGCCAGCTCCCTTTCCGCTGGGCAAATGGAATCAGAAAAAGAACGTCTGCGCTCATTAACTCCCACACAAAACGCAGCTCTTCAAAAACGTCCCGCGGCGTCACGGCTTCATCCCTCCCAGATAGCGCGTAAATTGTTCCAGAAACTCTTTCTTTCGGCTCCTGCTGATTTTCAGCAGCGCAGTCCCCACTTGTACATCGTCCCGCAGAATCGCCGATACATGACGGAGATTGACCAGGCAGCTGTTGTTGCAGCGTGCAAAAGAGGGACTATGCAGGTTGTTTTCTGCCTCGGTCAGGGTGCCCCTGACGCGGTATGTCTGGTCAAACGTGTGGTATGTCAAATAGTGCAGCTCGGATTCCACATAGAGGATTTCCCGCGGAACGACGCTGACAACGCCCTCAGTAGTGTGCAGCAGCAGCCGTGACTCACGGTTCCGGTCCACATAACGGAGCGCCTTCCGCAGTTTAAGACAAAAATCGCCATAGGAGACGGGTTTCAGGACATAGTCCACCGCATCTACCTCGTAACCATCCAGCGCATACTGAGGCAGATTCGTGACAAACATGATGACCACATCCGAATCCATCTTTCGCAGCAGCCGGGCAGCCTCCACCCCATTCATACCTGGCATATCAATATCAAAAATAACCAAATCAAATTGTCCTGTAAACGCCGCAAAGAACGTGCTTGCAGTTTCAAAACAAACCGGGGAAAGAGACACTTTCGTTTCTGCTATGAACTGTTCCAGGTATTCTACCATCTTTTCAGTATCTTTCCTGCTGTCATCCACAATTGCAACCTGCATAATGAACTCCTTCTATTTGGAAATGGTATGTTCCACGAGCTTTTATGATGGTATTTTCAACATTTTGCAGTGTTATTCAGCCGTTGCACAAGCGCTAAAAGGCGAATGAGAAAAGCGTATCAGTACAAATAAAATAATACAGCATTATGAAAATATTTTCAACCGTTCATGCAAATTCTGTTGCTATTTCTGCACGCATTTCCGTTATGAATGAAAAACAATCTCAGCAAATGTGAATTGAGCCGAGTTGATTCACGCAGCTTCCGCTCCACTTGTCCAATGGCGAACCTTTACCGCAAGGCGCCGCAGTGCATTTGCTCAAGGATTTTCTAAGGAAACAGGCGCTTACTCCGATAACACTATCGCCTGCGGGCAATCCCGCGGAACTGTCACACTTTCCCGTTTCTGTCGGTAGATTTTCCCCTCCGTTTCTGCTATAATCAGGTTGCAATCAGAAGGAGGCATCCCGTCCTATGAGAACAGAGAAAAAAGCAACCGTCCGAAATGGCATCGCCAAAATGCTCGCCTCGCTGCTGGCGCTGGTGATACAGGTGGGCTGGATCGTGCTGCTCGCCGTCCGGCTCAACGAATACTCCACCTCCATCAGCCTGCTGACCAGCCTGCTGGCCTTCCTGCTGGCGGCGTGCATCTCCGGGAAGCGGGACAACGCAGCCTTTAAGCTGTCCTGGATTATCCTCATCATGGCGTTTCCCCTCCTGGGGCTGTGCCTGTACCTCCTGTTTGGCCGCAGCGGCGCCACCCGGCGGATGCGCAGGCGCTTTGAGACTATCGACGGCAAGCTGCGCCCCTTCCAGCAGCAGCGCCCGGAGCCGATGCAGGCCCTGGAGGCGTCAGACCCCCAATTTGCCGGTCAGTGCCGGTATATCTATCAGTACGGCCACTATCCCCTTTACTGCAACACCGACGTGGTCTTTTACGCCGAAGCGGTGGACGGGCTGGAGGCCCAGCTGAAGGACCTGGCGGCTGCGGAGCAGTTCATCTTTCTGGAGTACCACGCCATTCAGGAGGGCGCGGCCTTCGCCCGGCTGAGAGCCGTGCTGGCAGACCGGGTGGCCCACGGGGTCGAGGTGCGGATGTTCTACGATGAGGTGGGCAGCGTCGGCTTTATCGACCGGGGCTTTATCCGGCGGATGGAGGAAATCGGCGTCCAGTGCCGGGTGTTCAACCCTGTTGTACCGGTGCTGAAGCCCTTTATGAACAACCGGGACCACCGCAAAATCACCGTCATTGACGGCAAAATCGGTTACACCGGCGGTTACAACCTGGCGGATGAGTACTTCGGCATCACCACCCCCTTCGGCCACTGGAAGGACACCGGCCTCCGGCTCACCGGCGACGCAGTGCGGAGCCTGACCCTGATGTTCCTGGAGATGTGGAACGCCATGGAGGATACCGATGCCAGCTACACCCGCTACCTGCCTGATGTTACCTATCAGGCCAGCCAGCCGGGGTTCGTCCAGCCCTATGCGGACAGCCCCCTGGACGACGAATATATGGGGGAGAATATCTACCTGAACCTGATTCACAGCGCCACGCGCCACCTTTATATCGCCACGCCCTACCTCATCATCAGCGATGAGATGACCCGCGCCCTGTGCCTGGCCGCCCAGCGTGGGGTGGACGTGCGCATCCTGACCCCCGGCATCCCGGATAAGAAGCTGGTATACCGTATGACCCGCTCCTACTATGCGGGGCTGGTGCGCCGGGGCGTGCGCATCTACGAGTACACCCCCGGCTTCCCCCACGAGAAGCAGGTGCTGTGCGACGGCGTTGCCGCCACGGTGGGCACCATCAACTTTGACTTCCGCAGCCTGTACCACCACTTTGAAAACGGCGTCCTGCTGTACCGCTGCCCCGCCATTCAGGACATCGAGGCGGACTTCCGAAAAACCTTCCTGGTCTCCCATGAGGTGACGGAGCAGTACCAGACGGGCCTCAACGCCATGGTGCGGGTCACGCAATGCCTGTTCCGGCTGTTTGGCCCGCTGATGTGAGGCTGTAGTTTAAGGAGGAAAACGGATGATTCGCATTGTATTCTGCTGCCACGGCAATATTTGCCGCAGCCCCATGGCCCAGAGCGTCTTTGCGCATATGGTGCAGGAGGTGGGCCTCGCTGACCGGTGCTACATTGACTCCATGGCCACCAGCACGGAGGAGCTGGGCAATCCCCCGCACTGGGGGACGGTGCAGAAGCTCCGGGAGGTAGGTATCCCGCTAATCCCCCACAGGGCGAGGCAAATCACCTGGCGCGACTATGAACGGTTCGACCTCATCATCGGCATGGATGAGTGGAACAGGAAGAACCTCCGCAGGATGCTCCACGGCGACCCGGAGGGCAAGGTTTACAAGCTGCTATCCTTCGCAGGCTCCCGACGGGACATCGCCGACCCCTGGTATACCGGGGACTTTGACGCCACCTATGCGGATGTGGCGGAGGGGTGCAGCGGGCTGTTGGCCTATCTGCGGGAAAACGGTATGGTTTAACGGAGGCGGCGATGAGGACACTGCCCTCTCCGGAATGAAGGCATTTCTGGAAGCCAATCTTTAAATCAATAGGGCGGGCGCACGGGAATGCTGCGCCCGCCCTTTGCCAAAACGGAATCCGCTTGGAGGGAACCATATGATTTTGATGCAGGGAAAGGGCGTGTCCAGGGGCGTGACCGGCGGGCCGCTATACTTCTTCCGGCGCAGCAGCGGCGAAGTCACACAGCGCACTGTAGAAGATATCGAGGGCGAAAAGGCCCGTCTGGAGCAGGCCCAGGCCCAGTCTGTGGAGCAGCTGGAGGCGCTGGCGGAAAAGTACCGGGCGGAGTCCGGGGATGAATCCGCCGTACTGTTCGAGACCCACGCCATGTTCGTGGAGGACGAGGACTATGTGGACTGCATCCTGTCCGCGCTGGAGGAGGAGCATTGCAACGTGGAATACGCTGTCCAGCAGGCGGGGGAACAGTTTGCCGCCATGTTCGCCGCCATGGACGACGAGTATATGCAGGCCAGGGCCGCCGACATCAAAGATATCACCCGGCGCATTCTGAACAACCTGATGGGCGTTGTGGAGGGCGGCATTGACTCGGAGGAGCCGGTCATTCTGGCCGCCGACGACCTGGCCCCCTCGGAGACGCTCCAGCTGGACAAAAGCAAAATCCTCGGCTTTATCACCCAGGGCGGCTTCGGCAACAGCCACACGGCGATTTTGGCCCGTACCATGGGCATCCCCGCCATCTGCGGCCTGGGAGACGCCCTGAAGCAGGACTACGAGGGCCGGACGGCTTACATCGACGGCGAAACCGGCAAGGTCTGTCTGGAGCCGGACGAGATAACCCTCCAATCCTTCCGGGAGAAGCTGGCCAAGCAGGAACAGATGCGGGAGCTGATGCAGACCATGCGGGGCCAGGAGGACGTGACCCTGGACGGGCGGCACATCAAGCTCTACTGCAACATCGGCTCCCCGGAGGATGTCAGCGCCGTCCTCTCCAACGACGGCCAGGGCATCGGCCTGTTCCGCTCCGAGTTTCTGTACCTGGCCGCCAGCGACTACCCCACCGAGGAGGAGCAGTTCCAGGCGTACAAGTCCGTGGCCGAGGCCATGGGCGGCAAACGGGTCATCATCCGCACCCCGGACATCGGCGCAGACAAGCAGGTGGACTACTTCCACCTGACCAAGGAGGAGAACCCCGCCATGGGCCTCCGGGCCATCCGTATCTGCCTGAACCGGCCGGAGGTGTTCCGCACCCAGCTGCGGGCGCTGTACCGGGCCTCCGCCTACGGCAAGGTGGCTATCATGTTCCCCATGATTACCTCCGTCTGGGAGGTGAAGGAGTGCAAACGGGCCTGCAAGAGCGTCATGGCGGAGCTGACGAAGGAAGGTATCCCCTTCAACCCGGAAACGGAAATCGGCATTATGATGGAGACCCCCGCCTCCATCTTCATGGCCCGCGACCTTGCGAAGCTGGTGGACTTCTTCTCCGTGGGTACCAACGACCTGACCCAGTACACCCTGGCCTGCGACCGGCAGTGCAACGACCTGGGCAAGTTCTTCGACCCCCACCATCCCGCCATCCTGCGGGCGCTGAAAATGGCCGCCGACGCCGCCCACGCGGAGGGCATCTGGATCGGCATCTGCGGCGAGTTGGGGGCGGATTTGTCTCTGTTGCCCACCTTTCTGGCGATAGGTATCGATGAGCTCAGCGTCTCTCCCGCCAGCGTGCTGCCCCTCCGGGCGGCAATCCGCAAGAGCATCGCCCAAACCTGCACCCTGGAAAAGCTGGAGGGGTGACAGGGCTATTGTCCTTCAGAAATCGAAAGGCGCTGTTTCCCCTGATACTTCCCCAAAGGGCCTCCCGGCAAACCGGGAGGCCCTGAAATCGGTTATCCAAAAAATTCTCTGCACGCTGCTTAAATTGATTCAAACCAGCAGCTTTGTTCCGTTCTTTTGCAAAAACCAAGGAGCAATTCCTTGCAGGCAGCACAAAATAAGGTGCGGGCCCAGGCGTATCTGCTGAAACCGGTGAACTATTACAGCTTTGCCATGGAGATGCAGGATGCCCTGCGCACCCTGTCCCGGCGAGAGGTCAAAGCCTCCTTGCTGCTGCCCTGATTCACCGCCTGCTCCCCGGCGCGGGCCCCTTCCGTCCGCTTCGCCGCGCCGGAGCATGAGCCGCCTCCTGCGCGTCCAGGTAGCGATGCGCTTCCTCCAGTATCGTCCTGTGACTGGGATGGGTCAGCCGGGCCAGGGCCTGCCCGTAGGGCAGGCAAAGCGCCCTGCGCACCTCTCCCGTCTGCCTGATCGCCTCCGTGCAGCTGGCGATAAAGTAAGTCACTTGCTTCCGGCTGCCGTTGTGCAGGGTGTACTCCACCTGGAACCGCTTCGGCCCGGCCAGCGTGGCGTGAACGCCGGTCTCCTCCCAAATCTCCCGGAGGGCGGTCTGCTCCTCCGTCTCCCCCGGCTCCACATGGCCCTTGGGGAAGCCGGTGTCGCCGTTGTATTCCTGCACCAGAATGTACCGCCGTGCCCCCGCCTCCTGGCGGTACAGCACTGCGCCTGCGCTGTGTATCATACGCACACTTGCCTCTCTCCGGCCCTGCCTGATGATAAAAAGCAAGCTGTCTTGAATCCCAACAATTCAAGACAGCTTCATGGCGGAGTAGGAGGGATTCGAACCCTCGAGCCGCGTTCACGGCTACACGATTTCCAATCGTGCTCGTTATGACCGCTTCGATACTACTCCATGTAAAAGATGTTGCCCCGCGAAACCGCTCGTTTCCCGCAACAATGGATATTATAGCAGAAATTTGGATTTCGTCAAGGGGTATTTCAAAAAAATTCGGCAGGTATTCCTCTCCCGCCAGGAGAACTGCTCTCCGCCGCGAAAAACAGCTTGTGCTTTTCCCAAAAATCAGGTACAATAATCCCACTTGACGAAAAGGCAGGAATAAGCATGAATCCAAAGCTGGAACGCATCCTTCCGCGTGTACAGAAGCCTGCGCGGTACACCGGCGGAGAATACCGGGAAATTCAGAAGGACAAGGCCGCGGTGGACACCCGCTTCGCCTTCTGCTTCCCGGACACCTACGAGATTGGCATGAGCAACCTGGGTATGCGCATCCTGTACGGCGCTATTAACGAGATGGACGGCGTCTGGTGCGAGCGGTGCTTCGCCCCCTGGGGAGACATGGAGGAGGAGATGCGCCGGGCGGAGCTGCCCCTGTTCGCCCTGGAGTCCGGCGACCCCATCCGGGACTTTGACCTGGTGGCCTTCTCCCTGGGCTACGAGATGGCGTACACCAACGTGCTGAATATGCTGGACCTGGCGGGGATACCCCTCTATGCCAGCCAGCGGGACGAGAGCTGGCCCATCGTCTGCGCCGGAGGCACCTGCGCCTACCACGCGGAGCCGCTGGCGGATTTCATCGACCTGTTCTTCCTGGGCGAGGGGGAGGAGCTGGACCCGGAGGTCATTGAATGTTACCGGGCCTGCAAAAAACAGGGAAAGAGCAAGACGGAGTTCCTGGAGGAAGCGGTGAAAATTCAGGGAGTCTATGTCCCCGCCTTCTATCAGGTGGCGTACAACGAAGACGGCACCCTCCGCTCCATGACCCCCACCCACGGCGCGCCTGCTAAAGTAACCAAGCGCATTATTAAGGATTTGGACAGCGCCTATTACCCCACCCACACCATCGTCCCCTCCACAGAAATCGTCCACGACCGGGTGATGCTGGAGCTGTTCCGGGGGTGCGTCCGGGGCTGCCGGTTCTGCCAGGCGGGGTACTGCTACCGCCCCGTCCGGGCAAAGACCTCGGAGACCCTGGTACGCCAGGGCATCGAGGCCTGCGTGGACTCCGGCTATCAGGAGATGACCCTGACCAGCCTCTCCTCCAGCGACTACCGCCCCCTGACCTGCCTGCTGGACGGGCTGCTGGACTACTGTGAACCGCGGAACATCAACATCTCCCTCCCCTCCCTCCGGGCGGACGGCTTCTCCATGGGCATCATGCGGCGGCTGCAAAAGGCGCGAAAGTCCTCCATGACCTTCGCGCCGGAGGCGGGCACCCAGCGGCTGCGGGACGCCATCAACAAGAACGTAACGGAGGACGACCTGCTCCAATCCTGCCGCACGGTGTTCGAGGGCGGGTGCAGCGCGGTGAAGCTCTACTTCATGCTGGGCCTGCCCACGGAGACGGATGAGGATGTGAAGGGCATCGCCGATCTGGCGGACAAGGTCTACCAGTCCTGGCGCGCCTACACCCCCAACCGCTCCAAGGGGGTGCGCATCACCATCTCCACCTCCTTCTTCGTCCCCAAGCCCTTCACTCCCTTCCAGTGGGAGAAGCAAATCAGCATGGAGGAGTATCAGCGGCGGGTAGACCTGCTGCGCTCCTGCATCCACAACCGCTCCATCGTCTACAACTGGCACGACGGGGATGCCAGCTATGTGGAGGCGGCTCTGGCCCGGGGCGACCGGCGGATGAGCCGGGTGCTGGAGGAGGTCTGGCGCAGCGGCGGCAGGCTGGACTCCTGGTCAGAGTATTTCGATTTTGAACGGTGGATGAACGCCTTCCGCAAGGCGGGGCTGGACCCGGACTTCTACGCCTGCCGGGAGCGGCCCAGGTGCGAGCTGCTGCCCTGGTCGGTCAGCGACGTGGGGGTGCGGCAGGACTACCTGTGGCAGGAGCGGGAGCAGGCTTATCGGGGGGTCATCACCCCGGACTGCCGGGTGAAGTGCATGGGCTGCGGGGCAACGCGGCTGATTCCCGGCGAAAAGTGCGACGTGGACAGGGGGTAACGGCATGGCAGGACACAAGAACAGGCTGCTCTTCCGGAAGGAGGAGCGGGGGGTGTATATCTCCCATTTGGATTTGATGGCCCTGTTCCAGCGGGCCTTCCTGCGGGCGGGGGTGGCCATCTGGCAGACGCAGGGCTATAACCGGCACTCCTTTGTCTCCCTCCCCTTGCCCCTCAGCGTGGGCTACAGCAGCCGGTGCGAGCTGCTGGAGTTCACCTTGGAGAGCGACATTCCCCTGGATGAGATACCGGCCCGGCTGAACGCTACCCTGCCGGAGGGCATCGTGGTGGAGCGGTGCTATGAGGCGGAGATTCCGTTCAAGCGCATTGCGGCCATCGACTGGACGGTGGCGCTGGAATATGACGACGGCACGCCGGAGGGCGTCCTCCCCGCCCTGGAAGAGTTCTTCGCTCAGGAAAGCTGCGTCATTCAGAAGCCCTCCAAGAAGTCCAAAAAGGGCTATACGGAGCTGGATTTGATTCCCATGGTCTATCAGTGGGACGCTGCAGAGGAACCCCATGCGGTGAACCTGCACCTGCGGCTGATGGCTCAGAATCCGGGGCTGAACCCGGCGGTGCTGGTGGGTACCCTGACGGAGCGGCGGCCGGAGCTGACGCCGGACTTCGTCCGCTATCGCAGAAATGAAATTTTCGGGGCGGACGGCGGAATTTTTCGGTAAAAAAGTGCTTGCATTTCCGGCGTTCCCATGCTATAGTATACAAGTTGAATAAAGGGTGTTCCTCTGCCCTGCCGCCGGATGTCGGCGGCCGCCCTGTGGGGGCAAAGCGCAAGAACGCCTATAAAACAGGAGGAAAACCATTATGGCAAATCTGATTGAAACGCTGAATGCGCAGAACATGAAGCAGGAAGTGCCGGTCATTGAGGTCGGCTCTACCGTCCGCGTCCACATCAAAATCAAGGAGGGCTCCAAGGAGCGTATCCAGATTTTTGAGGGCACCGTCATCGCCAAGAAGCACGGCGGCGTCAGCGAGACCTTCACTGTCCGCCGCATTTCCTATGGCGTCGGCGTGGAGAAGGTGTTCCCCGTCCACTCCCCCAACGTGGTGAAGGTGGAGACCGTTCGCCGCGGCAAGGTGCGCCGTGCCAAGCTGTATTATCTGCGCGGCCGCGTGGGCAAGGCCGCCAAGATTGCGGAGAAGCTGTAAGCATCATTCGGAGTTTTCCGAGACAGGGAAAGGAGCGGGAAACCGCTCCTTTTTTGTTAAAATAAAAGCGTAACTATGTAGCATAGTGTGGTGAGCATATGTATCGGCCCAGCAAAAAGAATCAGGCCAAGCGGCAGGCCCGCAGCCAGACCCGGCAGGAGAAGGCCGCCGGTGCCCAGCCGGGCAGCATGACGGTGCAGTGGTATCCGGGGCACATGGCCAAGACCCGCCGCATGATTCAGGAGAATCTGAAGCTGGTGGATTTGGTGGTGGAAATCATCGACGCCCGCATCCCCGTCTCCAGCCGCAACCCGGATTTGGACGAACTGGTGGGGGAAAAGCCCCGGCTCATCCTCCTGAACCGGGCCGACCAGGCCGACCCCGGAATGAATCGGGTGTGGTCGGACTGGTTCCGCGCCCAGAGCCTTTCCGTCCTGCAAACGGACTGCAAGACCGGCGCAGGGGTGAAGCAGTTCCCCGCCGTGGTGCGGGGCATCCTGGCGGACAAAATCGCCCGGTGGGAGGAGCGGGGTCAGGTGGGCCGCCCCATTCGGGTGATGGTGGTGGGGGTACCCAACGTGGGCAAGTCCACCTTCATCAACCAGGTGGCCCAGCGGAAGGTCGCCGCCGCCGAAAACCGCCCCGGCCTGACCCGGGGCAAGCAGTGGGTCACGGTGGACGCCGGGCTGGAGCTGCTGGACACGCCGGGCATCCTCTGGCCCAAATTTGAGGATGAAACGGTGGGGCTGCACCTGGCCTTCACCGGCGCGGTGAAGGATACCATCATGGATTTGGAAACCCTGGGCTGCCACCTCATCCTGCTGCTGGCCCGGCGCTACCCGGAGGCCGTGCAAGCCAGATATAAAATCGACACGCCGGAGGACGCCCAAGGCTGGGAGCTGCTGGAGGCCGCCGCCAGGAGGCGGGGCTTCCTGGTGTCCGGCGGCGAGGTGGATTTGGAGCGGATGGCGCGGGTGCTGCTGGAGGAGTACCGCTCCGGCAAGCTGGGGCGGTTCACGCTGGAGGAGCCTCCATGCGAAAAAAAGGAGTAATAGCCTACCCTTACAGTAGGATTTTATCGACCAAAGGATGATAAAATTGCTCGTTCTGCCCGCCTCTGGCGAGGGCAGAACGGCAATCGTCCCCCAGCCGCCATCGGCGGCAGTCTCACCAGTGAGAAGTCACATCGTCTCTGACGGGATAGACCACCTGATTGAGGGACAAGGCGAAGCCGCCAGTGGGATAGGGGG
>JAJBUK010000039.1 GCA_020860385.1 Clostridiales bacterium
GAGCAACTGACTCTTAATCAGTGGGCCCTGGGTTCGAGTCCCCGATGGCGCACCATCCCCAGGATGGGCGCTTTGCGTCCATCCTGGGGCACCCTTGCAGGAGTTCATTTGCGCGATGGACTTCCGGCGCAAATAGTTCCCGGCGTGGCCCGTTGGTCAAGTGGTTAAGACAGAGGCCTCTCACGCCTTTAACATCGGTTCGAATCCGGTACGGGTCACCAAATTTTTTAGCAAAACCGTTGACATTTTACGGAGTTCAGTATATAATAATAGGCGGTTTGAGAGAGCGGCATTGAGAAGAAGAATTTCTTCTTCTGACTGCTTTTCTCCCAGAGAAAAGTGAACAGTTAGTGCTGATTGAGGTGAGGGTCCACCTGTTCCCATTCCGAACACAGAAGTTAAGCTCACCTTCGCCGACGATACTTGCCTGGAGACGGGCCGGGAAAATAGGTAGTGCTAACACAGAAAAGGCTGACATTGTGAAGATGTCAGCCTTTTTTATTTGCATCCCCGACTGGCGCCGGTTATTTTACAGTTTTGACGGATATAGGGGTGGAAATTTGAAAAAAAGAGGGCTATAATGGGGATACCAATGGAACAGGCAGCGGCGGCCAGGCAAGGCGGCGCGCTGCTTCCGCGGAAAGTGTGAATAATATGAATTTTATCTTTATCTCCCCCCAATTTCCCGATTGTTATCGCCATTTTTGCCAGCGGCTGAAGGAGAACGGCGTCACGGTGCTGGGCATTGGCGACTGCGCCTATGACCTGCTGCACCCGGAGCTAAAGGAAGCCCTGACCGAATATTACCGGGTGAACGACATGGAGAACTACGATGAAATGCTCCGTGCCGTGGCCTATTTCACCTTCCACTACGGGAAAATCGACTACCTGGAGTCCAACAACGAGTATTGGATGGAGCAGGACGCCCGGCTCCGGCAGGACTTCCACATCACCACCGGCCTGCAGCCGGAGGATATGCGGAAGTTCAAGCACAAGTCCGCCATGAAGGCCTATTACGCCAAGGCGAGCATCCCCACCGCCCGGTACCATCTGCTGGATAACTGTGAAGGGGCGCTGAAATTTGCCCATCTGGTGGGCTACCCCATCGTGGCCAAGCCGGACAACGGCGTGGGCGCAGCGGGGAATATGGTGCTCCGCTCCGATGAGGACGTGTACCGCCTGTGCGGGATGGAGTTGGACAGCCAGTATATTTTGGAGGAGTTCGTCAGCGGCGATGTCAGCGCCTTTGACGGCATCGTCAACAGCAAGGGCGAGATTTTGTTCTGCGCCAACCACGTCACCACCATCTCCATCATGGATATGGTGCAGAAGCACGGCCCCATGTACTACTCCGTGATGCAGGATGTGCCCTGGGATATGCTGGAGGCGGGCAAGGCGGTGCTGAAAGCCTTCGGCCTGAAAAAGCGGAGCTTCCACCTGGAGTTCTTCCGGCTGACGGAGGCCAAGGAGGGCCTGGGCAATGTGGGTGACATTGTGGGCCTGGAGGTCAATATGCGCCCGGCGGGAGGCTACACGCCGGACATGATCAACTATGCCTCCAGCGCGGACTATTACCAGCTTTGGGCGGACATGATTTGCTATGACGAAGCCCACCACTTCTACGATGGCCAGCGGTACTTCTGCGCCTATATCGGCCGCTGGGATGAGCGGAATTACCGCCACACTATGGACGAAATACGCGCCCGCTACGGCTGGCGCATCAAAGACTGCGGCAGGCTGAAGGGCATCCTGGAGGGCACCATGGGGGATGATTTCCTGATCGGCGTGTCCTCCAGCGCCGAGGAGCGGGATGAGATGATTGCATACAGCCTGGAGGAGTGGTGAACCTCCAAAGGGGAGTTTCAGGGCCGTCCTGCGGTGAGACACAGGGCGGCCTTTCCATGCGGAAAAGCCCCTCCGCATTTACAAAGGGCGGCGAATGTGCTACAATGAAAACCATCAATGACAGGGAGGCGACATCCGCCATGAACGAACGGCCATTGGCAGATGAGATTAGACCCGCCAGTCTGGACGACGTGGTGGGCCAGCGGCACATCCTGGGGCCGAACGGCGTACTGCGCCGCATCATTCAGGGGGGCAATATCCCCAACATGGTGTTTTACGGCCCCTCCGGCACCGGCAAGACCACGGTGGCCAACATCATTGCCAGCCGCACCAACAAGGCGCTGCACCGGCTGAACGCCACCACCGCCTCCATCTCCGACATTAAGGACATTATCGCTGATGTGGACACCCTGTTGGCCCCAAACGGCGTGCTGCTCTACCTGGACGAGATTCAGTACTTCAATAAAAAGCAGCAGCAGAGCCTGCTGGAGTTTATGGAGAACGGCAAAATCACCGTCATTGCATCTACCACGGAGAACCCGTATTTTTATGTTTACAACGCCGTCCTGAGCCGTTCCACCGTTTTTGAGTTCAAACCGGTGACGGCGGAGGAGGTGCAGCCCGCGGTGCGGCGGGCGGTGGCGCTGCTGGCGGAGCGGCGGGGGATGGAAATCAACTGCCCCCCGGAGGTCGGCGCCCATATTGCCTCGGCCTGCGGCGGAGACGTGCGCAAGGCGGTGAATGCGGTGGAGCTGCTGGTGAACGCCGCGCCGTCCACAGGCGGAACCATCACGCTGACCCTGGAGGACGCCGAAGTGCTGGCCCAGCACTCCGCCATGCGCTATGACCGGGCGGGGGACGACCACTTCGACACCGCCTCCGCACTGATGAAGTCCATACGGGGCTCCGACCCGGACGCCGCCCTCCACTATCTGGCCCGGCTGCTGGAGGCGGGGGACATGGTGACCGCCATCCGGCGCATCCTCTGCTCCGCCAGCGAGGATGTGGGGATGGCCTACCCCCAGGCGGCGGCCATCGTCAATGCCTGCGTGGAGAACGCCAATATGCTGGGGCTGCCGGAGGCCCGGCTGCCCCTGGCCCAGGCCGTGGTGCTGCTGGCCACGGCCCCCAAGTCCAACAGCGTCTATAAGGGCATTTCCGCCGCCATGTCCGACGTGGCGGCGGGCAGGACGGGGGACTATCCCAGGCATCTGCAAAACGTCCACGCCGACAGCACCGGCATGGAGCGGGAGCAGGGCTATCTCTATCCCCACGACTACCCCAATCATTGGGTGGAGCAGCAGTATCTCCCGGACGCCCTCCAAGGGCGGAAGTACTACGAGTATGGGGAGAACAAGACCGAGCAGGCCGCCAAAGCCTACTGGGCGAAAATCAAGAAGGAGTAGCACCGTGGTAGTCCCACCCCGCCACATTGCCCTCGGTGACGAAGTAGGTCGGCGGGGTGCATTGAGCGGGGTGGTTCAGCCGGTCGATCAGCAGCAGCTTGATTTTCTGACGCTCCGGCAGAATGGCCTTGATGTAGACGCTGACCTGGTCGCCCACCTCGTATCCCGGCAGATACTCTGCCAGGCCGGGGAGGTTGGGGGCCAGCTCCACGAAGATGCCGTAATCCAGCACGCCCCGGACAATGCCGGTGACGGTTTCGCCGGGGGCGAACCGGGCCGCGTTCTCCGCCCAGGTGCCTAGCAGCTCCTTGTGGGACAGCAGCAGGCGGCGCTGCTCCGGGACGGCCTGCTGCAACACCGCGAAAATCTCCTGCCCGGTGTAGAACCGGTCAGAAGGATGGCGGATGCGGGCCACGGAGATGGCCCCCAGCGGTATCATGGAGGGGATTCCCCGCCCAATATCCACAAACGCGCCGAAGGGCTCCAGCCGGGTGACGGTGGCGGGCAGGACTGTCCCCGTCGGCAGATTCAGCAGCACCTCCAGGGCCTGCTCCTGGGCCAGGCGGCGGGACAGCTGGGCCACGATGCGCCCGTCCTCCCCCACCAGGCCGGTGACGAGGAAGGCTACCGGCTTCCCTACCCTGGTCAGCAGGGCGATTTCCCTGGTGGTGCCGTCCTCCAGGCCCACGGCACATTCCCCGTGGGGAATGACGGCGTCCACCTCCCCCAGCCTGAGGCGGAGGTTGTGGCCCCGGTCGCAGCGCAGGGCGACGCTCTCCAGCACGATTTGCCGCTCCATGGCGGTGTGCAGCCCCTCCAATGAGGACAGCAGAGCTTGATTTTCCGCCGTGGTGAGCAGGCGGCTTTCCGGCAAAATTTGATTCATAGCGTTTTCCTCCTGATTCTGTGCTTATGGGAAGCATATGCAGGAACAGGGGAAAGTTTGATGGAGGAAAACCACTTGACAAGCTGCTTATAACATGGTAGTGTATTAGCGTGCTAAAGTAAAGAAAGGGGAGACCAGTATGGACATCCAGGTTGGAGACACTCTGCAAATGAAAAAGCCCCACCCCTGCGGCTGCAAGGAGTGGGAGGTGCTGCGCATCGGCATGGATTTCCGGATGCGGTGCAAGGGCTGCGGTCGGGAGGTCATGTTGCCCCGGGCCAAGGCGGAGAAGAATGTGAAGAAAATTCTCCCCGGCCCTGACCGCCAGGCCGAGGCGTCTGATTGAGAAGCAAAGGAGCGAATCCGCCATGAAAGAATATTGGTCCAGCCGCATCCGGCAGCTGACCCCCTACACGCCAGGGGAGCAGCCGAAGGTGCAGAACCTCATCAAGCTCAACACCAACGAAAACCCCTATCCCCCCTCCCCGAAGGTGACGGAGGCCATCACAGCGGAGCTGGGCCAGTCCCTGCGGCGTTACCCGGATCCGGAGGGCAGCGCCCTCCGGGCGGCCTTGGCGCGGCGCTACGGCGTGAGAGAGGGACAGGTGTTCCTGGGCAACGGCTCAGACGAGGTGCTGGCCTTTGCCTTTCAGGCGTTTTTCGGCCCCGGGGACACCATTCTGTTCCCCGACATCACCTACAGCTTCTACCCGGTGTATGCGGCGCTGTTCGGCATCCAGTGCCGCACGGTGCCCCTGAACGAAGATTTCACCGTCCCCGTGGAGCAGCTTCTGGGGCAGCACTGCGGCATCGTGCTGGCCAACCCCAACGCCCCCACCGGCATCGAGCTGCCCCAGGGGGAGCTGGTGCGTATCCTGGAGGCCAACCCGGACGTGGTGGTCATCGTGGACGAGGCGTATGTGGACTTCGGCGGGACCTCCGCCCTGCCCCTGATCGACCGGTATCCCAACCTGCTGGTGGTGCAGACCATGTCCAAATCCCGCTCCCTGGCGGGGCTTCGGGTGGGCTTCGCCTTTGGCAATGAGAACCTGATTCAGGCGGTCAACTGCGTGAAGAACTCCATGAACTCCTACACCCTGGACCGGCTGGCCATCGTGGGGGCTGCCGCCGCCGTGGAGGATGAGGCGTACTTCGCAGACCGCTGCGTCGCCGTGGTGAACACCCGGGCCTGGGTGACGGAGCGGCTGGAGGGGCTGGGTTTCACGGTGCTGCCCAGCAAGACAAATTTCCTCTTTGCGTCCCATAAGGCAGTGCCCGCCAGGGCGCTGTTCGCCGGGCTGCGGGAGGCGGGGATTTTGGTGCGCTACTTTGACGCGCCCCGGACAGACCAATTCCTGCGCATCACCGTCGGCACCGATGAGGAGATGGCCGCCCTGTGCCGGGAGTTGGAGCGGCTGGTGCAAAGCTGAATAGGAATTAGAAAGAAACGCGATGCCCTGCGGTTTTACCGGTGGGCAGCGTTTTTTTGCCTTTTGAACCTAGCATGGGGCCGCGCGGAGGCAAATTTCCTAAAATGGAAAGGAATCCGTTGCAATTTCGGCGCAGCGATGGTAAAATATAGTGTCAAACTATGTGCATCTGTAAAAACGGAATGGCGAGAGGTGTCCTTTTGTATCTAAAAGCCTTGGAAATTCAGGGGTTCAAATCCTTCCCTGATAAAACCGTCCTGACCTTCGGGGAGCCGGTCACCGGTATCGTCGGGCCGAACGGCAGCGGAAAATCGAATATTTCGGACGCAATACGCTGGGTCATGGGGGAGCAGTCCACCAAAGCGCTGCGGGGCGGCAAGATGGAGGACGTGATTTTCGGCGGCACCGCCAAGCGCAAGCAGCTGGGCTATGCCGAGGTCAGCCTGATTCTGGACAATGAGGATCACCGCTTCCCCATGGAGGAGTCGGAGGTCATGATCACCCGCCGGTACTACCGCAGCGGGGACAGCGAGTATTACATCAACCGCCACAGCTGCCGCCTGAAGGACATCAACGAGCTGCTGATGGACACCGGCCTGGGCCGGGAGGGTTACTCTATCATCGGCCAGGGTAAAATTGATGAGATACTGTCCACCAAGGGCACCGAGCGGCGCAGCGTCTTCGAGGAGGCGGCGGGCATCTCCCGGTTCCGCCACCGGAAGGAGGAGGCCGAACACAGGCTGGAAAAGACGGCGGACAACCTGCTCCGGGTGGGGGATAAAATCTCCGAATTGGAACTCCAGCTGGAGCCCCTCCGGGGTCAGGCGGAAAAGGCGAAGGAGTTCCTGGCCTATCGGGACGAGTTGAAGGGATTGGAAATCTCCCTGTGGCTGGAGAACCTGGATGAATTGCGGACGAATCACCGGAAGCTGGCCACCGACTATGAGGCCGCCACCGCCCAGCGGGACAGCATCAAAACCGAGCAGGAGACCCTTTACGCCCGGGCGGAGGCCCTGGCCCAGCAGATGCGGGACTGCGATGTGGAAACGGAGCAGCTCCGCGCCCGCCAGTCCGCCCTGGAAGGGGAGAGCAATGAGCGGGAGTCCTCCATCGCCGTGCTGAAAAGCCAGGTGCAGAGCAATACCGAGTCCGCCGACCGCTTACAGCGGGAACTTGACCAGCAGGAGGGGCGGGCGGACTCCATCGCCGCCCAAATCGCCCAGCGGCAGGAGCGGCTCCGGGCAATCGCTGACCAGCGCCAGGCGCTGGAGGACAAGCTGGCCGGGCACCGGCTGGAGGAGGCAGAGAACCGCAGGCAGGCGGGGACGCTGGCGGAGGAACTGGAGGCCCTCCGCAGTTCGGAGCGCATTCAGAGCGCCTCCCTGGCGGACGCCAAGGAACTGCTATCCGCCCTGGCGGCCTCCGGTCAGGAGATGATCGACCGGGACACCGCCCTCCGGGCCTCCATCCAGGAGAATCAGGAGAAGTTAACCCAGGCCGAGGCGGAGGCCAAGGCCAAGCGGAAGGAATTGAATGACACCAAGGAGCAGCGGGACAGCCTGGAAAACGTCATCGCGGGCCACCAGATGAAGGCGGCCAGCCGCAACAAAAAGCTGGAGGAGGCCCAGGGCAAGGTGAACCAGCTGACCCTGGACAGCAACAATCTGTCCGGCCGTATCCATATGCTCACCGAGATGGAGAAGCTGTATGAGGGCTACTCCAAGGCGGTGAAGGCGGTGATGCAGGCCGCCGAGCGGAAGCAGCTCCGGGGTATCCACGGCCCGGTGGCCAGCCTGATGAAGGTGCCGGAGCAGTACACCGTCGCCATCGAGACGGCGCTGGGCGCGGCCCAGCAGAACCTGGTGGTAGACCGGGAGGAGGACGGCAAGGCCGCCATCAACTACCTGAAACGGCGGGACGCGGGCCGGGCCACTTTCCTGCCCCTCTCCGCTGTCCGACCCAACTATTTGAAGGAACGGAACGTGGAGCAGTGCCGGGGCTTCGTGGGGGTGGCCAGTGCCCTGGTGACCTGTGAGCAGAAGTACGCCGACGTGGTGGGCAACCTGCTGGGCCGGGTGGTCATTGCGGAGGATATGGACGCGGCCATCGCCATGGCCCGGCAGTTTGGCCACCGGTTCCGCATCGTCACCCTGGACGGCCAAGTGCTGAATCCCGGCGGCTCCATGACCGGCGGCAGCACCAGCCGCAGCGCGGGCATCCTGTCCCGGGCCAGTGAGCTGGAGCGGCTGGAGAAGCAGTCCGCCCAGCTGAAAGAGGATATGGACGCGGCCCGCCGCGTCCTGGCGGACGCCAAGCGGGAGGCGGAGCAGGCCGCCTATGAGATGGAGGTGGCCCAGAACCAGAAGCGTGTGCTGGACGACACGGTGCTGCGGCTGGACGGCGAATACGGCCAGTACCGCATCCTGCTGGGGGCCCTTCGGGATAACCGGGACAACTGGCAGGACGAATTGGAAAGCCTCCGCCAGCGGGCGAAGAAGCTGGAGGAGGACACCGAGGAGGCCCGCCAGCGCATTGAGACGCTGGAGGATTCCGCCGCCGCCCTGCGGACGGAGGCGGAGGGCAAGGCCGCCGGACAGGACGTGTTCCGGAAGCAGGCGGAGGCCATTGCCGCCGCCATCGCGGAGGTACATGTCGCCCAGGCGTCCCTGGACGCGGAGCAGTCCGCCACCCTGACCGCCCTGGACGAGTTAAAGGCCATGGAGCGGGACATCACCGGCGACCGGGAGAACCGCCGCCGCCAAATCGAGGAGTACGGCCAGCGCAACGAGGAGCTGACCGACCGCATCCGGGCGCTGGAGGAGGCGCTGCAAACCCTCCGCGCCAGCCGGGAGGCGCTGACAGACAGCCTGAAAAAGCTGTCCACCCGGCGGCTGGAATTGGAAGCCCAGCGCACCCAGGCCGACCGGGACGCCAGAGACAAGAATGAGACCCTGCTGAATATGGAGCGGGAGTGCTCTGCCCTGGAACGGAAGAAGGCTGCCGCCGCCATGGAGGAGAGCCAGCTTCTCAGCAAACTGTGGGACAGCTACGAGTTGACCTATGACAGCGCCCAGCCCCTGCGCCAGGAGTTGGAGAGCGTGACCAAGGCCGGGCGGCGCATCGCCGAACTGAAACGGAGCATCAGCGCCCTGGGCAACGTAAACGTGGGGGCCATTGAGGAGTTCCGTCGCATCAGCGAACGGTACGACTACCTGACCGCCCAGCGGGACGATGTGGAGAAGGCCAAGGCGGAGCTGGAGGAGATCATCGATGGCATCACTGAGGAGATGAAGAAGATTTTCGCGGAGCAGTTCGACCTGATTGCGGACGCCTTCTCCGTCACCTTCCAAGAGCTGTTCGGCGGCGGCAAGGCCGCCCTGGAGCTGGAGGACCCGGACGACATCCTGAACTGCAACATTGAAATCAAGGTGCAGCCTCCGGGCAAGGCGCTGAAGGTGCTGAGCCTGCTGTCCGGCGGGGAGAAGGCCTTTGTGGCCATCGCCCTGTACTTCGCCTTCCTGAAGGTGCGGCCTACGCCCTTCGTGGTGATGGACGAAATCGAGGCGGCGCTGGACGACCCCAACGTCACCCGGTTTGCCCACTACGTCCGCTCCATGAGCGATAAGACCCAGTTTATCATCATCACCCACCGCCGGGGCACCATGGAGGAGGCGGACGTCCTCTACGGCGTCACCATGCAGGAGCGGGGCATCAGCCGGGTGCTGACTGTCAACCTGAACGAGGTGGCGGAGGAGCTGAATATCCAATAAGCCCAGGGGGCGTTCTGAATCGAAAGGGGAAAGAGCAATGGGATTCTTTGACAAAATAAAAAAAATCGGCATTTTCAACGGCTTCTCCAAGCTGGACGATGAATTTTATGACAGCCTGGAGGAAAGCCTGATTTTGGCCGACATGGGGATGAACACCACCCTGAAAGCGGTGGACGAGCTGCGCACCCGGGCCAAGCGGGAGCATATCAAGGAGATTCCCGATGCCCAGAACTGTATGCGGGAGATTCTGGCGGAGATGCTGGAGGTGGCCGACCCGGCCCTGAACCTGAGCACGAAGCCCTCCTTCGTGCTGTTCATCGGGGTGAACGGGGTGGGCAAGACCACCACCATCGGCAAAATCGGGGCCAGCCTGAAAGCCGAGGGCAAGCAGGTGCTATTCTCCGCGGCGGACACCTTCCGGGCCGCCGCCTCCGAGCAGCTGACCATCTGGGCCCAGCGCTCCGGCATCGACATCGTGAAGCAGGGGGAGGGCAGCGACCCCGCCGCCGTGGTCTTTGACTCCATCTCGGCGGCCAAGGCCCGTGGGACGGACGTCGTATTAATCGACACGGCGGGACGGCTCCACAACAAATCCAACCTGATGAACGAGCTGGCGAAGATGAGCCGCATCATCGACCGGGAGTGCCCGGACTGCGCCAAAGAGGTGCTGCTGGTGCTGGACGCCACCACTGGCCAGAACGGCCTGGTGCAGGCCAAGCAGTTCATGGAGACCTGCGGCATCACCGGCATTGTGCTGACCAAGCTGGACGGCACCGCCAAGGGCGGCATCGCTGTGGCGGTAGCCCAGGAGCTAAAGGTGCCGGTGAAGTACGCCGGCGTGGGCGAAGGGCTGGAGGATTTGAAGCCCTTCGATGCCCGGGAGTTTGCCAACGCGCTCATTTAACACAATTATCCCTCAAAAGCAACAGAAAGGATGCTGACCTATGAACAGACGGGATGGCCGCACGGCGGATATGCTGCGCCCGGTGGAAATCATTCCCAACACCAACGCATTCGCGGAGGGAAGCTGCATCATCAAGTGCGGCGCAACCATGGTGTATATCACTGCCTCTGTGGAGGACAGGGTGCCGCCTCATGTGGCGGAGGGCTGCGGATGGGTGACGGCGGAGTACAATATGCTGCCCCGGGCCAACCGCACCCGCTCCCGCCGGGATGTCAGCAAGCTGAAGCTGTCCGGCCGCAGCGCGGAGATTCAGCGGCTCATTGGCCGCAGCCTGCGCTCGGCAGTGGATATGGAGAAGCTTGGCCCCCACTGCATCACGGTGGACTGCGACGTGTTGCAGGGGGACGGCGGCACCCGCACCGCCTCCGTCACCGGCGGCTGGGTGGCGCTAAAGCTGGCCTGCCGGAAGCTGCTGGAGGCCGGGCTGATCGACGAGGACCCGGTGATTCATCAGGTGGCGGCGGTGTCCGCCGGTCTGGTGGAGGAGGAAGCCCTGCTGGACTTGCAGTATTACGAGGATTCCGGCGCTCAGGTGGATTTGAACTGCGTGATGAACGAGCGGGGCGAACTCATCGAGATTCAGGGTACCGGCGAGGGCCGGGCCTTTACCGTCCTGGAGCAGCAGCGGCTGGTGAGCCTGTGCCAGAAGGGCATCCAGGAGCTGATGGTGAAGCAGACCTGCGCATTGACCGGAGGTGCGGAATGAAATTCGTATTGGCAAGCCACAACCCGAAGAAGCTGGCGGAATTGCAGGCGATTTTGCAGCAGCTTGGGGTGGAAATCGTCCTCCAGTCCCAGCTGGGCATCGACCTGGAGCCGGAGGAGACCGGCACGACCTTTGAGGAGAACGCTCTCATCAAGGCCAGGGCGGTGATGGAGGCCAGCGGCCTCCCCGCCATCGCGGACGACTCCGGCCTGTGCTGCGAGGCGCTGAACGGCGCGCCGGGGGTGTACTCCGCCCGGTACGGCGGCCCAGACCTGAACGACCAGCAGCGGTATCAGCTCCTATTGGAAGCGCTGCGGGGCCAGCTCAACCGGAAGGCCAGCTTCGTCTCCGTAGTGACCTGCGCCTTCCCGAATGGGGACGTGGTTTCCGCCCGGGGCGAGTGCGAGGGCCGCATCGGCTTCACTCCGGTGGGGGAGGACGGCTTTGGCTACGACCCCATCTTCCTGGTGCCGGAGTGCAAAAAGACCTTCGCCCAGATGACGCCGGAGGAGAAGAACGCCGTCTCCCACCGTGGAAAGGCCCTGCGGGCCTTCGCCGGGGAGCTGGAGGCGTACCTGAACGGGCAATAAGTCTGGCAGCGAAAATAACGGAAGCAATCATAAGGAGAACGAAACAGATGGAACCAATCAACAGCAAACAGCGGGCCCAGCTGCGGGCCATGGCCAACACTCTGGAAGTGGTGCTGACCGTGGGCAAGGACGGCATCAACGATAATCTGGTGCAGCAGGCGGACGACGCCCTGGAGGCTAGAGAACTGATTAAGTGCAAGGTGCTGGAGACCAGCCCCCTCTCCGCACGGGAGGCCTGCGACCAGCTCAGCGAACTGACCCGGTCGGAGCAAGTGCAGGTCATTGGCAGCCGCTTCGTCCTGTATCGTCACAGCCACAAGCTGGGGGAGAAGTGCATCAACCTGGTGCAGCCCAAGCAGAAAAAGACGGCGGGGAAGAAGTATGAAAAGGCGCAGTAACGTGCCCTGACAGCGGGGCAGCGAGGTGAGGAAGCATTGAAAATCGGAATCTACGGCGGGACCTTCAACCCGCCCCACCTGGGCCACATGGCGGCGGCCCGGGACGTGGCCCAGGCGCTGAAGCTGGACAAGGTGCTGCTGGTGCCGGACAATACGCCGCCCCACAAGGAGATGCCGGAGGACAGCGCCACTCCCCAGCAGCGGCTGGAGATGGTGGAGCTGATGGCGAACCGGCTGGGGAAGGGCTTCGAGGCGTCGGATATCGAGCTGACCCGGCAGGGGAAAAGCTACACGGCGGACACCCTGGAGGCCCTCGCCAGGCGCTACCCCAAGGATGAGCTGTACCTGCTGATGGGGACGGATATGTTCCTGACCCTGGACACCTGGTATCAGCCCCAGCGCATCTGCAAGTACGCCCACATCGCCGCCTTTGGCCGCCAGGCAGGGGATACCGAGTCCTTCCACTGGCAGAAGAAGAAGCTGAAAAAGCAGTTTGACGCCAGGGTGAAAATCATCACCCTGGAGGATTTGGTGGAGGTCTCCTCCAGCCAGCTGCGGGAGCAGCTGGCCAAGGGCCAGGGCCGGGCGCTGCTGGACGAGAGCATTTACGGCTATATCCTGATGCACCGGCTGTACGGGACGGACGCCGACCTGAGGGCGCTGAGCCTGGAGGACTTGCGGGCCTGTTCCTACTCCATGGTACGGGCCAAGCGCATCCCCCATATCAAGGGGACGGAGCAGGAGGCGGCGCTGCTGGCCCGGAAAAACGGGGCCGATGAGGAGAAGGCCCGGAAGGCCGCCATCCTTCACGACTGCACAAAGTACTTTCCCGCGGAAAAACAGTTGTCAATTTGCGAAAAATGTGGTATCCTAATAGACCAGATAGCCCGGGAGAATACCGGCCTGCTCCACGCGAAAAGCGGCGCGGCCATCGCCCGGCAGGTGTTCGGGATGCCGGAGGACGTCTGCTCCGCCATCTTCTGGCACACCACCGGCCACGCCGGTATGACGCTGTTGGAGAAAATCATCTATATTGCGGATTATGCCGAGCCCAGCCGCCCCTATGACTGGTGCGCCCAGCTGCGGGCCATCGTGGAGGAGGACTTGGACGCAGGCGTCCTCTACGGGCTGAACTACAGCATCCGCAGGAATCAGGAAGCAAACAAGCCCGTCCACCTGGATGGCATCGCGGCCAGGGACTGGATGGAGGCAGAATTGAACGGAAAGGGAGAGGAACATGGCTGAAGCATTGGAATTGACGGCGGCTCTGTGCCGGGCGCTGGACGCAAAGCGGGGCATGAAGCTGGAGGTACTGTACACCACAGAAGTCACCAGCCTGGCGGACTACTTCATCATGTGTACCGCCGGCTCCACCACCCAGCTCCGGGCGCTGAGCGACGCCTGCGAGGAGGCGGCGGAAAAGCTGGGGGAGCCTGCCCTGCGCAAGGAGGGCGAGCGGGAGAGCGGCTGGATCGCGCTGGACTTTAACACGGTCATTGTCCACCTGTTCCTGCCGGAGAAGCGGGAGTTCTACGACCTGGACCGCCTGTGGCGGGAGGCCAAGGCGGTGGATGTGTCCCCGTTCCTGACGAAGAAAGAAGACTGACCCCCGGCGGCGCTGCCGCAGAAGAATTATCATCATAAGAAAGCTGTGAGTTAGGTGAAGTACGATTTTAGCAAGATTGAAAAGAAATGGCAGACCCGCTGGCGCGAGGAAAAAACCTTCCGCGCTGTCACCGGCGACACCACCCGCCCCAAGTGGTACGGCCTGGTGGAGTTCCCCTATCCCTCCGGCCAGGGCCTCCATGTGGGCCATGCCCGGCCCTACACCGCCATGGACGTGATTGCCCGGAAGAAGCGGATGGACGGTTACAACGTCCTGTTCCCCATCGGCTACGACGCCTTCGGCCTGCCCACGGAGAACTACGCCATTAAGAACCATATCCACCCCGCTAAGGTCACGGAGGACAACATCAAGCGCTTCCATGACCAGCTGGAAATGCTGGGCTACTCCTTCGACTGGGATAGGGAAATCAACACCACCGACCCCAGCTACTACCGCTGGACCCAGTGGATTTTCGTCCAGCTGTACAAGAAGGGCCTGGCCTATAAGACCTCCATGCCGGTGAACTGGTGCACCAGCTGCAAGTGCGTGCTGGCCAATGAAGAGGTGGTCAACGGCGTGTGCGAGCGGTGCGGCAGCGAGGTCGTCCGCAAGGAAAAGAGCCAGTGGATGCTGAAAATCACCGAGTACGCCCAGAAACTCATCGACGGGCTGGACACGGTGGATTACATCCCCCGCATCGCCATCCAGCAGAAGAACTGGATCGGCCGCTCCACCGGCGCGGAGGTGAACTTTGGCACCACTGAGGGGGACGTCCTCACCGTCTACACCACCCGCTGCGACACCCTGTTCGGCGCAACCTATATGGTCATCGCGCCGGAGCACGCCTATGTGGAGAAGTGGGCGGATAAAATCTCCAACTATGACGAGGTGCAGGCTTACGTCCGCCAGGCGGCCTCCAAGTCCGATTTCGAGCGCACCGAGCTTGCCAAGGACAAGACCGGCGTGGAGCTGAAGGGCGTTCGGGCCATCAACCCGGTGAACAACCAGGAAATCCCCATCTTCATCTCCGACTACGTCCTGTCCACCTACGGCACCGGCGCTATCATGGCCGTGCCCGCCCACGACACCCGTGACTGGGAGTTTGCCCAGGTCTTTGGCCTGCCCATCGTTCAGGTGGTGGCCAGCAGCGAGGGTGAGCTGGTGGATTTGAGCAAGGGGGCCTTTACCGATGTGGCCACCGGCGTCATGGTCAACTCCGGCTTCCTCACCGGCATGACGGTGGAGGAGGCCAAAAAGGCCATGATCGACCACCTGGAGGCCGAGGGCATCGGCCACGCCAAGGTGAACTATAAGCTCCGTGACTGGGTGTTCTCCCGCCAGCGCTACTGGGGCGAGCCCATCCCCATGGTGAAGTGCCCCAAGTGCGGCTGGGTGCCGGTGCCGGAGGATCAGCTGCCCGTCCTGCTGCCGGAGGTGGAGAGTTATGAGACCACTGACGACGGCGAATCCCCCCTGTCCGCCATGACCGACTGGGTGAACACCACCTGCCCCTGCTGCGGCGGCCCTGCCCAGCGGGAGACGGACACCATGCCCCAGTGGGCCGGTTCCTCCTGGTACTTCCTGCGGTATGAGGACCCCAACTGTGACACCGGCATCGCCTCCAAGGAGGCCATGGATTACTGGGGCCAGGTGGACTGGTACAACGGCGGCATGGAGCATACCACCCTCCACCTGCTGTACAGCCGGTTCTGGAACAACTTCCTCTATGACATCGGCGCGATTCCCAACGCGGAGCCGTATAAGAAGCGCACCGCCCACGGCATGATCCTGGGCGAGGGCAACATCAAGATGTCCAAGTCCAGGGGCAACGTCATCAACCCCAACGATGTGGTGAAGGAGTACGGCGCGGATACCATGCGCACCTACATCATGTTCATCGGCGACTTCGCCAAGGCCGCGTCTTGGTCCTCCAAGGCGGTGGCGGGCTGCAAGCGCTTCCTGGACAGAGTGTGGAACCTCCACGAGACCTGCGGCGACTCCCTGGAGTGCTCGGAGCAGAACGTCTCTGCCATCCACAAGGCCATCAAGAAGGTCAACGAGGACATCGAGGCCATGAAGTTCAACACCGCCATCGCCACGCTGATGGGCCTGGTGAATGACTTCTCCGCCAACGGCTGCACCAAGGGCGACATGAAGGCGCTCATTCTGATGCTGTCCCCCATCGCCCCCCATATCTGCGAGGAGATGTGGGAGGATCTGGGCTTTGCCTCTGAGGGCATGGCCTGCCAGCAGCCCTGGCCGGAGTACGACGAGAGCAAGACCCTGGCCGCCACGGTGCAGCTGGCCGTTCAGGTGGCCGGTAAGGTGCGGGCCAACATCGTGGTGCCGGTGGACGCCACTGACGACCAGGTGGTGGAGACGGCCCTGGCTGACCCCAAGATTCAGCGCCAGGCCGAGGGCAAGACCCTGGTGAAGAAGCTGGTCATCCGGGACAAAAAGACCCAGGCCATCAAAATCGTCAACCTGATTTTCAAGTAAGCGCAACCGCTCCGGAAGCGGGGCGCAGCGTGGGGCCGTCAGCGGCTCCATACACAGCATACAATCAAACAGGAGGCTGGCCAATCAACGGCCAGCCTCCTGTTATGCTGTCTTGCGTAAGCCGAATGGAATGTAGCGCCCGCCCCGTCCATCCGGCGGCTCCGGCAGAAGAAAAAAGCGCCTTTGCAGATTTTTTGCAAAACCTTTACCGCGCCGTGGTATCTACAAAAGCAAAGAAGCGGTATAATGGCCGCAGATACAGAAGGGAGGGGGATTCCCCATGCTGCCGTTTTGGAATGACGCTTTGAACGCGGTGCTTCAGGTCGTGGTGTTTTCGTTGATACCGTTTTTCTGGTGGCTGTGTACTGCACGGAAGAAGGAAGGGTTTCTGTCCTGGGTCGGGCTGAAAAAGCCTGTCACAGAGAACTGGAAGAGGTGGCTCCTTGCCGTGGCAGCCACATGGGTGGTTCTCTTTGCGGTTGGCCAGCTTGCGGTTCTGCTGAGAGGGGAGTTGGAGGTGACCTCTGCTTATGCTGGCATGGGCGCGGCAGCCATCCCGGGCATCCTCGTCTTTTCCTTTGGACAGACTGCGCTGTCCGAGGAGATTTTGTTTCGCGGGTTCCTGTTGAAGCGGCTGGCATCCCGGTTTGGATTCTCCCGGGCTAACCTGATTCAGGCCGCCGTGTTTGGGGTGATTCATCTGGTGGAGGTGCTTTTCCTGATGGACATCGGCTTCCTGGCGGGGGTCGTCCTGGTCGTCTATCCGATGCTGGCCGCAATCCTGCTGGCCTATGTGAATGAAAAATTGTCCGGCGGCTCCATCCTGCCCGGCTGGCTGATTCATGGCTGCCTGAATTGCCTGGAGCATCTTCTGCTTGCCTTTTCACTGTGACAGAGGAACGCCCCTCGCCTTCCGCAGAGGAAGGGCGAGGGGCGTTTTGTGATTATCAGAAGCTTTCCAGAATCAGGCCGCCATCGCAGACGATGATGGTGCCCTGGGTATAGGTGTTTGCCTCTGAGGCGAGGAACAGCAACGCGCCGGAAAGGTCGCCGTACTGCCCCAGCCGCCGCTGGGGAACCTTGCCGCGAATATTTTCCAGAATGTCAGGAGGCGTATCGGGGGCCATCTCACCGTTTTGCATATTCCCCGGCGCAATGCCGTTGACGTAAATGCCATGCCCGGCCCAGGCGGCGGCGCAGGACTTGGTCAGTGCTGCCTCAGCGGCCTTGGCGACATGATAGACCGGGGCCGCAGGGGAGGCGCTGAAGCTGTTGACGGAGCAGATGTTGACGATTCTGCCGCCCCGCTCCAGCATGGAAACGTTGACCACTTCCTTGCTCATCAGCCAAGTGCCGGTCACATCCACATCCAGGCACTCCCTCCAGTCCTGAGCGGTGATTTCCTCCGGTCTGCCATAGCGGATAATGCCGGCATTGTTCACCAGAATGTCGATTTTCCCATATTCCCTCATGACGGCATCCACCGCATTGTGAACGCTCTCTTCATCCGCAATGTTTACCTTCACGGTGATGACCTTTACGCCGGTGCGCGCCGTGATGTCCGCAGCCACCTTTTGCATCTTCGCTTCATTCCCAGCCATCAGGGCAAGGTCAGCGCCGTACTCCGCCAGAGAGGTGGCCAGCTCGACGCCCAGCCCTCTGGAGGCTCCGGTTACTACCGCAACCTTCCCTGAAAGCTCGAAATTGACAGTCTTTTCCATAATCAACGACCCCTTTCGGTGTTTTTTGCGATATGGCTCCCTGCTCTGTGGTGCTGCGCATGAGGCTAAAGCCCGCTCGCCTGTAACAATATTTTACAATAGAAAGGGCACTCTGTCAACTGTTTTCCAGTTTTGGCGTTGTCCTGTCAGCGCAGCTCATCCGGCTGCCTCCAGCATCGTCTCCGCCAGTATCCCATACCCGCAGGTGGGGTCGTTGACCAGTACATGTGTCACCGCCCCCACCAGCATCCCGTTTTGCAGGATGGGGGAGCCGCTCATCCCCTGCACGATGCCTCCGGTTTCCTCCAGCAAGGCGGAGTCCACCACGCGAATCATCAAATTCCGGGTGGCGGACAGGCTTTCCGGATACACCCGCAGGATCTCCACCTCGTACTCCCGCACCTCATCCCCGCTGATGTTGCTGAGGATGGTGGCTCGCCCGGTGGAGACCTCGCTGCGGGCGGCTACAGGCAGGGCCGCTCCGGCGAATCCATCCCCTGCCACTGTGCCAAAGACGCCGCAGTCCGTGTTGGCGGTCAAGCTGCCCAGGTCCTGTTCCAGGTCAAAGCTGCCGTGGAGCTGCCCCGGCGCACCCTGGGCGCCCTTCACTACGCCGGTGACGGTGGACGGCATGATGGAGCCGGAGCGCAGAGGCATCAGCGTGTCCGTGTCCACATCGGTGATGCCGTGGCCCAGAGCGGCGAAGGTTCCGGTCTCCGGTTCATAGTAGGTGACAGTGCCGATGCCCGCCATGGAGTCCCGCACCCACACGCCCAGGCGATAGGTGCCGTCTGACAGGCAGGGAACGGCGTCCGCCGTCAACGACAGTCGCTTTCCGTCCCGGAGGGCACAGATGGTGACGGCTTCGTCCCCAATGGTTTGCAGGGCGTCCGTCACTTCCTCAATGCTGTTGACATATTCGTCTCCAATTTCGGTTATAATATCGCCGACCTTCAAACCGCACTCCTCTGCGGGGGAGACGGCTCCGGCCGCCCCCTCCACCTCGGAGAAGCCCACCACCAGCACCCCGTGGGAGAACAGCTTGATGCCCACCGTCCGCCCTACGGGGACCAGGTAGTGCCGGGAAGCCGACGCCCCGCAGGCGGCGGCGCTTTGATGAGGCCCGGTCATGGCCCCGCCCAGTCCGGTCAGCAGCGCTGCCCCGACCAGCAGCGCCGCCAACCCGTTCCAACGCTTTTTTTCCTGTTTTTTCCTCATAAGATCCCTCCATTCTTCTTGCGTCCGTGTTTAATATGGCTGGAATCCGGGAAAATAAGCGGCGCGGGCCTTGGGAAACTCAGACACCTTTGGCATGGAACCCGCTGCCAGCGCTGGAGGCTGCGGCGCTTCGCTCCGGGGCTCTGGGAGGAAACTGCCCGATTCCCACATCCTTCCCAAAAACAGCGCAGCCCGCTCCTCCGGTGGGAGAAACGGGCTGCGCTGTCGGCAGTTTGGGTGGAAGGGAAATCCGCCTACTCTGCGGTCAGGGCAGAGCTTTCGGCAGCCAGGTCGCCGGAAGAGGCGCTGCTGTCGGCCTCATCCGGGTCGCTGTAAAGCCAATCATAAAGGGTGCTGCGCACCTCGTCCCAGTCGTTCATCACCAGCACGTCCATGCCGCGGATGGTGTGGTTGGCGTACATCCCGTCCTGGGGGAGGCTATAGGAGTTCAGCCCGGCGTCCGCAATCATGTAGGCGGAGGCGGCAATGCTGATAATTTGAGTGGTGGTCATATCCGTGGCCAGGTTGTCCGCAATGGCGTCATAGACCTGCAACAGGGAGAGGATGCTCTCCCCCTTCATCTCCTCAAAGACGGCGGTGATCAGCTTGCGCTGGCGGGCGGTGCGGCTGAAGTCGCTGTCGATTTTGCGGATGCGGGCATAGTCCAGCGCGGTCTCGCCGTCCAGGTGGTTCATGCCCACCACCAAATCGGTGGAGACGCCGCCCCGGAGGTAGGCCTCATACTCGCCGTTCTCACCGCCGCTGAGGTAGTTGACCTCCGCCTCGGTCAGCTCGATGTCCACGCCGCCCAGGGTGTCAATGACATCCACAAAGCCGTTGAAGTCGATTTGCACGTTATAATCGATTTGGATACCGTAGTTCAGCTCGATGGTGGCGTCCAGCAGCTCGGTGCCACCGTACCGATAGGAGGCGTTGATACGGTTATTCTGGTAGTCCGGAATCTGCACATAGGTGTCCCGCAGGAGGGAGACCAGGGTGATCTGCTCCGTGTTCGTGTTGATGCTCAGGAGGATCATGCTGTCAGAGCGGCCGGAATCGTCCTCAGAGCGGGAGTCTACGCCGATGAGCAGGATGTTGCAGACGCCGTCCACCTGGGTGACCACGTTGGCCTCGCCCCACTCCAGGATCTCCTCACTGATGGTGTCTGAGCCGGCATCTTCCCCATCAGTGTCGGTATCGTCCTCCAGATACTGCTCCGCGTCAAGCTGGTTGATTTTGCTCAGCTCATAGCCGACGAATGCCACTGCACCGATGGCCAGAACTAGAATCAGCGCCAGGAAAATCAGCAGCACTCGTTTCAGGCTACCGCTTTGCTGTGGGTCATTTTTCTTTGCCATAGCTCAATATCCTTTCTCAAGCAAGACGCTCCCGCCCACTTTTACAGATTCCTTATCAGTTTACTACAGCCGGGATGGAAAATCAAGCTGGATTTCCAGCGTTTCCACACATTTTCTGTTGACAAACCAGACCGCCAGGGGTCATAATAACATCAATCGACATGAAACGGGGGATTTGCCTTGCGCTTTTTTCTGTTTGTGGCACGCTGGGGCCTGCGCCTTCTGTACATACCGCTCCTTCCGCTGAAGCCCCGCAACAAGGTGGTCATGCTCTCAAGGGAGTCTGACACGCCGCCGCTGGATTTCCGCCTCATCGAGAAGGAACTGAACCGTCAGTCGCCGGAGACAGAGGTGGTTTATTTTTGCAAAAAAATGACAAAATCGGTCTCTGTTTTCTCCTATTGTCTGCTGATTTTCCGGTCGCTGTACCATATCGCCACGGCCAGCGTAGCTATTACGGACACCTATTGCATTCAACTCTGCGTCCTGCCCAAAAAGAAGGGGCTGACGGTGATTCAGATTTGGCACGCCCTGGGGGCGGTCAAGAAGTTCAGCTACCAATGTCTGGACACCCCTTATGGCCACAGCGCCGCTACGGCCAAAGCCATGTGCATGCACCAAAACTATGATTACGTCCTGTGCGCCAGCGAGGCCACCCGGGCCATCTACGCCCAGGGGTTCCGGGTCCCGCAGGAGCAGATTCTGGTGAAGGGGATGCCGCGGGTGGACTACATTCAGCGCCCCCATCACGGCCTCCGGGAGAAACTGGAGGCGCTGCGGCCCGACCTGGCGGGGAAGAAGGTGCTGCTGTACCTACCCACCTTCCGGGACGGGCTAGAGGACGGGGTGGACGCCTTGGTGCAGGCTGCCGCCGGGGACCCGGAGATGGCTCTGCTGGTGAAGCCTCACCCCCTGTCCAACCTCCAGCTGCCGGAGGAGACGAGGACGCCAGCCGGCTGGGGCACCTACGACCTGATGAAGGTGTGCGACGCCGTGATTACCGACTATTCCGCGTCCTCTCTGGAGGCCAGCCTGCTGGACAAGGAGATTTATTTCTACCTCTTTGACCATGACAGCTATCTGGAGAATCAGGGGCTGAATGTGGACCCCCTCCAGGAGTTGGCGGATGCCTGCGCGGTTACGGCGGAGGGCGTTCTGGCCCTGGCCAGGGGGGACAGCTACCCCTGGGAGGCGCTGCGGCACTTCCGGGAGAAGTACATCGAAACGGCTGGGGACAACAACACCGAGCAGGTGACAGCCTTTCTTTTGGAGCAGATCCCCGCACCGCTGCGGCAGATGCCGGCGGGCGTGTAAGAGAAGCTGTAGGGGCGGCCCTTGGCCGCCCGAAGCAATCGGCAGGCGTGTAAGAGAAGCAGGAGCGTGATGAAACGGTGAAAAAGAGCGTCAGAAGCGCTTTGCAGCAGGCGTATCGCCAGGTGACGGGGCGGTTCCCGGTCACCCGGAAGCTGCTGCGGGCGGCGGTGTTCCAGGGGACGAAACTGACCTACCGCCTGCGGACGGCCAGGGCGGCCACCAACCCGAAGCAGGTCGTGTTCTGCACCTTCTCCGGGCAAAGCTATTCGGACAGCCCCAAGGCCATCTATGAGCGGATGCGCACCGACCCCCGCTTCCAGGACTGGGAGTTCATCTGGGCGTTCAAGGGGGCGGAGCGATACCGGGGGGAGTACGGCGCGTCCGTGGGCTTCCCCGTGGAGGATACGCGCACCAGGGTGGTGGAATACTTCACCCCGGCCTATGAGGCCGCCTTGGGGACGGCGAAATACTGGGTGTTCAACTACCGGGTGAACGAGTATATCTATCCCCGGGCTGACCAGGTCTATATCGAGTGCTGGCACGGCACGCCCCTGAAACGGCTGGGCCATGACCTCTCCCTGGGGGGCAACGTGTACAACTCCCTGGAGGAGGTCTTTCGGAAGTTCGACTTGGACCGGGACAAGATGACCTACCTTCTGTCCCCCTCCCCCTTCGCCTCGGAGAAGTTTTCCTCCGCCTGGGATTTGCAGAAGCACCACCGGGAATCCACCCTTCTGGAGGTGGGCTACCCCAGGAACGACTTCCTGGTGAACGCCACGACCCAGGACGTGGCCGCTATCAAGGCTCGGCTGGGCCTGGACGCGCTGGAGGGCAAAAAGGTGATACTCTACGCCCCCACCTGGCGGGATAACCAGCGCAGTACCGACGAGGGCGGCTTCACCTACGCGCTGGGGCTGGACTTCCAGAAGCTGCGTCAGGCGCTGGGGGAGGAGTATGTCGTCCTGTTTCGCGCCCACTACCTGGTGGCCAGTCAGTTTGATTTTTCCAGCTTTGAGGGTTTTGTATACAACGTCTCCGATTACCCGGACATCAACCACCTGTACCTGGCGGCGGATTTGTTGATTACCGACTATTCCTCCGTGTTCTTTGACTACGCCATCCTCCACAAGCCCATGCTCTTTTATATGTACGACTTGGAGGCTTACCGGGACGAGATTCGGGGCTTCTACATGGGGCTGGAGGAGCTGCCCGGCCCTGTCGTGGAACGGGAGGAGGACCTGGTACCCGCCATCCGGGAAGCCATGACGACCGACGCCTATGAGGAAAAGTATCGCGCCTTCTGCGCGAAATTCGCCCCGCTGGAGGACGGCCACGCCTCTGACCGGGTGATAGACGCCCTGCTGGCGGCAGGGAGCGGGAGCCGGGAGGGAACGCCATGAGCGGACTGAAAAATAACCTCTACGATTTGGTGGAGCGCTGGACACCGGTGCGCCGGGCAGCCCGGGACGCTGTGACGGCGCTGCGCCGCCTCCAATTCCGGCAGCAGACCCGGGGCTGCAAGGTGGAGAGCGACCTGGTGCTGTTTTGCACCTTTGGCGGGAAGAGCTACTCGGACAGCCCCAGGGCGGTGTATCAGGCCATGCTGTCCGACCATCGGTATGACGGCTACCGCTTCGTCTGGGCCTTTCAGCAGCCGGAGCGGTTTCCCCAGGTGGCGGCCATGCCCCGGACGGAGGTGGTGGCCTACGGCAGCCAGGCGTACAACCGCAAAATGGCGGAGGCCAAATACTGGATGTTGAACTTCCGTGTGGCCGACCACATCTGGCCCAGGAAGGGCCAGGTGTACGTCCAGTGCTGGCATGGCACGCCCTTGAAGCGGCTGGGCTACGACATCCGGGAGGAGAGCAACGCCAACAGCATGAACAGCCTGGCGGAAATTCGCCAAAAGTACGACCTGGACGCCGCCAAGCTGACTTACCTGCTGTCTCCGTCCCCCTTCGCCACGGAGGTGTTTACCTCCGCCTGGAATTTGAAGGCCAGGGGCAAAGAGGGTGCCATCCTGGAGATGGGCTATCCCCGGAACGATTTTCTGAAGAACTGCACCCCAGAGGAACTGACCGCCATCCGCAGCCGCCTGGGGCTGACGGAGGAGACGCTGCACGGGCGGAAGGTGCTGCTCTACGCCCCTACCTTCCGGGACAATCAGCACCAGGGCGGCGGCTACCGCTACACCCCCCAGGTGGATTTCCAGCGCCTGCGGGAAGCGCTGGGGGAGGACTATGTGCTGCTGTTCCGGGCCCACTACCTGGTGGCCAGCGCCTTCGACTTCTCGGCGTACGGGGACTTTATTCAAAACGTATCGGACTATCCCGACATCAACGACCTGTACCTGGTGGCGGACGCCATGATTACCGATTACTCCTCCGTGTTCTTTGACTATGCCATCCTGGGCCGTCCAGAACTCTTCTATATGTACGACCTGGAGGACTACCGGGACACCATCCGGGGCTTTTATCTCAGTCTGGAAGAGCTGCCCGGCCCCATCGTCCAGACGGAGGAGGCGCTGATTGCCGCCATCCGCAGCGCCTGGACGGACCGCAGCTATGACGAGCGGTACGCCCGCTTCACCCGTCGGTTCAACCCCCTGGAGGACGGCCGGGCGGCCCAGAGGCTGGCCGAAGCGGTGTTTCCCACGGAAAATGGGGAAAAAGAGGGCTGACAAATGGGCAAAACCGCCAAAGCGGGGGTAAAAATCCGCCGTTTTCCCTGAAAAGAGACGAAATTTATACTGCGGAAAGAAATCCCTTGCAATGCGGCGGGGTTTGTGCTAGAATACTATTGTTAAGGTAGCATCAATGATAAGAGTGGAGTTTCGGCTCCGCTCTTTCTTTTGAGATTTTTCCGCAGGCAGCGGGGCGCGCCCCGCTGGCGGCCTGCGGCGGCGAAGGGTAGGATACGATGAAAAAAGTGACGGAGCTGACCGCGGAGCTGGCGGCCCCCTTTATAGAGGCGGCAGGCTGTACCCTGTGGGATGTGGAATACGTCCGGGAGGGCGGCACCTGGTACCTGCGGGTGTATATCGACTGCGAGGGCGGCGTGAATATCGACCAGTGCGAGCAGGTGCATCGGCCCCTGGGGGATGCCCTGGATGAGGCGGACCCCATCGAAGGCAGCTATGTCCTGGAGGTCTGCTCCGCCGGGTGTGACCGGGCGCTGAAAAAGCCCCAGCACTTCGCCGCCTGCATGGGGCAGGAGGTGGAGGTGCGCCTCTACCGCCCCCTGAACGGCAGCAAGGAGCACCGGGGCACCCTGACCGGCTATGACCAGGGGGACGTGACCATTGAGACCCCGGAGGGCGAGGCGATGCGCTTTGCCAAGAAGGAGCTGGCGCTGGTGCGCCTTTACGTTGACTTTTAAAGAGACCAAACTAGATAGGAGTGTAGCTGTGACATGGCAAAACGTGCAGTAAAAAAGGGCCCCACGCCGGAAGAGGACGCAAAGGAGTTCTTTGCGGCGCTGGATCAAATCGAAGAGGAGCGCGGCATTCCCAAAGCCTATATGCTGGAGAAAATCGAGCAGGCCCTGCTCACCGCTTATAAGCATGACCACGACAAAATCACGGATAACGTCTCCGTGATTTTCGACGAGGAGAAGTCTGACATCCGCATGGTGGTGCGCCGTGACGTGGTGGAGGAAGTGGATAATCCGGACACGGAGATTTCCCTGGAGGACGCCCGTCAGCATCTGCCCAACGTCCAGCTGGGGGACGTGGTGAAGAAGGAAATCAAAATCAAGAACTTTGGCCGGGTGGCGGCCCAGACCGCCCGCCAAGTCATCGTCCAGGGCATCCGGGAAGCGGAGCGCAATATGGTCTTTGACGCCTTCGAGGCCAAGACCAAGGAGATGCTCTCCGGTACCGTCTCCCGCACCGACCCCCGCACCGGCGCGCTGTATGTGCGGCTGACGGCGGGGAAGGAAAAGACCGACGCCCTGCTCTCCGCAAATGAGCAGGTCAAAGGCGAGTATTACAAGGAGGGCGACCGCATCCGCGTCTATGTGGTGGAGGTGCGCCGCACCACCCGGGGCACGCAGGTCGTTATCTCCCGCACCCATGCGGGGCTGGTGAAGCGGCTCTTCGAGCTGGAGGTGCCGGAGATTTTCGACGGCGTAGTGGAAATCAAATCCATCGCCCGGGAGGCCGGCAGCCGCACCAAGATGGCCGTCTGGTCCAATGACCCGGAGGTGGACCCCATCGGGGCCTGCGTGGGCGCCCGGGGTGCCCGCGTCAACGCCATTGTGGAGGAGCTTCACGGCGAAAAGGTGGACATCATCAAGTATAATGAGGATATGAGCGCCTACATCGCCGCAGCCCTGGCCCCCGCCACAGTGCTCAGCGTGACCATGGTGGAGGAGAAGAGCTACCGCGTGGTGGTGCCTGATGACCAGCTGAGCCTTGCCATCGGCAAGGAGGGGCAGAACGCCCGCCTGGCCGCCCGGCTCACCGGCTGCAAAATCGACATCAAGAGCAACTCCGCCGCCCAGGAGGAGGACGCTCAGAAGGAAGCCCAGGCCGATGCCGCGGCGGAGGAAGCGCCGCTGCTGGACGCGGAAACGGAGGCCATGTTTACAGATGAGGCCGAAGCTGCCGCAGAACAGGGCGACGACCTGTTCGCGCCGGAGGAGACCGAAGAATAACGCGCAGAGCGCTGCGCCGAGAGCGAGGAGGGAAGCCTCATGCCAAAGAAAATTCCCATGCGGCAATGCGTCGGCTGCCGGGAGATGAAGCCCAAACGAGAGTTGATTCGGGTGGTGAAAAGCCCGGAGGGGGAACTTTCCCTGGATTTCCGGGGGAAGAAGCCCGGACGGGGTGCTTACGTCTGCCCTGACCCGGCCTGCCTGAAAAAGGCGAAGAAGTCCAACGCCCTGGGCCGCGCCCTTGAGGTGGCCATTCCCGCCGAGGTCTATGATGCGCTGGAAGCGCAGATGGCAGAGGGGGCCGGGGATGGATAACCGGTTCCTGTCCCTGCTGGGCCTGTGCAAGCGGGCGGGAAAGCTGGCCGCCGGGGAGACCCTGGCGCTGGAGGCCCTGGAGGCCCACAAGGCCCGGCTGGTGCTGGTGACGGAGGACTGCTCCCCCCGCTCCCTGCGGAAGCTGACCAACGCCTGCGGCCAGCGGGTCCCGCTGATGCAGGTGGCCCTCAGCCGGGCGGCGCTGGGCAGCGCCCTGGGCTGGGACGCCTGCGCGGCTGTGACCGTGGAGGACGCAGGCTTTGCCGCCAAACTGGCTGAGCTTGTGGCCCAGGCCCAGCCGGAGTACGCGGCCCTGGCGGAGGCGGCAGCCGCCCGGCAGGAGAAGCTGCTCCGCAGAAAGAAAGAGAAGCCCAGAAAGAAGTAACGCTTCTTTCCCAGGCTTTCCCGATATAGTACCAATCCCTTTGGGATTTCACGCAATATCGCGGGCGCTGCCGCCAAACCGACGGCGTCCGGCGGTATGGATCGTAGGAGGTGGCTGATTTTAGTATGGATAACAAGTATAGGGTTCGCGAGGTAGCGAAGGATTTTACCCTGAACGGGAAGGCAATCGGCAACAAGGCGGTGACGGAGATTTTAACGAAGTACGCCTCCGCCCCCAGCAGCACCCAGGCGGTGCTGAGTGAGAGCGAGCTTGCCATCCTCTTTGACTACCTGACGCTGAACAACCAAATCGGCGATTTGGCGGAGGTGTTCGCAGAGGCGGCGGCTCCGGCCAAACCTGCCCAGGAGGAGCAGGCGAAGAAGAAGCCGGTTTCCGCCAAGGTCGATAAGCAGGAAAGTTCCAAGACCGCTGCGGCTGAACAGCCCAAGGCGGCGAAAACGCCTGCCAAGGGCAGCGCAAAGCCCCAGGCCCCGGCCAAACAGCCGGAGACCCCGAAGCCCCAGAGCGGCAAGGCGCAGCCCGCCAGCCGCGTGCCTCAGAAAAAGGTGGTCAACACCCGCAACAACGTGGATGTGAACCTGGGCCGCTATGACGCCCACCTGGATGAACTGGCCCCGGATCATGCGGACCGGATGGTCAGCGGCAAGCAGAAAATCTCCTCCAAGCGCTCCCAGCAGCAGCGCACGGGCAAGCAGTCCGCCAAGCGCCGCCAGGAGGAGCAGCAGCAGCGCCTGCGCAGAATGCAGCAGGAGGCTGCCCGGAAGGCTCCGGTGAAGGTGCAGATTCCCGATGAAATCACCGTGGGCGAGTTGGCCATGCGGATGAAGAAGTCCGCCGCCGAGGTAGTGAAGAAGCTGATTTCCGAGGGCGTCATGGCCTCCGTCAGCGACACCATTGATTTTGACACCGCCGCCATCGTGGCCGAGGAGCTGGGCTGCAAGGTGGAGCATGAGGTGGTCGTCACCATTGAGGAGCGGCTCATCGACACCACGGAGGACGCCGAGGCCGACCTGGTGCCCCGGGCTCCGGTCATTGTGGTCATGGGCCATGTAGACCACGGCAAGACCTCCCTGCTGGACTATATCCGTTCCTCCAGCGTGGCCTCCGGCGAGGCAGGCGGCATCACCCAGGCCATCGGCGCGTATCAGGTGAAGGTGCAGGACAAGATGGTCACCTTCCTGGACACCCCCGGCCACGAGGCGTTCACCGCCATGCGGGCCAGAGGCGCTATGGTGACGGACATCGCCATCCTGGTGGTGGCGGGCAACGACGGCATCATGCCCCAGACCATAGAGGCCATCAACCACGCCAAGGCGGCGGAAATTCCCATCGTCGTGGCCGTCAACAAGATGGATCTGCCCGGGGCCGACGCGGAAAAGGTGAAGCAGGAGTTGACCAAGTACGACCTGCTGGCCGAGGACTGGGGCGGCGACACCATCGTGGTGCCCATCTCCGCCAAGACCGGCCAGGGCATTGACGAGCTGCTGGAAAACGTGCTGCTGGTGGCCGAAATGCGGGAGCTGAAGGCCAACCCCAACCGCGCCGCCAAGGGCAGCGTCATCGAGGCCAGGCTGGACAAGGGCCGCGGCCCCATCGCCACCCTGCTGGTGCAGAACGGCACTTTGAAGGTGGGCGATGTCATCATCGCCGGAACGGCTGTAGGCCGCGTCCGCGCCATGACCGACTACCGTGGCCGCCGCCTGAAAACCGCAGGCCCCTCTGTGCCGGTGGAAATCACCGGTATGTCCGAGGTGCCCGGCGCTGGCGACGACTTCTACGCCGTGGCCGATGAGCGCATGGCCCGTGAACTGGCCGAGCAGCGCAAGCAGGAGCAGAAGGCGGCAGCCGCCGCGCCTGTGGCCAAGAAGGTCAGCCTGGACGATTTGTTCAGCCAAATCAGCGCAGGCGACGTGAAGGATTTGAACATCATCGTCAAGGCGGATGTCCAGGGCAGCGTGGAAGCGGTGAAGGAGAACCTGGAGAAAATCTCCAACGACGAGGTGCGCGTCCGGGTCATTCACGGCGGCGTAGGCGCTATCAACGAGAGCGACGTCATGCTGGCCTCCACATCCAACGCCATCATCGTAGGCTTCAACGTCCGCCCGGAGCCGGTGGCCAAGAGCATGGCCGAGCGCAACAAGGTGGATATGCGGATGTACCGCGTCATTTACGAGTGCATTGAGGAAATCGAGGCCGCCATGAAGGGCCTGCTTGCTCCCAAGTACAAGGAAGTGGAGCTGGGCCGTGTGGAAGTCCGCCAGGTCTACAAAATCACCAACGTGGGCATGGTGGCAGGCTCCTATGTGCTGGAGGGCAAGGCCACCCGCTCTGCCAAGGTGCGGCTGGTGCGGGACGGCGTCGTGGTTTACGAGGGCGAAATCGCCTCCCTGCAGCGCTTTAAGGACTCCGTCCGGGAAGTGGCCGCCGGTTACGAGTGCGGCATCACCTTGGAGAAGTTCAGCGACGTGAAGGTGGGCGACATCCTGGAATGCTATGAAATGCAGGAGATTCAGCAGTGAGCTGGGCAGCCTGCCCGACAAGGCTTGCCTGCATCGGAGCGATTCGCTCCGGTGCAGGCAGTTTTTATTGTTCAGCACCGTGGGAAGCTGCGGCGCGGAACAGCAAAACTATGGATTGTAAAACGGCCAAATCTATGGTATACTTTGATGTTACCATCTAAGTTGACGATTTTATCCAGCGAGTATATTATAAATCGGGGGAATCATACCATGAAACTGATGGCCATTGACGGCAACTCCATTGTGAACCGCGCCTTTTACGGCGTGAAGCTGCTCTCCACCCAGGATGGGCGGTATACTAACGCCATTTACGGCTTCCTGACGATTCTGTTGAAGCTGCTGGACGAGGAGCAGCCGGAGGGGCTGTGCGTCACCTTTGACCGGAAAGCCCCCACCTTCCGCCATACCGCCTATGCGGGGTACAAGGCCAACCGCCACCCCATGCCGGAGGAGTTGGCCCAGCAGATGCCGGCGCTGAAAGAGGTGCTGGCGGCTATGAACATCCCCATGTACGAGTTGGACGGCTGGGAGGCGGACGACCTGCTGGGCACCATCTCCCGCAGGTGCGAGGCTGCGGGGTGGGACTGCGTCATCTCCACCGGCGACAAGGACTCCCTCCAGCTGGTGACCGACCACACCACGGTGAAGCTGGTCACCTCCCGCATGGGCCAGACCAACACCGTCAACATGACGCCGGAGGTGTTCCGGGCGCAGTACGGTTTTGATCCCATCCATATGATAGACCTGAAAGCCCTGATGGGGGACTCCTCGGACAACTACCCCGGCGTCAAGGGCATTGGGGAAAAGACCGCTATGGGGCTGGTGCAGCAGTACGGCAGCGTGGAGGAGCTCTACGCCCGCTTTGACGAGATACCCCTCAAGCCCGCCCAGCGTCGGCGGCTGGACGAGGGCCGGGAGGACGTGAAATTGAGCTATGACCTGGCCACCATCCGCACCGACGCCCCCATCGACTTCGCGCCGGAGCAGACCTTGCGCCGCAGCTATGACAATGACAGGCTCTACGTCCTGTTTTTGGATTTGGAGTTCTCCAAGCTGACCCGCCGGTTTGGCTTGACCCCGCCGGAGGCGTCCCCGGTGCAGGCCCAGGAGGAGCCGGAGGTTCACGCGGAGGTGGTGGATCTGCTGACAGAGGAGCAGTTCCGGGCCGTCCTCCCCAAATGGCAGGCGGCGGACTATGTGGTGGTACTGCCCCGGGAGGATTTGGAGGCTGTGACCGTCAGCCTGGAGGACGGGAGCCAATCCTGGCTGTATGACATCCGTTGGAGCCGCTATCAGGGGGACTACAACGCCCTGCTCCGGGCGCTGTTCTCCAAAGAGGTACGAAAGGCGGCCCACTGCGTCAAGGAGCTGTGCAATCAGCTGCTGGGGCAGGGACTGCCCGCGGAGGGCTTCGTCTTTGACACGGCGCTTGGGGCCTACCTGCTGGAGCCCACGGCGGGAAGCTACGACCTGCACCGCCTGGCCATGACCTATTTCAAGCGAGATATGGAGTCCGGGGCCCAGAAGAAGGCCGACGACGGCTTCCAGACCCTGTCCGACGACGTGAAGGAGCAGACCGCCCGGTATGAGGACAACGCCCTCATCGCCGCCCTCTGCCAGGCGGAGGGGGAGAAGCTGGAAGCGTGCGGTCTGACGGGGGTACTGACCGACATCGAGCTGCCCCTCTGCCCGGTGCTGGCGGAAATGGAGCGGGCCGGTGTGCTGGTGGACAGGCAGGCGCTGGTCACCTTTGGGGAGATGCTGCAAACCGGCATTGCCGCCGCTCAGTCCGCCATCTATGGCTACGCCGGGGAGGAGTTCAACATCAACTCTACCCAGCAGCTGGGCCACATCCTCTTTGACAAGCTCCAGCTCCCCGCCTATAAAAAGACGAAGCGGGGCTACTCCACCTCCGCCGAGGTGCTGGAGAAGCTACAGGGCCATCACCCCATCATCGGGGAGATTCTGGAATACCGCCAGCTGGCCAAGCTGAAATCCACCTATGTGGACGGGCTGACCAAGGTCATCGAGCCGGACGGCCGCATCCGCACCTCCTTCCAGAACACTGTCACCGCCACAGGGCGGCTGTCCTCCGTGGAGCCGAATTTGCAGAACATCCCCGTCCGCACCCCCCTGGGGGCGGAGATGCGGAAGATGTTCATCGCCGCCCCCGGCAATGTGCTGGTGGACGCGGACTACTCCCAAATCGAGCTGCGGCTGCTGGCCCACATCGCCGACGACAAGGCCATGCAGGAGGGCTTCAACAGCCTGGGGGTGGACATTCACACCGCCACCGCCGCCCAGGTGTTCGGCGTGCCGCTGGAGGACGTGACGAGAGAAATGCGCTCCGCCGCCAAAGCGGTGAACTTCGGCATCGTCTACGGTATCTCCGCCTACTCCCTGTCCCAGGATCTCCACGTCACCGTGGCGGAGGCTAAGGACTATATGGAGCGGTACTTCGCCACCTACTCCGGCGTCCGGGCCTACCAGAAGGCGGTGGTGGAGCAGGCCAAGGCGGACGGCTACGTCTCCACCCTGGCGGGGCGGCGGCGCTGGCTGCCGGAGCTGAAAAGCAGCAACTTCAACCTCCGCTCCTTCGGGGAGCGGGTTGCGCTGAATATGCCCATCCAGGGCACGGCGGCGGACATCATCAAGCTGGCCATGATCCGGGTGCAGAACCGGCTGAAGGCGGAGGGCTTGCAGGGCCGGCTGGTCTTGCAGGTTCACGATGAGCTGATCGTGGAGTGCCCGGAGGCAGAGGGGGCGCAGGTGGCCCAACTGCTGGAGGAGGAGATGGAACAGGTCATCTCCCTGAAGGTGCCGCTGGTGGCCGAGGCCAAGGTGGGCCACAGCTGGGCAGACGCCCACTGACCCATCACAGACAGAATGTGAGGAATCGCCATGAATTTTGTACCATATAACGCCAGCATTGCCAAGCGGGAGCCAGTGGGCTACCGTCTGCTCCCCATGGACAGGGACACCGCAGAGCAGGTGGCCCAAATCGAGGTTCAGAACTTCTCCCACCCCTGGACGCTGGAGATGCTGGAGGAGGAGTTGGAGAACCCCCTGTCCTCCTTCATCGTGGCCTACGGCAGCAACGGCGTGGTGCTGGGCTACGCTGGGCTGACGGTGGTGGCCGGAGAGGGCTATATCAACAATATCGCCGTCCGGCAGGAGTACCGGAAGCAGGGGGTGGCCTCGGCGCTGCTGGGGGTGTTCTTAAAGTTTGGCCGGGCGCAAAACCTGTCCTTCCTGACGCTGGAGGTGCGTCCGTCCAATATCGCGGCCAAAAACCTCTATATGAAGCACGGCTTTGCCCAGGTGGGCCGCCGGAAGGACTACTATGACGACCCCAAGGAGGACGCCCTCATCATGACGCTGGACTTTCGGAAGGAAGGGGAGGAGCCGGTATGATACTCCTGGCCGTGGAATCCTCCTGCGACGAGACCGCCGTAGCGGTGGTGGAGGACGGGCGCAGGGTGCTGTCCGACGCCATCGCCTCCCAGGTGGATATGCACACGATTTACGGCGGCGTGGTGCCGGAGATCGCCTCCCGGAAGCACCTGGAGGCCATCTATCCGCTGGCAGACCAGGCCCTCCGGGATGCAGGCGTCACCCGGCGGGACATCGACGCCGTGGCCTGCACCTACGCCCCCGGCCTCATCGGGGCGGTGCTGGTGGGGGTGAACTTCGCCAAAAGCGTGGCCTACGGCCTGGAGGTGCCCCTGGTGCCGGTACACCATGTCCGGGGCCATATCGCCGCCAACTACATCACCCACCCAGACTTGGAGCCGCCCTTCCTGTGCCTCTGTGTCTCCGGCGGCAACACCCTGCTGGTGGACGTGCAGGATTACACCAAAATGCGCCTCCTGGGGGCTACCCGGGACGATGCGGCGGGAGAGTGCTTTGACAAGGTGGCCCGGGTGCTGGGCATCGGCTACCCCGGCGGCGGCCCTATGGACCGGCTGAGCCAGGGGGGCGACCCCAAGCGGTACCATCTGCCCCGCTCCAAGGTGGACGGTGCGCCGCTGGATATGTCCTTCTCCGGGCTGAAAACGGCGGCGCTGAACCTGATTCACAACGCCCAGCAGAAGGGGGAGACGCTGAACCTGCCCGACTTCGCCGCCAGCTTCGCCGCCGCCATTGCGGACGAACTGGTGCCCCGGGCCATGTTGGCTTCGGAGCAGCTGGGCTACGGCAAGGTGGCCTGCGCCGGGGGCGTGGCCGCCAACTCCACCATCCGCGCCCGGCTGGAGGAAGCCTGCGCCCAGCGGGGGGACAGACTGTATCTGCCGAAGCTGTCCCTCTGCGGGGACAACGGGGCTATGATCGGCTGTCAGGGCTATTATGAGTTCCTGGCGGGCAATCTTGGGGACAGCAGCCTGAACGGCTATGCCAACCGGGACATCGGGCTGGACTGCCCGGCCTGCCGGAGCGAATAGGACCGTTATTCTACACGAAACAGGCACTATCCTGTTCTGCTCAGGAAACGGCTTGCGGCAGAGAAAGAAATTTTCTAAACCGCAACCGTCGGTTGACAAAGTGCAAGGCCGGGATGGTGGCGTCGCAACCGCCCCATCTGCTATCATAGCGCCATCAAATCAAGGAGGCGTTCAGTATGAATCTGGCAGACAGAATCCAAACATTACGGAAAGAAAAGGGTATTTCCCAGGAAGAATTGGCGGAGCAGGCGGGTGTGTCCCGGCAGGCCGTCTCGAAGTGGGAGAGCGGCCAAAGCACCCCAGAATTGGAGAAGCTCATTTTGCTCAGCGACTACTTCGGCGTCACCACGGACTATCTCTTAAAGGGGACGGAGCCAGTCCCCGCCGCCCCGGAGCACCCGGAGCATTGGACAGACGCCCGCATCTTTACCGTCGTCGCCACGGCCTACAACTTTGCGGGTCTGGTGGTCGCGATCTGCATCTGGGTCGCCTGGCAGACTGTGGCGTCGGTGGCGGTGGGGTTTGTCCTCATGGCCATCGGCTGCGCCGTCTTTGCCGTGGGGCAGTATGTCGGGACGCAGAAGCAGGACGCGCGGGAACTGTTCACGCTACTGAACGTGTGGCCGCTGACGCTGATGCCGATTTCCTGTGCGTTCAACATGATAGACGGAGTGCTGGGAGGCTTTTCCTGGCAGTTGATGCCTGTCCCGGAGTTAGGCAACTCCCTCCTGAACTACGGCCTGTGCTGGCTGCTGTACCTGGCCCTCTGTATTGGGACGGATGCCGTAGTGTGGAGCAGGCGGAAGGAGCGGCGTTCCGCAGAGAAATAGAGCGATATACTGCTATAATCGGATAGTATTTTAATATATTGGGGCGTGATGAGGAAACTATGAAAGGCGATTTTACCCAGGGCAAGATGTGGCGGAATATCCTGACCCAGGCGGTGCCGCTGACGGTGGCCCAGCTGGTGCAGGTGCTCTATAACATCGTGGACCGAATTTACATCGGCCATCTGCCGGAGGGCGGCGAGCTGGCCCTCACCGGCATCGGCATTTCCGCCCCCATCGTCACCCTCATCAGCGCCTTCACTCTGCTGTTCGGTCAGGGCGGAGCGCCCCTCTGCGCCATTGCGGAGGGAGCCGGGAATCAGGAGCGGGCCCAGCGCATCTTCGGCAACACCCTGTCCCTGTTGCTGGGGACTTCGGCGGTGGTGCTGGCGGTCTGCCTCGTCTTTGAGCGGCAGATTTTGTTCCTGTTCGGGGCCAGCGAGGAGACCTACGCCTACGCCCATCAGTACTTCTCCGTCTACATCCTGGGGACAGTGTGCGTCATGTTCAGCACCGGCATGAACGGCTTTATCAACCTGCAGGGCTATCCCAGGGTGGGGATGCTGACCACGGTGCTGGGTGCGGTCATCAACCTGGCGTTGGACCCGGTGTTCATCTTCGGGCTGAACCTGGGCATCACCGGCGCGGCAACGGCCACGGTGCTGGCCCAGACGGTGTCCGCCCTGTGGGTGCTGCAATTCTTCCTGAGCAAAAAATCCCGGCTCCGGATCCGCCGGGCCGACCTGGCGGTGCAGCCCAAGCTGGCCAGAGAAATCACCGCCTTGGGGCTGACCGGGTTTATGATGTCCGCTACCAACTCCCTGGTGCAAATCGTCTGCAACCAAATGCTGGGCGCTTATGGCGGCGACCTGTACATCAGCGTCATGACCGTCCTGAACTCCGTCCGGGAGCTGTTCACCCTGCCGGTGCAGGGGCTGACCTCCGGGGCGCAGCCGGTGCTGGGGTACAACTACGGTGCGAAGGATTACCGCCGGGTGCGCCAGGGCATCGCCTTTATGGCGGCGCTGGGCTTCGGCTACACGCTGGTGGCCTGGCTGGCGATTCTGCTGCTGCCCCACGCCTTTGTGGGGCTGTTCACCACGGACAGCGCCCTGCTGGACGCGGGGACGGAGGCGATTCGGATTTACTTCTTCGCCTTCGTGTTCATGTCGCTGCAATTTTCCGCCCAGTCCACCTTCGTGGCCCTGGGGAAGGCCCGCTCCGCCGTATTCTTCTCCATCTTCCGGAAGGTGATTTTGGTGGTGCCGCTGACGCTGCTGCTGCCCCGGTGGATGGGGGTGTACGGCGTGTTTGTGGCGGAGCCCATCTCCAACGTCGTCGGCGGGCTGGCCTCCTTCCTCACCATGCTGGCCACCGTCTGGCGGCCCCTGGGGCGGGAGGCCCGGCAGGAGCCGCCTTCCCTCGCGGAGAATCAAAAATCTGCCTTTGAGAACCACTTGTGAATCTTTGCAAAATCAAACTTGCATTTTTGACAAAAAAGGGCAGTTTAAACGAAGTTGCAGGGAATGAAAAATGCAGGCTTGACAGGACAAGCTTGCAAGTAGTATACTGTCACCATCAGAAAGACAAGGACGTCAGAACCCTCTGAATCGTCCCTGTCTTTCTCTTTTTTGCGGATTTCCGCACCGTTTGGCAGCCACATTGTTCCAGATACTGCGGGGCAGTGTGTGCGAAGACTACGCTTTTCATGAAAGGGAGAGTTTATATGGATGCAGTATTTAGTGTATGGTACCTGATCGGAGCAGCGTTGGTGTTCTGGATGCAGGCCGGCTTCGCCATGGTGGAGGCGGGCTTCACCCGGGCCAAGAACTCCGGCAACATCATCATGAAGAACCTGATGGACTTCTGTATTGGTACCGTCGTGTTCATCCTCATCGGCTTCAGCCTGCTGCTGGGCGAAGATGTGGCCGGCCTCATCGGCAAGCCGGGCTTTGACATCTTCACCGCCTACGAGGGGTTCAACTTCTCGGACTTCGTGTTCAACCTGGTGTTCTGCGCCACCACCGCTACCATCGTCTCCGGCGCTATGGCGGAGCGTACCAAGTTCCTGTCCTATTGCATTTACTCCGCGGTCATCTCCGCGCTGATTTACCCCATCGAGGCCCACTGGATTTGGGGCGGCGGCTGGCTGGCCCAGCTGGGCTTCCATGACTTCGCCGGTTCCTGCGCCATCCACATGGTAGGCGGCATCTCCGCCCTCATCGGCGCAAAGATGCTTGGCCCCCGTATCGGCAAGTTCACCAAGCAGAAGGACGGCTCCGTCAAGGTCGGCAGCTTCCCCGGACATAACCTGCCCCTGGGCGCGCTGGGCGTGTTCATCCTGTGGCTGGGCTGGTACGGCTTCAACGGCGCTGCCGCCACCACCGTGGAGCAGCTGGGCTCCATCTTCCTGACCACCACTGTGGCCCCCGCTGTGGCCACAGTCACCTGCATGATTTTCACCTGGGTCAAGTACGGCAAGCCCGACGTCTCCATGTGTCTGAACGCCTCTCTGGCCGGTCTGGTGGGCATCACCGCCCCCTGCGACGTCACCGACTGCCTGGGTGCGGCCATCATCGGCATCGTGTCCGGCCTGCTGGTCTGCTTCGGCGTGTGGCTGCTGGACTACAAGCTCCGCATTGACGACCCTGTGGGCGCTGTGGCGGTTCACTGCCTGAACGGCATCTGGGGTACTATCGCGGTTGGCCTGTTTGCCACCACTTCCGCCCCCGGCAATGACACCCTGGTGGGCCTGTTCTACGGCGGCGGCTTCGGCCTGCTGGGAACCCAGCTGCTGGGCGTCGTCTCTGTAGCCGCCTGGACTGCCGTCACCATCACCCTGACCTTCTTCATCATCAATAAGACTGTGGGCCTCCGCGTCTCCGCTGAGGAGGAAGTCCAGGGCCTGGACCCCACTGAGCATGGCCTGACCAGCGCCTACGCGGACTTCGCCCCCATGCCCCACTATTCCGGCAGCGGCCTGCCTGCCGCCGTCACCGGCGAGGTGCCGGTAGAGGCTGCCGTGCCTGTGGAGGTCAAGAGCGCCCCGCCTGCGGCGGCGGCTCCGGCAGGCGAGAAGATCACCAAGCTGGAAATCGTAGTGAAGCAGGAGCGGTTCCCCGCCCTGAAGGACGCCCTGATGGAAGCGGGCGTCACCGGCATGACCGTCACCAACGTCCTGGGCTGCGGCGTCCAGAAGGGCCGCCCCGAGTACTACCGCGGCGTTGTGCATGAAGCCACCCTGCTGCCCCGGATGCAGGTGGAGGTGGTGGTCAGCACCATCCCGGTGGAGACCATCATCGACACCGCCAAGAAGGTGCTGTACACCGGCCACTACGGCGACGGCAAGATCTTCGTCTACGATGTGGAGAACGTGGTCAAAATCCGCACCGGCGAGGAAGGCATGAACGCCCTCCAGGACGAAGAGCAGTATTAACCCCCTCCGCTGCCCCTGGCAGCCCGCAGCATAACCCCTCAGCAAAAGAATACCAGACGAACGGGAGACCGTTCGTCTGGTTTTTTGTTTGCATGGAGGTGATTTGTAGCACAGGTAAAATGCTTTTCAGGCATGGCTGGCTATCGGAATTAGGCATTTGATATTAAAGCGATGGGGCGTTATAATAGAAGCAGAAAAGCCTGGAAGGCAGGCCATTCAAATTTCCTATTATCAGACAGGGGGGATGACCATGACCATCACGGAAATTGAAGCAATGCTGGAATCAGGAGAAAAGACGCCGGAGCAAAAGCTGCGCCTGCTCAAGAAGGTTCGGGCGACGCTGATGGAAGAGCTCCACGGCCAGCAGCAGCTGGTGGACCAGGTGGACTACCTGATTTATACGCTGCAACCGACGAAAAAGACAAGGAGGACACTGATATGACAAGCAAAACGTTAGTAGCATATTTTTCGGCCAGCGGCGTCACCGCAGGCGTGGCGAAGCGGCTGGCCCAGGCGACAGACGCGGACCTGTATGAAATCAGGCCGGAAGCGCCTTACACCGCCGCCGATTTGGACTGGACGAACAAGCACTCCCGCAGCTCGGTGGAGATGAGCAACCTGTCCAGCCGTCCGGCGCTGGCCGACCAGGACGCCAACATCGCCGGGTATGACACCGTCTTTCTGGGGTTCCCCATCTGGTGGGGCGTCGCGCCCACCATCATCAACACATTCCTGGAGTGCTATGACTTTTCCGGGAAGAAAATCGTCCTCTTCGCCACCTCCGGCGGCAGCGGCTTTGGCCGGACGGCGGACGTGCTGAAAGCGTCCGTCTCGCCGGATACGGTCATTGTGACCGGCAAGCTCCTGCCCGGCAGCGCCTCCGAGGCGAGCCTGAAAAAGTGGGTTCAGACGGTGTGAGGAGGCGCATATGGCAATCGCAGTCAACCTCTATTACACCGGACGGGGCGGAAACGCCAGGAAATTCGCCCAGGAAATGCTATCCAGCGGCACGGTGGAGCAGATACGGGCCGAGGAGGGAAACCTCCGCTATGAGTATTTCTTCCCCATGGACGACCCGGAGACCGTACTGCTGATCGACGCCTGGGACGACCAGGCGGCGCTGGATGCGCACCACGCCTCCCCTATGATGGAAACCATTGCCCGGCTGCGGGAGAAGTACGACCTGCATATGCGCGTCGAGCGCTATCACTCTGACGAAGAGGGCGTTCCTACTCAGGACACACAGTTTATCAGACCATAAGACGGAGGTATTACCATGGAAAAAATCACACAGACCGCAGGGCGCAGCACCCTGGGCGACTTCGCCCCGGACTTTGCCCACTTCAATGACGACGTGCTGTTCGGTGAGAACTGGAATAACCATGACATCGACCACAAGACCCGCTGCATCATCACCGTGGTAGCGTTGATGTCCTCCGGCATCACTGATTCCTCACTGAACTATCACCTGAAGAACGCGAAGAAGGCCGGGGTGACGAAGGCGGAAATCGCCGCCATCATCACCCATGCCGCCTTCTATGTGGGCTGGCCCAAAGCCTGGGCGGTGTTCTACCTGGCGAAAGAGGTCTGGGCGGAGGATGCCCAGCCCGCCAGCGCAAAGGAGGCCCACGCCGCCGAGATGGTGTTCCCCATCGGCGCGCCCAACGACGCCTATGCCCGGTACTTCATCGGGCAGAGCTACCTCGCCCCAGTGTCCACCAGTCAGGTGGGCATCTGCAACGTGACCTTTGAGCCGGGCTGCCGCAACAACTGGCACATCCACCATGCCGATAAAGGCGGCGGTCAGATTCTGATTTGCGTGGCCGGACGGGGCTACTACCAGGAGTGGGGCAAGGAGGCTGTGGAGATGAAGCCCGGCGACTGCATCAACATCCCCGTCGGCGTGAAGCACTGGCACGGCGCCGCGCCGGACAGCTGGTTCTCCCATCTGGCGGTGGAGGTGCCGGGGGAGAACGCCTCCAACGAGTGGCTGGAGGCCGTGGACGACAGCCAGTACGGCGTTTTACATTGAGATACAGAAAAGATTGGAGACGCAAATGGAGTATCGCAGTTTGCCCCACGGGGGCGAGAAAATCAGCGTCATCGGAATGGGGTCCTCCGTCATCGGGGCGCGCCCGGAGCAGGAGATCATTACAACCGTCCGGTCCGCCATGGAACACGGCGTCAACTATTTCGATATGGCAGGCGGCCATGCGACGATTTTTGACGCCTACGGGAAAGCCCTGGAGGGGAGACGGGAACAGGTCTATTTGCAGGTTCATTTCGGCGCGGACTACACCTCCGGGGAATACGGCTGGACGACCAGCCTGAAAAAGATAAAGGAATCCGTCCGATGGCAGATGGAGAAGCTGCGGACAGACTACATCGATTTCGGCTTTATCCACTGCATGGATGAGGAGAAGGATTTGAACACCTACATCAGGAACGGTGTGCTGGACTATATCCTGGAACTGAAAAAGAAGGGTGTCGTCCGCCACATCGGAATGTCCTCCCACACTCCGGCCATAGCCCACAGAGTCCTGGATATGGGGATTCTGGACGTTCTGATGTTCAGCATTAATCCGCTGTATGACTACGGACAGGGGGACTACGCCATCGGCAGCAGCAGCGAACGCTACGCGTTGTACCGCCGCTGTGAAAAGGAGGGCGTCGGCATCGTTGTGATGAAGCCCTTCTGCGGCGGTCAGCTTCTGGACGCGGAGCAATCCCCCTTCGGCGTGGCCCTCGGGAAGCATCAGTGTATTCAGTACGCCCTGGATAAGCCGGGAGTGCTGACCGTCGTTCCCGGATACGGCAGCGAGGCGGAGCTGATGGAGGTGCTGGACTATTTCCATGCGCCGGAGGAACAGAAGGACTATTCTGTGATTGCCGGATATACGCCCAAAGAATCCGAAGGGGCCTGCGTTTACTGCAAGCACTGTCACCCATGCCCTGCGGGCCTCGATATTGCGCTCATCAATAAATATTATGACCTGGCCATGCTGGGGGACAACCTGGCGAGGGAACACTATCTGACGCTGGAGAAAACCGCCGGGGACTGTATCGGTTGTGGCCACTGTGACAGCCGTTGCCCCTTCCATGTCCGCCAGAGCGAGCGGATGAAGGTGATTTGCGAGGTTTTTGGGAAATGAGAAAGCTGGTTGCGGTGGCCCTGCTGCTTTGCGCGTTGGTTTCCGCCAGCGGCTGCTCCGATACGCAGGAGGGTAATGCGGATAGCTCTGTTTCCGAGGTTGCAGCATCAACCGATGCCATAGAAAAGGAGGCTGCCGTATCAGCCCCTGATAAGGAGGAAGCGTTGCACATGAAGGTTCAAATCGGAGACAGCGTGTTTACCGCCACGCTGGAGGAAAATGAGGCGGTCAACGCCCTCGTGGCAATGATGGAAGAGGCCCCTGTTGTGATTGAGATGAACGACTATTCCGGCTTTGAGAAGGTTGGCCCTCTTGGAACCAGCCTGCCCACCAGCGACAGCCAGACGACAACTCAGGCGGGGGATATTGTCCTCTACAACGGCAATCAAATCGTGATATTCTACGGCTCCAATTCCTGGAGCTACACCCGGCTGGGCCATATCGACGACCTGACTGGCTGGGAAGAAGCGCTGGGCGGCGGCGATGTGACGGTCACATTTTCGCTGGAATAAGCGACAGTGCAAGTTTTGTAACTATTTTAGAAAGCGAGGCAATTAACATGAAAGAAAAGTTGAATTTGACAATGGAGTGGGACAAGGTGTTCCCCAAAAGCGACAAGGTGAACCACAGGAAGGTGACCTTCCACAACCGCTACGGCATCACCCTGGCTGCCGACCTCTACGAGCCGAAGGACGCACAGGGCAGGCTCCCCGCCCTCGCCGTCTGCGGCCCCTTCGGCGCGGTGAAGGAGCAGTCCTCCGGCATGTACGCCCAGACCATGGCGGAGCGGGGCTTCCTGACGGTGGCCTTTGACCCCTCCTACACCGGTGAGAGCGGCGGCACGCCCCGCTATATGGCCTCCCCGGACATCAACACCGAGGACTTCATGGCGGCGGTGGACTTCCTCTCCGTCCAGGGCAACGTTGACCCGGAGCGCATCGGCATCATCGGCATCTGCGGCTGGGGCGGTATGGCCCTGAACGCGGCGGCGCTGGACACCCGCATCAAAGTTACCGTCTCCTCCACCATGTACGACATGACCCGCGTCAACGCCAACGGCTACTTTGACAGCGAGGACAGCGAGGAGGCCCGCTATGAAAAGCGCAAGGCCCTCTGCGCCCAGCGCACCGCCGATTACAGGAGCGGCACCTACGCCCTGGGCGGCGGCGTGGTGGACCCGCTGCCGGAGGACGCCCCCTTCTTCGTGAAGGACTACTATGATTATTACAAGACGAAGCGGGGCTATCATCCCCGCAGCCTGAACTCCAACGGCGGCTGGAACGTGACAGGCTGCCAGTCCTTTATGAATATGCCCATCTTGCAGTACAGCCAGGAGATCCGCTCCGCCGTCCTGGTCATCCACGGCGAGAAGGCCCACTCCTGCTATTTCAGCCGGGATGCCTTCCGAAAGCTCACCGGCGACAATAAGGAGCTGCTCATCATCCCCGGCGCGGTGCATACCGACCTGTATGACCGGATGGATGTGATCCCCTTCGATAAAATCGAAGCGTTTATGAAGGAAAACATGGGGTAAAAAGCCGCTTCATCCGGTGGAACACTGTCCCCCCAGTCAGCGCAAAAATCCCGCGCGCCAGGGAAGGCACCCAGGCGTGCGGGGTCACGAGGAAACAGCGGGGGGCAATATTCGGTGTGCGCCGGGGAAGCGGCCCGCGAGGAGTTGTGACGTTCGGCTGCGGCTGCTCCGCCGCCGGTGAGGGGCTCCTCAGAGTGCTACAGGGTCAGATAGACCGGCATACGGACGGCCAGCACCAGGTTGCCCATGGTCAGGTTCTTCCACTGATAGTTTGCCTGTCAGCCCGTTTTGCCCCAAACAGCCCTGACGGGGACTTCCTTGCGGCGGTCACAACCGCTTTGTCCTGACGCGAACCTCCAACAGCTGCTGCCAGCCTTCGTGGACGTAGGCGAACTCCTGCTCCGTCCGGCCGTCGGCCAGCTGAACCGTGCGGCCTGTGGGCACGCGGCGGGAGATGCCCTGGAGTACCGGCTTCTCCCCGGCCATCTCCAGCAGCTGGGCCAGCTTCTCCAGGGGCAGCACCGCCGCCACCGCGTCCGCCTGCTCCAGCAGGGGCCGCAGCTCCTCCATGCTGCTCACCGTATCCGCCCAGACCAGCAGCCGGACGGGGCCGCCCATAATGCGCTCCAAATCCGCCAGCTGATCCGGCGTCATGGTGTGCCTGGAAATCCATAGCACGGTTTTTTCCGGGTGGTTCTGTGACATAACGTCGCCCTCCTTATAAATTTGCTTTGGCAGCCGCCCCAAACAGGGCGGCTGTTCTTCTTGCGGCGATAAAATTACTGAAAATCCTGCTGACAGTATAGCACGCCGGGCGGGAAAAGGCAACCGGTTAGCAGCCCCGGCTTTTTGTCGAATTTGGAAGAAAGTGGTTGTCTTTTGCCAGATGCCGTGGTATAGTGTTGTCAGGTGCATCAAAAAGAGGCGTACCCATAGCGTGGGATTTGTGAAAAATCGCCGATGCGCCGTCCCTCTCCATCCATTCAGGCGGAGTATACCCGCCGCCCATTCATAGGAGGACTTATGGCAAAAGAGAAGAAAATTATTCTGTTTTTAAGTAGATTCAACCTCAATAATCGCAACAACCCTCCGCAACCCTACGATTGCCCGGAAGGGGAGGCTGTTTATGGTCTCCAGACTAACGAGGCACCAGTGCAATATCTGCTCCGGGAGAACCCGGACGTTTCTGAAATCCTGTGCCTTGTGACGCGGGATGCAAAGGACACGGCGTGGGAGTTATTCAAAAACACCATTCGTAGTTTTCTGGCAGATTTGAAGCGTGAGGTCACAATCACATCCATTTCGCTTGAAAATGACACCCCTATTCAGGAAATCCTTCCGGTCATTCTGGAACGCATCGGAGATGCGGATGAAATCCTGTTGGATGTCACCGGCGGCTTCCGCAATGCAATGATGTACCTGATGCTCATCAGCCGCGCCCTGACCTATAAGGGCGTGAACACGGCCTGCGCCGTGTATAGCAACTATCAGCAGGGCAGAGAGCGGCAAAATGTTGAGGACGTAACGGAAATGCTGCAAGTCTTTGACCTGATTGACGGAATGCAGAATCTGACCTCCTTTGGCAACGTCCGCGCCCTGCGCAGCTACTATGAGGGCCGCCCCCTCGACGACAGAATCACGGCGCTGCTGGACGCGGTGGATAAACTCTGGCAGAGCATCACCCTTTGCCGCTCCAACCTGGTGCCGGGGCAGATAACGGCGTTCAATCAGGCTTTGAGGGACGCAAAGGAGTGCAACGACCCGCTGCTCAAGGCGCTCCTGCCCGCGTTCCGGAACAAGTTTGGCGAAGAAATGACGATTCCGTCCCTTATCCAATGGTGTGCGGAGAGCGACATGATTCAACAGGCGCTGACCCTTTATCGGGAGCGGATTCCCGCTTACATTATGAACGAGCGGACGGATATTCTCGCCGTCAAACCCAAGACACCGCCAATCAACATGAAGAATTACCCAAATTACGATACGGAAGGGGAGGCCCGATTCTATACCCAATTCCTCAACATAGGACACGGCTGGTATGCAGGTGCTTATGGGAAGGATGCCTATAAAGCCGCAAAGGAAAAAGAGGGGGATTATCTTATCACGCTAAAGAATTTTGAAAAGGCGCTGCCCCAGTCCAATTTTAAAGCTCTCTGCTCAGTGGAACAGTTGCGCACCATTACAATGGACTATTTGTACATTCGCGCTCTGCGGAACATGGTGAATCATGCCAGTGATGAGGCGCAGGAAAATCAGCAAGCATTGAACAAGTACCTGGCAGAAGAAGGCCACTATAAAATACCAGACGAAACCAATGCAGAAGATGTCAAGTATGCTATCCTGACAGGGTTGAAACACCTCGACTTCCAGCAATAAACTCCATAACCCCACCATCGCACACAGCCGCCCCGTTTGGGGCGGCTGTTTTTTTTGCGCCGCGCAGCAGGCCCCCAAAAAAGGCAAACCGGAAAACCGCTGAGTCACAACCGTGATTCAGCGGTTTTACAGTGTTTTTTTGCCCAGGGCAGAGTTGTCCCCGTATGGGGTGTGAGCTGCGCTCGGTTTCTGCTACCTGGACAGCGCGGAGCTTGTGTTGCCGTCCCCGCGTGGGGTGTGAGCTGCGCTGCTGGATACGCCGCCTGCGGGTGCGAAATCACGTTGCTGTCCCCGTGTGGGGTGTGAGCTGCGCTGTTTGGGCGCTATCGGGTGAGCCAGAGCGGCAAGCCGTTGCCGTCCCCGTAAGGGGTGTGAGCTGCGCTGCGAGTTCTGGTGGAGTTGGAACGAACTCCGAAGTTGCCGTCCCCGCATGGGGTGTGAGCTGCGCTGCGAACGGATGACCACTAACTTCCAGTATTTCCCGTTGCCGTCCCCGTATGGGGTGTGAGCTGCGCTCTAAGAAACGAGCTTGTCATACAGCGGAAGGAGTGTTGCCGTCCCCGTGTGGGGTGTGAGCTGCGCTGGGTGGGAAAACGTACGGACGGTTCAAATCCGACATAGTTGCCGTCCCCGCGTGGGGTGTGAGCTGCGCTCCGGGAGGAGCTGATGCGCCTGATGGAGGGGGAGACCGTTGCCGTCCCCGCGTGGGGTGTGAGCTGCGCTCCATCTGTGTAACGTTGACTGCTACCAGAAAGCAGAGTTGCCGTCCCCGTATGGGGTGTGAACTGCACTCTTTTCACATTAGTTTTACTAATCTTTGCTATACGTTGCCGTCCCCGTAGGGGATGTGAGCTGCACTTGGTACAAAGCTGTCGGAGGGCCTAAACGGACTTGTTGCCGTCCCCGCATGGGGTGTGAGCTGCGCTGTGGTAACTGAATCGGGATTGCCCGTGTATGAAGGTGTTGCCGTCCCCGCGTGGGGTGTGAGCTGCGCTGTTAGACGTGCCGTGTTGTCGCGAAACTTACTACCAGTTGCCGTCCCCGTATGGGGTGTGAGCTGCGCTGGGGGACAACTGGATTTGGCGGGGGAAATACCCTGTTGCCGTCCCCGCGTGGGGTGTGAGCTGCGCTGGCAACTGCTACTCCCTCTACTGGACGAACAGCCCGTTGCCGTCCCCGTGTGGGGTGTGAGCTGCGCTGCGGGGCTGACCGGCAAGGACAAGCTGATCAGCCACGTTGCCGTCCCCGTATGGGGTGTGAGCTGCGCTCCTTCTAAACCCCCTGGTAACAAAGGTATTGTGTTGCCGTCCCCGCGTGGGGTGTGAGCTGCGCTCGAGGCAACGCCGGAAGATAATAAGCGTCTGTAGTTGCCGTCCCCGCATGGGGTGTGAGCTGCGCTCCGGCTACCTGCAACACTACGGGTCTTACCGAGGGGTTGCCGTCCCCGCGTGGGGTGTGAGCTGCGCTATGCCTTGTCTCAGGATGAGGCAGAAGTATCCAGTTGCCGTCCCCGCGTGGGGTGTGAGCTGCGCTGGCAAACCCTGACAGGTTTGCGCCCCGGAAGGGGCCTCATGTTTGGCAATTCTGCATCCAGTATACCACGCCGGGCGGGGGAGGGCAAGGGTTTTTCGCCCAAATTCCCCCAAAACGGGGGAGAACCCGGCGCGAACCCTCCCGGCCATGCCCCCGCCGGGGTGAGAACTCCGGCGGGGGTTCGCGCTGTCACCGGCCCAGGGTCACGCCGCCCATGCCCAGGGCGGTCTTGATGCCCACTCCGGCGCAGCCGGAGAACAGCAGCAGCGCGTCCGCCAGCTCCCGGTGGAAGCCGGAGAGGCGGTTCTCCAGCGTCAGCTCCCCCACAAAGCCGGGGACGAGGGTACCCTTCAGCCGGTAGCCCCTGTCCCGCAGCTGAAAGCCCCGGCAGCGCAGGCCGGAGGCCATGGCCTCCAGCCCTCCGCCGTCCTCATCCTCGATGGGGCAGGCGGGGAAGCAGCCGTTCCATTGCTTCATCAGGCTCTGCAAAATCAGCCGCTGGGTGGGCAGGGTCAGATACTCCCCCCGGCTCTTGAAGGCGGTGGGGGTGCGGAAGCGGAGGCGCCACGCCCCCGTCCCACCGGCGGCCCGGCGGAACAGGGCGTCCACGCTGTCCACCCGCTCCCAGGCGGTAGCGGCGGCGGTCAGCGTCACCCGCTGGCGGGTCAGCGTCAGGGGCGGGCAGTCCGCCAGCACGGGGGAGAGCAGAGCCTCCGCCTCCTCCCCCAGCAGGCTCACCGTCCAGCGCAGCCCCCCGTCCTGCTGGGGGACGAGGAACTGGCTGACCGGCGTGGCCCCGTCCTCGTGGGCGCGGCTGGCGAAGTCCGCCGGAGCCAGCTCCAGCAGGGCGGCATACAGCCCGTAGGCCCACTCCGCCTGGGGCCGGCAGGGGCGGTTCGGCTGGAGGGTAAGGGTGTATCGCGTCAGCATAGGCTACCTCTCATCCCTGTTCCGGTTCTTGTTCTGGGTTCCAGCCATTTTTTGGGCCCTGGTGATTGCCCTTGCCTCCGCCGTTACTTTTGTTCCGGTTCTGGTTCCGGTTCCCCCCGCCCTGGGCCGTGCCATACCGGGCGTTGGAACCGCCGCCGCTTTTGGCTGCCGGTTTTGCCGTCTGGCTTGACGGTTCGGGGCTGGTGTCGATGTCCACCTCATGGTTGCGGTACTGCCGCACTGTGGGCAGCGGCGACCGGACGTTCTGATACTCCCGTCTATCCAGGCTCATGTAGGAAAACTCCCGCCCGCGTTGCAGCGTCTGCTTCATGCAGCGTCTGCTTCATATAGAAGAAGTCCTGAATCTCCGAATAGGCGCGAATACTGCGTTTCGGGTTTCCATTGGTGGCCTCAGCCAGCGCTTTACACGCCGCATCGTCATAGATGCGGATGTACTGTTTCATCGTCTCCTCATCTATCTCCTTCCAGGTGGGGGAAAGGGAGCCGTCATAGGAGCTGTCCGGGTCGTATTCCGCCATCCGTTCGATGGTCAGCGTCATCCGGCCATAACCGTAGGGCTTGCCCATCCCCACGCTCTGGAAGCAGTTATCATCCAGCCGGAGCGACCACAGCAGCAGCCCCAGCTCCGCCTCAGTCAGGTTTTTGAAGCGGATAACGCCCCGGAACGTCGCCCCCTTCGACAGGGGCCGCAGCGTAGTCGTGACCGATTGCTTTCCGCCGCCGGGGGACTTTGCCTCCCGTTTCAGCCAGTACAGCTTATAGCCCCGCAGCTGGAAGTCCCCGTCGGAGTAATGGCGAACGGCGTTGGTATTGTTCTTCCCATAGGCGTAGCCGGGGTAAAAGCTGGGCTTCGGCTCGCCCAAAACCATGGGGACCGGCTCCCCCTCCTCGGCTGTGCCTGTGTCGAACTCCAGGTCGCCGAAGGACACCCGGGAGCGGTAAGCCTTTTTGTCCTCGGCGTAGCCCAGGATGGCCCGGGGATAGTCCAGCCTGCCGTCCTTCTCCGCCGCCTCCGCTGCTTTCTTCTGCCCTTTCGGCAGGCCGTAGGACAGGGGGTAGCGGTGGCCGATGCGCAGGAAGCGGGTCATACCCCAGTAAACGTGTTCGCCATCCTCCAGGTAAAAGACAGGCTTCTGTCCCTCTGCGCCGTCCTTCTTCGGAAGCTCCCAAAACTCGGCAGGTTTTAACACGTTTTTCCGGCGTTCCCAGTCCTCATCGTAGGCGATAACATCTTTCTCCTTCAACGGGATGCCCTTTGCTGCCGGGGCCGGGTCAGGGAACAGATAGATGGAGTTGATATTGACTGCCTTTCCTGTGAGTAACAGAAAACCGTGCTTCATGCCCTTCGGGCAATCGCCTTGCGCCCACCGGAGTGCCGTCACCGTTCCACCGTGTTCCCGATAAAAGACCTCCATTGACTGAGTATACTTGTTGCGGAACGGCTGCGCTAGTTCGTCCTTTCTGGAAATCCGAAAATACGCCCCCAGGGGCTGGCCCTGGGTCGGGATAATGCGATACCGTTCCCCTTCCTTGCGCAGATACCCGGCTCGGACGCCTCTTTGCGTGGAAGCGGTTTCCAGTTCTGCTTTGGTTTCGTCCTCTTGTGGTTTGAGGCCCATAGCAATATCATAGTACTCCTTTAGCCTTCTAGCCGCGCTACCCTTGCCTGCCGCGATTTCCCGGAAGAAGATTTGGGTGTCCCCCACGTCCTCCTCCCGGACGAGGCCGAAGCCGAGGATCTGCATATTCTCCCGCACCATGCCCCGGATGGTGGAGCCGGGCAGCGCCAACTTCCCGGCGGGGGTGCGGAAGAAGCTGGGGTTATCCTTGTCCCCGTCGGAGACAAAGACCGGCGTCTCCGCCTTCATTCGGATTTCGATTTCCCCCGTTTTCCGCGTTGCGTCCCACTCGCCGTGGCTGGGGAGGTCATCCGCAGTATCATAGGGAAACAGGATGCTGTTGGAAAACGGCACAAAGTTATAAGGGGCGTGAACCTTGTTTATTCTCTTCTCTTCATTGCTCATTTGCTGCACCTCCCTGCCAGCCTGCCAGACGGGTGGCCACCACATAGGTCTGCCCGTCCTCGTCCGCCCACAGGTCGCGGCGGACGGTCAGTTTTTCTCCGAAGCGCTTGTCATTGGCCAGCTTGTAACGTTCCTCCAGGTAGCCTTCCTCGCCCACCTGCTCACAGGCTGCGCCCCGCAGCGCGCCCTCCTGCCGGAACAGCCGCACCTCCTCCGTGGCGTTAAAGAAGCGGGCCTCCAGCACCTCCTCCAGGGCGATGTGCTCGGGCGTCTCCCCCAGGGTCACGCTGCTGTAGCAGCGTATCAGCGCATAGGGCAGCTGCCTGCCCCGCTCCAGCGCCTCCTCCGGCGATAGCAGTTCCACCTTCACCGGGTACTCCTTGTTCGGATACGTCTCGTTCATTTGGCAGCCTCCTTCCATGCCTTCATCCACTCCGCCGCCAGCCCGTCCGGGTCAGACACCGTGTAGCCTCCGCCCTCGGAGAAGGTCAGCGTGACCGTGCGGTCTACGCTCTCCGCCGTAAGCGTCTTTACGTTGAGATAGCCCCGGCCGATGGCTCCGCCGCTGCCCAGGTTATACAGACCCAGGCCCAGATCCCGCAGGGCGTACAGCAGCAGAGCGCAGCCCTCCTTGCAGTCCGCAGGCGCGGTGATGGTCAGCGTGACCTTGCTCTTTAGCGGCTCCTCCTTGAACAGCCCGGCGCGTATCACGCCGCCGGTAAAGCGGTTGATGCGGATGCGGGTGATTTTCTGGGGCTGGGCTTCCTCCAGCTTCGCATCCTCGAAGCGAAGCCGCCCGGCCTTGCCGTTGTCCGTTTCGATAGAGCCGCGGCCAAACAGCTCCTCCACCAGCGCCTCCCGCCCGGTGCGCTGGGCGATGCGCTCTGCCTGGGCGCGGACAGCCCCTTTGACCGAGGAGCCGGGGAGGATGGGGGTGCCCCTGTTCTCCTGCTCCTGCGTTCCGTCGGCAGACTTCGGCGGGAGAGGGTGTTCCCGTTCCGCCAGGTTTGGGGTGCAGCTATGGCCCTCCTTGCCGTATTCCACAGCGGAGGACTTCACCAGGATGCTGTCCGCCGTCCCCGTCAGGGTGAAGGTGACGCGGGGCTGCTTCCGCTCTTTGGGGAGGGTCAGTTCTGGTGGGGTTTTGCTGGCCTGCGGCGCGGCCATGTCCTCCAGCTCACTTGCTTCCATCTGTAGCCATGCCGTTCGGCCCTGCTCCTGCTTCATGTCATAGGTCTGCTTTTTCACCGCCAGCACGACCCTGCCGAAGCCGTTGCTCTTTTGTCCGCCCAGGTAGATTTCGCCTTCATTGAGGGCGGCCAGGGTCTCCTCCAGCGCACCCCGCTCTGCCGTGTTGTCCCCCTGGCCCAGCCAGGTCAGCGTAAAGTGAAAGCTCGCCCCGGCGTTGATTTGCGCCAGGTCGAATTTCTGCCCCTCAGCTGCGCTGCCGGTTTTGGGGTCAATTTTCAGCCGGGGGCGCACGCTCTGCTCGAAGTCCTTGTTGAACGTTCCGTCCGAGACGATGAGGTGGCCCGCCCGCTTCTGGGAGCCGAACAGCGCCTCTGCCATGGCCGTGCCGTGGGTTTGCTGCACCCAGGCCCGCATGGCTCCGGCCAGGGAGCTGCCCTGAATCATCGGCCTGCCCTTGGAATTTGTCAGCACCAACTCCGTATCGCCATCCGCCCCGCCGGTGCGCAGCGGCGTCCGGCAGGTGGCGTAAACCCGATAGCGCACCGCATAGGTGAAAGTCGCCTGCACTGTTTTTTCCTCCTTCCCGCTCACTGTCCCGATGCCTCCTTTTCGTCTGCCTTTTTGCGGCTGTAGTCAAACAGCAGGCAAAGCAGCCTCAGCCGTTCCTCCGTGGAGTCCCTTTCCTTCGCACAGGGGACGCCGAGGGTCTCCGCCAGCGGCGTTTCGAGCACCTTGTTTATCAGCGTTTTGATTTCCCCGAACCGTTTGCCGTGCTTGGGCCCCCTGTCTTTGCAGTTGTGTTCCAAATGCTGATTCAGTTCGGCATAAGCGCCTTTGTTCTTGTCAGAAACACCTTTATTGGCGATGTTGGCGATGGCTTTCTCACAGAGCGCCTGAATCGTGCCAAGCTGACTGTCGGACAGGTCATCCTCCCGCCTGGCCCTTCTGATGCGTTCGCTTTCCTGCATGACCCAGCGGTAACGTGCCCGCCGGAGGTCGCCCACGGTGGAGGCAGTGCGCTGCTCCTCTTTCTGCCAGGCTGCCTTGTGTTGCAGCGCCTCGAAGCGACTTTTGCTCAGGAACAGCACCTGGCCGAAGCCCTCGGCTCTGCGGATGCCCAGGCCCTGTAATTCCACCTTCCGCACCGCGTCCAGGGAGGGCGACGTACTGCATTCAATGCGGAAAACGCTCCCCCGGTCGTACATCTGGACGGCGGGGATGCGGCTTTCCCAGGCCCGGTTATAGCCGCCGAACTCCGCCAGGGAGGTGCTGCATACGGTGATCGTCACCGTCTCCACCCCCAGCAGCTCCGCCAGGCGCTGAGTGTCGATGCCGCAGGGTTCACCGCAGCTGTTCAGCATAGTCACCGGGGAGATGGCCAACAGATACAGCACGTTTCCCTCTGACTCCTGACAGCCGTATTCGTCGAGCCATGTGGGCTGCCGGACGGCCTCCGGCCACGTGACCGTACACTTGCCAAAGCCCTCATACCGGTCTGCACCCAGCCAGACAGTGTCCGTCAGGGCAGTCGTGAGTTTTTCCATCACCGCCGGGTCGTCCGCCAGGATGTACCCTTCAAAGTCCTGCCCCGCCGAGAGGTAGCGGTTCTGGAAGGGTTCCGTGTTTTTGTTCTCGTCGTTCACATTGCGCTGGATACGGGTGACGCCGTCGGTCTCCGCGCTCCAGTAGCGCACGGTGTCCTTCTCCAGGGCGCAGAAGGTTCCCAGCTTCGCCCGCTTATAGCCAGCCCGAACCTTCCCATCCGTCATTAGTACGGAGACAAAATCCGTCTCATCCTTGTCCTCATAGAAACCCTTGATGGAGGGCAGCGGCACCAAATCTCCCACCACGGGTACGGCGTCCAGGAATCGGGTCTGGTCTGACAGCAGCGCCGCCCTGTGGGCCTGGAACCACTCCGGCATACGGGCTGCCAGCTCGCTCATCACCATGCCCCGGACAGCGGAGCCCGGGATATATCCGCGGGTCTCATAGCTGTTGCTCCGGCTGCGGCTCAGGTTCGTCACGAACACCGGCGCTTCCGTGTGCAGACGGTACCGAACACATCCGCCCTCCCCACAGCCCGGTCTGCATCCGGCTACCTTCTTCTCACCGCTGACCGTTACCTTTACCGCACCGAACCCCCGGCTGCGCATGGTACCCGCCCATTTGATGGCCATCAGCACGTTTTTCATTAGCGCCACGTCTCCGGCGTCACAGGTCAGTTCCCCTGAAAAGCTCCGCCCGGCGCGGACGCAAGAGGCGGTGCGGAGGGTATCCTCCTTCACGATGCCGTCCTCCAGGCTGGTGAAGGTGCGCAGGGCAAAGCACTCCGCCGGGTCCGTCGGTTTGTCCGCCAGCGTCAGCGCGGTGACCTGGACGCGGCGGCCGTCAGTCCTGCCGTTCCACTTCTCTGCGCCCAGCAACGTGTTGACCGTTTCCAGGCTGCCGTCAGTCCAGTCCATCCAGTTTTCCAGGCTCTCCCGCAGCAGGCCCTTGAAGGTGCTGCCCTTCAAATAGGGGTAGCCCTGTCCGTCTATGCACACTGCAACATCCTCGCCGCCGGGGATGCTAAACCCTGAGCCAAAAATCGTATCCGACAGCAACTCCATCGTGACGCGCAGCGTTTTCCGTTCACTCATGCGTTCTCTCCCTCCTTCTCTTTGGCCTTCTCGTTCAAAAAGCGGCAGTGGTCGATCAGTTCAATGGCGTCAAAGAACAGGCAGCGCTCCGTGTCGCCGATTTGGACGAAGGCGTTCTTCTCCAGCTTACCACCGTCTTTTAACATCTCCTGATATTTCGCATTCCGCGCTTCCGGCGTGTTAAATTCCGCTTCAAACCCGTGATACAGCAAATCCCTGATTTGCTTATCATGCAGGAAAAATTCGCTCTCCACCTTTCCCTGCTGGAGGGCGGTTCGCAGGTCTTTGAGTTTTCCCCGGGCGATTTTCCCATACTCCCTTTGCATGGCCTCGCACATTATACGGAAGGACGTATAGTTGCGCACATTCGCTGGTGTCAGGTCTACGCCGTCTGGCGCGCAAACCACCACCGGGCGCAGCTCCAGCCGGTTCCCGTCCTCTGTTTCATAATCCTTCCGCAGCTCGGCCAGGCTGTCCTTGAGCTGGCCAAATTCGATATGCCAGTCCATGGCAGACACAGCGCCGTTTTTATCCAGTTCTGCGCCAAACCGTTTGGCGTTGGAGCAAAGCTCCTCCGCCAGGTCATAGGCCTGGTGGAAGGGGTACTTTTCGTGGACGATGGCCACACCGGCGCAGGCGGAATATGCTTTCTTGTCCACCGTGTTTTTCTTTTCAGCCAGCTTCTCCAGAAACACCCTGGCGCACTCCAGACCGATATTTCCGGCAGTGACAAAGCATACATCGTCCCCGGCAAGGATGACGGGGCGCACCGGTAGGTTCGGCTTTTCCGGCTTCAGGTCGCTGTCAATCACCGTTTGAACCATATCGTTAAACGCGGCTTCAAAGTCCTCCTGAATCCCCGTGCTAAAGCGCCGGAGCTTTTCACAGCATTGCTCCCAGTCCGCCGCCTCGCGCTGGTCATAGAGAGCGGACACCCGTTTGCCCATGGCGTTGCCATCGATGTGGACGACGGCGACAAAATTGTCCTCCCCCGCCAGCTTGTCCATCAGGACAGGATACTCCCACCCGTCCCGCTTCCATCCATTCAGCGGGGTAAAATCTTTCACTTCATCGTCTTCCCCGTCCTTGTCCAGCTTTGGCAGCAGGCTTTCCTTATCCAGCGCCTCCACACCAAAGCTGCCCTGGCGGAAGGACGCCTGCCGTAGCGCCTTCTTCCGCTCCAAGGCTTCGGACAGCGCTTGCAGGTTCTCGCCAGGGGTTTTGTTCTGGTCATAGGGCATGGTCTTGACGAAAATCTCCATGCTCTGATAGCGCCGCATGGTCTCCTCCGTCACACAGCGGGCAAAGGCGACCGCCTTTTCCTGGGACGAAAACTGCAAAATCGTATGGCCGCCGCCGGCGTAGACCAGATTTTCCTCTTCGCAGTACAGCGGTTCTGTCTCTCTTTCCGCCGCCTTTTTCGCTACGTCCTGAAAGAAGCTGCTGCTGGTGACGTAGTTGATTTGCCGCGACCGAAGGGCGTTCTCCCGCAACTCTTTTCTGGCGAAGATGTAATCCTGCTTCCGTGAGACCTCTAAAATCATCAAAGTGTTTCCCACGTTTAAGCCTCCTTCTTGATGGAATCGTTTGTATGAACTCAAACGGATAGCCCTATTATAGCACCTTTTGCAAAATACGCAATAGATATTTGACAACATTGTCAAATAATCCTAACAAGCTAAAAACAGCCGAACAGAACAAAAAACCCACCCCTCAGCCATTAGGCTGAGGGGTGGGTTCAATTTACTCCGCTTCTGCGTCAGCGGCGGCGGCGTACTCCCGCATCAGCTGGCGGGTCTCCGTGCAGCAGGCCGGCACCCAGTAGCTCCTGCCGGTGATGGATGTCACCAGCTCCGCGTCATTGTCCAGTTCCTGCTCCAACAGGGCCAGCAGCTCCGGGGAGAAGTCCTCCCGCTGGATGGCGTCCATGTTGATGTAGCAGTCCTCTTCATAGCCGTCCTCATCCGGGTCGATATCTTCTTCCGTGGAGCCGTAGTTGAAGTCCTCGCTGTACAGCTCCGTCAGGAAGGTGCTCCACAGAAGCTCCTTCTGCTCTGCGGTCAGCTCCACATCATAGCTATAAGCCACATCATAGCTATAAGATTCGTCCAAATCATCAGACGCGGGCGCGTCCTCTTCCCAGTCAACGGAGACGGCATACCTGCAATAGTCTATGCTGACAACATCCCCAGCTTCATACGCATCCAGCAGGGAGGTCTGCTGATACTCCTCCAGCGCCAGCACATCGCCTGTCTGCGCCTGAAGAGTATCCGATGCGGAGATGTCCCAGTAGCGCCGCGCTACTGTGGAGCCGTCCTTTAGCGTATAGGTGATTATCAGGTACAGGGTACCTTCCTCTTCCTCCTCGGAAAAGGGCAGATACGGCCCGCTCAGCTGCTCCAGGACAGCGCTGTGGACTGCCCGCACTGCTGCGATGCTCTCCGAAGAGCGAAGCTCCGGGTAAAGGTAGGAGTAGGATTCGGTCTCCCCGTTTGTCATGACTGCGGTTATACCTGTGTCCCAGGTGCTCAGATAGTAATCCAGCGTGTTGTGGCCGTCTGTCAGTACGTCGCCGCTGATTTCCACCGACGCCACCTCGCTGGCATCTGGCAGATAGGTGACGTAGCCCGGAACGTCGTTCACCACCATCCAGCCGGCGGTCCCCATCAGCACCAGCAGCAGCAGATAGGAGGGCAGGGTTTTCGCAAAGCCCCGCAGCCCCCGGCACCAGATGGCCTGGGCAAAGAGGTGGGTCAGGAAGGTCCCCAGCAGACCGGCAACCAGAAACACCACGTTGCTGGGGAAAATGGCGCTGCACAGATAGGCCAGGACCAGCCCGCCCACGGCGGAGCAAATCATGCGGAAGAACCCTCTGGGGAGGGAGAAGGTGTGCGTGCTCTCAGCATATTCGCTCTTCCGGATACGGAAGACCACCACCAGGACCACCAGCAGGACCACTACGAACAGCAGCCACCAGGCCAGCCACCCCAGGGAGGGAGTATAGGGCAGGGCTGCGGTATCCACTGCCGGGGCGGTGGTGTTGGTGATTCCGTCCGGGAAGCAGTACAAGCTGTCAAAGTCAAAGAAGGGCAGCATGGTTCCAACCAAAGGCACCAGGGCAAAGCACAGGTTCATATTCAAGTCGCTGACGTAGCCGGGCAGCACCTGCTCACAGATGGTGTCCATGATCAGCCACAGCAGCGGCCAGCTGACAGACAGCACAGCGAAGGAGAATACCGTGTCCAGCAGGGTGCCGCTGATGGCAATCATAAACAGGAACAGCAGGTAGGTAGCGGTCAGCCCCAGCACCAGCAGCCCGAAGGCTTCCCAAATCAAAATGCCGGAGAAGGGATATACCAGATCGCCATAGCCCCAGCCGATGGCCTGCACCAGGCCCAAAGTCGCCGCCAGCGGCAGGAACAGCTGGAGCAGATTGGCCAGGATGCCGCCCATCAGCATGGGCGTCCTGCGGATGGGCAGGGCTGCGTACAGGTCGGTGGCCCGGCGGGAGTGCAGATAGGAGAAGCTGGAATAGGCCATCAGGAAGGCAAATGCCGCCGTGATGGGAATCACCATCCAGGTGAAGATGCTGTTCAGGTATTCCACCATCTCCTGGGCCAGGTAAACCTCTTTTACGGCGAAAATCGTCTCACTGTAGTAACTGGACTGGAGATAGGCGTTCGTATTATACAGGAGATTCAGGAAAAAGCACCCCGGCAGCGCCACCACCAGCAGCAGCGTGTACAGGACCAGGAGCAACCTGTTTTTTCTCCAGTGCCAGCGGAAGGCTGTACCGATGGCGCTGCGCTGCTTAGGATAAGATCTTGTCGATGTCATAACCGGCCGCCTCCATTTCACTGATAAATACTTCCTCAAGGGACAAGGGCAGGCTTTCGCAGAACACGGGATGGAGCAACTGCAGGCTGTCCATCACCTTCTGCTCAGTGCTGCGGGCCACGAAGGAGATCAGGGAACCGTGCCGCTCCAGCTTGACGATATCCAGCGTCTGCCGCAGGGTGTTCACCATCTCATCGTCCAGCGGCGGCTGGAACACCGCCTGGGCCTTCTGAATCCCAAGCCGCAGGGACTCCAGCTCCTGCTCAATGAGAACGCCGCCCTTGTGCAGCAGCCCCACATGGTCGCAAAAATCCTCCAGCTCCCGCAGGTTGTGGGAGGCGATCAGCACTGTCATGTCCCTGGCTGCCACATGGTCGGAGATGACCCGCTTCAACAGCTGGCGCATCACCGGGTCCAGCCCGTCGAACACCTCGTCCAGCAGCAGATAGTCCGGGCAGGTGGACAGGGCACAAATCAGCGCCGCCTGACGCTGCATCCCCTTAGACATACTCTGGATGCGCTGCTTCCGCTCCAGGGGGAACAGCTCGGTCAGCCGCCGGAACTCCTCCTCACTCCAGTTCCGGTAGAAGCGCCGGTAAAAGCGGGCCAGGCTGTCCAGGGTGTCCTGACTGGAGTAGTAGGGATAGTCAGAGACGAAGCAAAGTCGCTGCTTTACCCTTGCGTTTTCGTAGGGGGCTTCGCCGTCGATCAGGATGGCGCCGCCGTCCGGCTTGTAGATGCCGCTGATGGCCCGCAGCAGGGTGGATTTTCCCGCGCCGTTGGAGCCGATCAGCCCAAAGATGGAGCCTTCCGTCACCTGAAGGTTGATTCCGTCCAGGGCGTTCAAGTTGCCGAATTTCTTGGTAAAGGATTCCACCGCGATCATACCAGTAAACCTCCCATCTCCTGCAGCCAGCTGCGGCAATGCGCGTCCAGCTCCTCCATGGCCACTCCGGCGTCCAGCGCGGTGCGCAGCGCGCCGTCCAGCGCCTCCAGAGCCTGCCGCTTTTGCAGCTCTCTGGCCTCGTCTCCCTCGCTGACAAAGGAGCCTTTCCCCGGCAGGCTGTAGATGGTGCCCAGCTGCTCCAGCGCACGGTACGCCTTCTGCACTGTGTTCGGGTTGATGCCCAGCTGCTGCGCCATACTGCGGACTGACGGGAGCTGCTCCCCTGGCGACAGTACGCCGCAGGCCACCAGGCGCACAATGCCCGCTACCAGCTGTTCACTGATCGGAACGCGGCTTTTGTAGTCTAATTCCAGCGGTAACACGCCATCGCTTCCTTTCTGTCCTGTGTTCTGGTTGTCTTAATTGTCCTAGCACTCCTAGAACAGTTCATACGGTCAGTATAGCATTGTGCCGTCCCCCTGTCAAGGGGACGGCAAGAGTTTTTTCGACTTTTTTCAGCTGGCTGGCGAGGTTGGGCGTTTCGATGGATAACATCTGCCTGTAAGGAAAGGTTACAATCTTCTATTCCAAGAGCATAATCATCCGTTGCTTTTTTAGCGTCAAGGCCATACCCTGACGGAACAGCCAGAGTTCAGCGACCAAAGGCCAACAAAATTGCCGCCCGTCCCGCCGTAAGGTGAGGGACGTGGGCGGCAATCGTATCCCAGCCGCCATGGGCGGCAGCTTTGGTGCGTAGGGATTACATCGTCTGTTGCCTAATAGACCACCTACGGGCTGGATAGCGCGAAGCCCCGGATGATAGGAGAGGGGTTCTTAGGGGGGAGCGAGGCCCCGAAGCTCCCTCCTGAGCCGCCCTCTTTCCCCCATTTCTCGGCGGAGCGAGAAATGGGGCTCGCCGGGAGGGCAAGAACGTTGTCCCTTCAAGGAACCATATCTAAGGGGGCCATGCTCTGGCAAGGGCAACTACCTTTTTCCTTCTTCTATCCTCCTCTAAGGAGACTATCCCCAGGCAGCCAAGGGTCGCCCCTACAAAGAGGAAGGGGAGCGGGCGCCCCCAGTGCGCCCGCAACCCCGGCATTTAACGGAAACGATGGATAAAAAAAGCGTCCAAACCACCCCCCAGACCGGCAAGCCCCGGGCATAAAGAGAGAAGACCCCCAAGGAGCCGTACCCGTATCCGCTTCCGCCGCAGCAGCAGGAGCAGACGGCCTGAATCAGGCAAAGGTACATACAGAAGCTATATGGCCCGCCGCTGGCGCAGTAATGGAAGTTGGTGCCGCCGCTCTGCTGATAGAAGGTGCCGCTGCGCTGCATATATTGCAGCGCCTGCTGATACTCGGCGTTTCCGGGGTCCATCTCCACGGCGGTCTGCATATGCTGCAAGCCGAGGATCTTGTTGCCCATACCGGCATGGGCCAAGCCGCTCAGGTAATACCACCGGGCGTTCCGCTCCGACGAAGGAACCCGGTTCAGGGCGTTGAGGGCGTCCTGATACTCGCCCGCCTGAACGAAGTGGGCGGCAGCTTGAAGGTCGCTGCTGTCGCGGCTGGTGTCATAGGTGCTTTGCTGGCGCTGCTCCCGCTGGGCATAGCCATAACTGCCATAGGGGTTCCCGTACGGGTTCGACTGCCGGGCGGAGGAGTAGGGGTTGGCCTGCTGGTACTTTTCCGGGTTTTGAATCTGGTCATAGGCGGCGTTGATCTCATTCATCTTCTTGGCCGCTTCCGGGTCGTTGGGATGCAGGTCAGGGTGATACTGTTTTGCCAGCTTTCTGTATGCCTTTTTGATCTCTTCCTGTGATGCGTCCCGTGAGACGCCAAGCACCTTATAAGGATCATCGATCATTGTGCGATTCCTCCTGACGGGCCTTCCCGTTGGCTTTTTTTTGTTTTGCTGCCGCCCATTTTGCCCATACGCCGTGATAGAGGACGTTGTCCAGAAGGTCCTTATCCTGCACCAGGGGCAGCGTTTCGTAAGCGGAGACGCAGCTGCCGATCAGCAGCGTCAGCGTCTGCCCTTCATCCAGAGGGCCATACTCGGCCCGGAAGGCTGTCACAGGATTGTAGCGCCCGCAGCGTTGGTCAGACGTTTCATCCAGGACGGCGTCCATCACATAGATGAAGCGGCCCAGATAATCCCCCACCGTGTACAGGGTATCGTGCCAGAACGGGTCGCCTACGGCGAACAGGCTGCCCATCAGGCTGCCAAAGCAGCGGCTGGCCCCATCCAAATCGGAGCTGTGAATTTCCTCCAGCCCGGAGAGGCGGTACAGCGCCTGCTCGATGGCTGCGCAGCTATCCGGCTGCTGCTCCTTCACCCGGCAGTAGGCGCGGTGGAGGGCTCCGGCATAGGTGAGCTTGGACAGCTCCCGGTCGTCCTCCCAATCGTCCAGACAGTTGAAGTAAGCCAGCACCACGTTCAGGTCGGCGCAGTACTCCGTCCAGCGGCTGGTCCGCCAGAGCTGGGGGTGGGCCGGATGGACCGGACAACGGTTCTTGCCCGCCTCGATGTCCGGCTCATAGAGGGAGTCCAGCAGCATCACCAGAAAGGTCATGTCATAGGTCAGGCACAGGCGGCTGACCTGGCCGTGCCGCTGTTTCAGCACCCGGCACAGGCCGCAGTAGCATTCCCGGTAGCGGGCGGTCTGCACGTTGTCCAGCCGGGACTTATCGGCAATCAGGTATCCGAACATGGCGTTCCGCTCCCATGCCGGAGGGCCGGCAGATGAAGAATGGTGGTGTGCAGCATTTGAAAGGCCTCCCATATCATGCCACTTATGTTTAGTATAACGATTTTCTGCAAAATTGCAAGTTTTTTATCCCTGTTGCAGGCAAAGAGACTTATTCTTTCAAAAGTTGCGAAATAATTGAAAAATAGATGAAAATGCTCTTTTTTCTCCAACAAAGATTTTGCAAACGGAGGCAAAAACAACGTGGGGCACGCCGTAAACTTTTTGTGAATTGTGGCATAAATATGCCCACTTTGCTTCGCCCAGAATGTTCCTCCTGCCGGCCCTGCTTTTCGCACACCTTGCCGGAAAAACGCCAACCTGCCCCGGACAGCTTGCATTTTCCAAAAAATTTGATACAATAGACCTATATGGAACCCGGAAAGGAGCTGGGCTTATGGAACGAGTGGCCAAATTAGGAGACCGTCTGCGGGAGTTGATGCAGGAGAAGGGGCTGAACTATGAGAAGCTGGGCGAGCTTTTGGAGATGCGGCCCCAGACGCTGAACCGCTATGTGCTGGGCCAGCGGGAGCCGAAGGCCCGGGTGGCGTCGGAGATGGCAGAGAAGCTGGGGGTGGATCCCCAGTGGCTGCTGGGCTATGACGTGCCTCGCTACCCTGTCCGTCAGGCTGACTCCCTGCCCGGGGAGCGGATGCTGCCCATCCTTGGTGTCATTCGGGCAGGCATCCCCACGCTGGCGGAGCAGGAGGTGCTGGGCTACCTGTCGGCAGATGTGCCGGCGGCAGGGGCCTACTTCTATTTGAAGGTCTCCGGGGACAGTATGCAGAACGCTGGTATCTGCTCCGGCGACCTGGTACTGATTCGCCAGCAGGCCACGGCGGAGGACGGCCAAATCGTGGCCTGCCTGGTGGACGGCGAGGACGCCACCTTGAAGCGCTTCCGCCGCCAGGATGGGTGGGTCATCCTCCAGCCGGAGAACCCGGCCTATCCCCCCCGGCTGGTGCCGGAAGGCGACTTCGCCAGCGGCGAGGCCCGCATTGTGGGGGTCGCCATGCGGCTGGTGCGGAATCTGTGACCAGTGGCCAGCCACTACACCACACAACGAAAGGAAGCACTATCATGGCAGTAAAAGAACGCAGCGAACAGGATCCGCGCTACCTGTGGAAGACGGAGCACATTTACCCCACCGATGAGGCCTGGCAGGAGGCGCTGGAGCGGCTCAAAGCCTATCCCCCTCTGGTGCGGAGCTTTGAGGGGAAGCTGGGGAGCAGCGGGGAGACCCTGCTGGCCTATCTGCGGCTGGACGATGAAATCAGCGCCCAGGTCACCGATGTGATGGAGTACGCCATGCTCAAGGGGGACAGCGACACCCGGGTGGCCAAGTACCAGGCCATGAACGCCCAGGCCAGGAACGTGCTGCTGGAGCTGTCCACCGCCGGAGCCTTTGAGACGGGGGAGCTGCTGGCTATCCCCGAGGAGACGCTGGCGGGCTGGTATGAGACGGTGGAGGGGCTGGCCCTGTACCGCCGCCACCTGGAGGTCATCCGCAGCAGGCGGGAGCACACCCTCTCCCCGGCGGAGGAGAAGCTGCTGGCCGCCGCAGGCGACCTGTCCGGCGGGCCGGATAACATCTTCTCCATGTTCAACGACGCCGACCTGACCTTCCCCGACGTGGAGGACGGCGCGGGGAACCGGCTGCCCCTGTCCCTGGGCACCTATGGGAAGTATATCGAGTCCAAGGACCGCACCCTCCGCAAAAACACCTATGATGCCCTGTACACCACCTATGGCCGGTTCCGCAACACCCTGGCCGCCGTCATGGCCGCCCAGACGAAGCAACTGTGGTTCTTCGCCAAGGCCCGGAAGTACCCCTCCTCCCTGGCCGCCGCTGTGGCGGGGACGGAGGTGCCGGAGGACATCTATCACAACCTGCTCTCCACCGTGGAGGAGCACCTGCCTTCCCTCCACCGGTATGTGGCCCTGCGGAAGAAGCTGCTGGGGGTGGAGACGCTGCACCCCTACGATATGTACGCCCCCATCGTGGGCGACGTGACCATGGAAGTCCCCTTTGAGGAGGCCAAGGAGCTGGTGCTGGAGGCGTTGAAGCCCCTGGGGGAGGAGTATCTCTCCGTGGTGCGCCAGGGCCTGGAGGGCGGCTGGATCGACGTGTACGAGAACGCGGGCAAGCGCTCCGGCGGCTACTGCGCCGGGCCCAACGTACACCCCTATATCCTGCTGAACTATCAGGACAAGCTGGCGGACGTGTTCACCCTGATTCACGAGATGGGCCACGCCATGCACACCTGGCTGTCCAACCAGAACCAGCCGGAGACCTACAAGCGCTACCAGATTTTCGTGGCGGAGGTGGCCTCCACCTGCAACGAGTGCCTGCTGATGCAATACCTGCTGGGCAGGACCACCGACCGCCGGGAGCGGGCCTATCTCATCAATTACTATCTGGAGCAGTTCCGCTCCACCTTCTTCCGACAGACCCAGCTGGCCGCCTTCGAGCTGGAGGTCAACGAGCTGACCCAGTCCGGTCAGGGCGTGACAGCGGAGGCCTGCTGCAAGATTTACCGCGATTTGCAGGATAAGTACTTCGGCCCTGCATTGGAGAATGACGACAATATCGCCCTGGAGTGGTCCCGCATTCCCCATTTTTACTACAACTTCTACCTGTACCAGTACGCCACCGGCTTTGCCGCCGCGGTGGCTCTGTCCCAGAAAATCCTCCACGGCGGGCCGGAGGCGGTGGAGGCCTACCTGGGCTTCCTGAAAGGCGGCTGCTCCAAGTCTCCCATCGAGCTGCTGAAGGGGGCCGGGGTGGATATGTCCACGCCGGAGCCGCTGGAAGCGGCCATCGCCGTGTTCGACGGTCTGCTGGATGAGATGGAGGAACTGGCGTGACCAGTCTCCGCCCGGTATCCAAAACTTTTTTGACCCGGTGAGCGAAATTTGCCGGAATGACGGTTGACATTTCCCTCATCGTCTGTTATCCTAGAGAAAACAAGGATGTTTTGCAAGTGCAGGGCATCCTTGTTTCATTTTTTGCAAACCCCCGACGGTTCGGGCAGGAGAGAAAGTAGTGAGGGCGTGTGATGAACTTTGATTTGCTGGACAAAAAGGACACGGTAAACGAGCTTCTGGCCAGATACGGCGTGAAGTTCGGCATTTACAAGAACGGTACGTTTAAGGAGCAGCTCTTCCCCTTTGACGCCATCCCCCGGGTCATCAAGAAGGAGGAGTTCGACTATCTGGAGCGGGGCCTGAAACAGCGGGTCAAGGCGCTGAACCTGTTCCTGCTGGACATTTATAACGACAAGAAAATCGTCCGGGATAAGGTGGTGCCGGAGGAGTTCATTTACGCCTCCAGCGGCTACCTGGTGCCCTGTGAGGGGGTCGTGCCGCCGAAGGAGGTCTTTTCCCACGTCTCCGGCATCGACCTGGTGCTGGGCAAAGACGGGGAGTGGTACATCCTGGAGGACAATCTGCGGGTGCCCTCCGGGGCCTCCTACCCCATGATCGCCCGGGAACTGTGCCGCCGCTCCAGCCCCCGCACCTTCCACGATAACCCCATCGAGGACAACCGGAACTATGCCGACCTCCTGAAGCACGCCATGGACTATGTGAACGTGGGCGGCCTCAGCGTGGTGCTGACGCCGGGGCGGTACAACGCCGCCTACTTTGAGCACTCCTTCCTGGCGGAGCGGATGGGGGTGCCGCTGGTGGGCTACAATGACCTGCAGGTGGATGGTGACTATCTCTATTTCAAGGGCTACGCCGGACGGCGGGAGCGGGTCGGCGCGGTGTACCGCCGCATCTCTGACGAGTACATGGACCCCATGACCTTCAATCCGGAGTCGGTTATCGGCGTGCCCCACATCTTCGACGTGTACCGGAAGGGGAACGTAGCCCTGCTGAACACCCCCGGCAACGGCATCGGGGACGATAAGGGCATCTATTACTTCGTCCCCCGCATGATAAAGTACTACCTGGGAGAGGAGCCTATTCTCCACAACGCCCCCACCTATCTGCCCTTCTATGAGGAGGATATGCAGTATGTGCTGGAGCATTTTGACACCCTGGTCTTGAAGGACGTGGCGGAGGCCGGAGGCTACGGCGTGGTGTTCGGCAGCAAAATGACCGCCCAGCAGAAGGCGGATTTCATCGCCCTGCTGAAAGCGGAGCCCCGGCGGTTCATCGCCCAGGAGGTCATTGACTTCTGCGACATCCCCATCCAGGAGGGGGACGAAATCGTGGAGCGCAAAGCCGACCTGCGGGCGTTCGTCCTCAGCAGCGAGGAGCCGGTGGTGTGGAAGAGCGGGCTGACCCGCTTCTCTCGCAATCCGGATTCCTTCATCGTCAATTCTTCACAAGGCGGAGGTTTTAAAGACACATGGGTATTAAGTCAGTCGTAAACGCAGACCGGCTCTACTGGCTGGGCCGGTATTCCGAGCGGGTGTACACCACCCTCAAGCTGTTTGCCAGGAGCTTTGACCAGCTCATCGAGCAGGTGGGGGCGACCATGCCGCCTTCTGTGCCTCGCTGGACATCCCCAACATTTATACGGACGGGGATGATTTCATCGCCAAATACGCCTTTAGCCCGGAGGATCCCAACTCCATCATCAGCAACCTGAACCGGGCCTACGATAACGCCATCGAGCTGCGGGAGGAAATCGGCAGCGAAACCCTGGCCTACATCCAGCTGGCGGTGTACGGGATGAACAAGGCCAGGGAGTCCGATGCGCCGGTCATTGAGTTCCAGAAGGTCAGCGACGACATTCTGGCCTTCTGGGGCATCGTGGACGACCAAATCGACGACGAGAACACCCGCAATATCATCAAGGTGGGCAAGCGGGTGGAGCGTCTCGACCTGTACGCCCGCCTCCACATGAGCCGGGTGGATATGGACCGGGAGGTCTGCCGTCTGGCCGGGCGCATTGACCGGTGCGACCTGCGGTACCGCCGGGAGAGCATCTCCAACCTGCGGGCGCTGATGCGGGCGGAGGAGCTGGACTATCCCGCCATCATCCGGGAGACGGAACGGATTCTGGAGGTTTGACCCCTGTGGAAGTGCTTTCCTTTCACTATCATCTGAACATCCGGTTTGACAGCCCCATTCACGACCATCAGTTCACCCTCCGGTGCTGCCCGGTGTCCGACAGCCGCCAGCGCATTTTGCAGGAGCAGCGGTTCGTCTTCCCCAGGGAGTCCCTGGGGGAGAGCCGGGACTCCTTCGGCAACCTGTGCATCTACGGCTACGTCACCCGGCCCCACAGCAGCTTCGAGGCGGACATCTGCGGCGAGGCCGTCACCGGCCTGGCGGAAGCGGTGCCGGTGGGCAACCCCTATCAGGAGAACCTGTTCCTCTACCAGACGGATTTGACCAGACCGAATGATGAGATGGTGGCCTTTTGCCGCGGCATCCCCTTTCAGGTGGGGGAGCGGCCCCTGGCCCAGGCTCAGAAAATCATGGAGGCGGTGTACCGCCATATGACCTATACCCAGAACGTCACCGACGTGAACACCTCCGCCGCCCAGGCGTTCACCCTAGGGCAGGGGGTCTGCCAGGACTACGCCCATATTATGATTTCCCTCCTGCGGCTCCGGGGCATCAAGGCCCGCTATGTGGTGGGGATGCTGATGGGGGAGGGGCTGAGCCACGCCTGGGTGGAGGCGGAGGACAACGGCCTCTGGTATGCCCTGGACCCCACCAACTTCCAAATGGTAGCCGACCAGCACATCAAAATCTCCCACGGGCGGGACTATCAGGACTGCCGCATCAATCAGGGTCTATTCTACGGCCCGGCGCACCAGCAGCAGGAGATTTCCGTTATCGTGCAGAGAAAGTGACAAGAAATTATAACAGACAGCCTAAGGGGCAATCCTATCCTGAGTTGAGGAGAATAGCCTTGCCGTACAGTCAGATTTCAACGACCAAAGGACAACAAAATTGACGCCACGTTTCGCCTGCCCTCGGCAGGGCGAAACGGGCGGCAATCCCCGCCAGCCGCCATCGGCGGCAGCTTTGGTGCGTGAAAAGTCACATCGTCTCTGATGAGATAGACCACTTATAGGTTGGACAGCGCGAAGCCCAGCGGGATAGAGGGAGATTCTTAAGAGGGACGCACGGCGGCCCTCTTGAGCCGCCCTCTTTCCCCCATTTCTCGGCGGAGCGAGAAATGGGGCCCGCCGGGAGGGCAAGCACCTATTTCCTTCCAGTATCCTCATCTAAGGAAAGCAACCCTTTCATTTGATAGCATTCATCAAAAATAATAAACGGGCAAGGACGCCGCAGTTCCTGTTTTGCGGAGCCATTGCGCCGGTCAGAACAAGGAGCTGTGGCATATGCTGCAAGACATTCTCTCCATCCGCCTGCCGGTGGATGAGGCGTATCGTATTCGTAAAAATTCCATCACCCACGGGTCGGGGAAGCGGCTGTGCGTGGTGACGGGCATCCACGGGGATGAGCTGGAGGGCCAGTACGCCTGCTTCCTGCTGGGCAAGCTGCTCCGGGAGGGGCTGGAGCATCTCCACGGCACGGTGGACATCTACCCCGCCATGAACCCTCTGGGCATCGACTCCATCACCCGGGGCATCCCCAGCTTTGATCTGGACATGAACCGCACCTTCCCCGGCAGCGACTCCGGGGACATGACCGAGTTCGTGGCCACCAAAATCATGGAGGACATGACGGGGGCCGACCTGGTGCTGGACATCCACGCCAGCAATATCTACCTGGCGGAGCTGCCCCAGATCCGCATCAACGAGCTCCACGCTGACCGGCTGGTGCCCCTGGCAAAGCAGGCCAATGTGGACTTCATCTGGGTGCATGGGGCCAGCACGGTGCTGGAATCCACCTTCGCCCATTCCCTGAACAGCCGGGGCATCCCCTGTTTAGTGGTGGAGATGGGGGTGGGTATGCGCCTGACGGAGGAATATGGCCGCCAGCTCTGCGACGGCATGGTGAACCTGATGCACACCCTGGGGATGTGGGACGGAGCCGTGCCGGAGGTGCGGGAACCGCTGGTGTCCTCCGACCCCAACGAGGTGGCCTTTCTGAACGCTCCCACCTCCGGTATGTTCCTGAAAACCAGACCCCACGGCGCCTGGGTGAAGAAAGGGGAGACGGTGGGCTACATCTTCGACCCCTTCCGGGGCGAGGTGAAGGAGTACGTCAACGCCACCAAGAGCGGCCTGCTCTTCACCATCCGGGAGTATCCACTGGTGGACGAGGGCTCGCTGATGGGGCGCATTCTGGTGCGGGAGGCAAAGCGATGAGAGAGCGTGTGATTTACAGCATCCCCTCCCTGTACCGGGATGACTTCCGGGTGAAGGCCTACCTCTTTGGCCAGGGGGAGAAGGCCCTCTGCATCGTGGGCAGTATGCGGGGCAATGAGTATCAGCAGCTCTACATCGCTTCCCAGATGGTGCAGCGATTAAAGGCTCTGGAGGAACAGGGCCAGCTGGCGGACGGGGTGGAGGTCATGGTCATCCCCTCCGTGAACCCCAGCTCCATGAACGTGGGCAAGCGGTTTTGGGCCACGGACAACACCGACATCAACCGGATGTTCCCCGGCTACGACCTGGGGGAGACCACCCAGCGCATTGCGGCGGGGGTGTTTCAGGTGGTGAACCAGTACCGCAGCGGCATCCAGTTGGCCTCCTACTATATGCCGGGGAACTTTTCCCCCCATGTGCGGATGATGCGCACCGGCTTTGAGAATCTGGACAAGGCCAGGGACTTCGGCCTGCCCTACATCGTCCTGCGCACCCCCCGGCCCTACGACACCACCACCCTGAACTACAACTGGCAGATCTGGGAGACGGACGCCTACAGCCTGTACTCCACCACCACCGACCGCATTGACGCCGCCAGCGCCGGTCTGCTGGTGGGCAGCATGGAGCGCTTCATGGTCAAAAACGGCATCCTCCGGGGGGCGGTGGAGGACTGCCCTCCGGCCCGGCTCATCGAGAGGTGGACGCTGTTCCCCCTCCGGCCGGAGGTGTCCGGCCTGTACCGGAGCCTGGTGGACACCGGCAGCCATGTGGAGGCGGGGCAGCCCTGCGCCCAAATCTACGACCCCTGCACCGGGGTGCTACTGGAGACCCTGCACGCCCCCAAACCGGGCACCGTGTTTTTCCAGCACGACGCGCCGATGGTGTACGCCTACACGGCGGCGGTGAAGCTGCTGCCGGACGAGGAGGGGAGCCTTTCGGCGGCAGACGTGGACTGACAACCTTCCATCAACAGAAACAGACGCCGCTTCCCTGCAACGCAGGGAAGCGGCGTCTGTTTTGCGCGGCGGGCAGACTACTGCCAACGAAAACGGTTTCTTCCATCGTCATGTTAGTGACTGCAACCGTTTCATTACATGAACTGTGACGGGAAAAGTCTCGTTTCCGGGCATGACGCCGGTCAGCGTCTGACAAATGGTAAAGCCGAAACCAGCATATAACGCAATGGCGGGCAGATTGCCGGAGAGCACTTCAATGCTCACATCCGATGTCATCCTGGTTAATGCGAACCTTACCAGACTGCTGCCGATTCCTCTGTGGCTAAACGCTACATCCACATAGAGCCATGCCAATTCATCCTCTGTAAAGGCCACAAAGCCTGCAACAGTATCCCGGTACTCAGCAACATAGAGCTGATAGTCAAACAAGCCTTCCCGTTCTGCTGCGATGTTGAGGGGGACAAATGCATCGGGCAATTTGGCCAGCGCCAGTTCCTTTTCCCGAGCAGGGTCGTGAATCTGACACAGGCGTTCAAAATCCCGCTGTTCATAGGGACGGATCAGGATTGAATTTGTTTCTTTCATGCCTTATTCAGTCCTTCCTGCGTAAGAATGAGACAACATTCAAGGCAGTGAAACTGCCTTGATTCAGAGGCGCGTTAAGATAAACCGCACAGCCCCTCCACCGCCTTCTCCACCTCCTCCAACGTGTAGAAGGTGTTCAGCACCTGGAGCAGCCCGCCGCTGCTGAGATGCTCCGGCAGGTCCAGCGCCCGGTACAGGGCGGCCCGTTTGGCCCGGCTCTGTGGCCCGCCGGTCAGCCCCAGCCGGTACAGGTCCGCTTTGGTGATTTCCCTGGCGGGGGACGGGGCAGCCTCCGCCTCCTCCAGGAAGGTGGCTCCGGCCCGCCGCAGGGCGGCGGTCAGCACCTCCGGCGTCATGCCCTCCACCCCCAGCTTGCCCTCCTTGCCGGGGTGGGCCTTCCGCTTCTCCTTGCCGTAGAGGTCGGGGATGTAGGCGTGCTTCACCTGCTCCGGCGGCAGCATCCCCTTTAAATGGTTCCGAATGACGAAGCCGGCCCCGTCGCTGTCTGTCAGCACGATGAGGCCCCGCTCCCGGGCCACCCGGCGCAGCAGCCGCACCTGGTCGTCCCGGCGGAAGATTTGGAAGCCCTCAGTGGTGAGAATCAGCGTGTCCACCAGCTGGGCCAGGGTGTTCTTGTCGTAGCGGCCCTCCACCACGATGGCCTCCTTCAGCCGAATCCGTGATGCCATCTCAGTTCACCGCCAGTTTCAGCAGAAGATCCACCAGCAGCTCCTCCGGGTTCAGACCGGTGGATTTCATGGCTACGTCCGTCTCCTCCGCCAACACCACCGCCCGGCGGCACCAGGGCAGGTCGAAGCGCCGTGCGGCGTCCATCAGCTTCCTGGCCTGCCAGTCGCTCCGCATCTCCCACAGCTGGGCCAGGGCAGCCTGGCTCTTCCGCCGCTCCAGGTAGAGCCGGGCGCTCCACAGCTGCCGCAGCTGCTTGCCCAGCACCGCCAGAATCATAATGGGTTCATTGTTCAGCTGATACAGGTCGGACAGCACCGCCGCCGCCTGGGGGAAGTTGCGGTTCGTGATGGCGTCGGTCATCTGGAACACCCGGGCGTCCAGCACGGGGTCGGCTACGGCGTCAATGTCCCCCCGGGTGATGTTTTTGCCGGGGGCGTAAAAGCCGATTTTTTCGATTTCGCTGGCCAGGCCGGTCATCAGCCCCCCGCACAGGAAGGTCAGGTACTCTGCCGTGGGGTTGTCAATGTCCTTGCCGAAGGTCTTGAAGCGGCGGCGAATCCAGGCGTTCAGGTCGCTCTGGCCCTGGGGCCGGAACTCCACAGGGAGGGCCGCCTGCTTCACCAGCTTGCCCAGTCGGGTGTTGCCGCCGGATTTGTACTCCGTCTGGTCGTAGACGAACACCAGGCAGAGGTAGTCCGGCAGGTCGCTCAGCAGCCCCTCCAGCTGGGTGCGCCGCTCCTCATTGGCGTAGAGGTCGTAATCGTAGACCACCACCATGGAGTGCTCCGCCATCATGGGGAAGGCATCCACGGCGTCCTGCAACTCCCGGAAGGTCAGCTCCTTCCCCTGGAAGGTGTGGAGGTTGAAGGTTTCCAGGCCGGGGGTCAGCAGCAGCTTTTTCAACTCTGAGAGGTAATAGTCCCGCAGATAGGTTTCATCCCCTTAGAAGAGGGAGCAGCGGCCGGGGGTACCGGCATGCATAGCGGCTTTCAGTTTTGTCAGCCCCCCGTCGGAGGGGGATTTTTTTGCGGCCATGACAGCCTCCCATCCGCTGCGATGCAGCGCGTTTTTTCTATCATACCCCGAAATGGGGGCGCTGTCAAAGCAAACCTCCGGGGGAGAAAACCAAATGCCGCCCCATTCCGGGGCGGCACGCGGCGGCAGGATAAGGGGCTGCCCTTAATGGCGATGGCTGGAAATGTAGTTCACCAGCCACAGCAGGACGCAGGCCCCGATGATGGCTACTAGCAGCTGACCGATCCAGCTATAGGCGTAGATGCCGATCAGGCTGAACAGAAAGCTGCCGATGGCTGCGCCGACGACGCCGACGATCAGGTTCATCACCATGCTGCTGCCCTGGCCCATGATGCGGCAGGCCAGATAACCGGCCAGCAGACCCAGAATCAATGTGGAGAGAATGGAAAACATAGGGAAACCTCCTTTACTGATGACACAGGCTGCACCAGCGAAAAAAGCTGCGTGCCGTCTGATGATGTTGCTTGCGGTCAAAGCGCGGGATATTCTGTCCCGTGCTTTTGTTATACCATGAAAAGTTCAGCGATACAAGAGGGTTCCCCGAAATTTCATCTGATTTTCATGTTCATTTCATTTTTGTCCTGTGGGAGGAAAAACAGCGGAAACAGGAAAGAGCTCCCAAATTTTATCCTCCGCCCTCACTTTTTTTGTGAAAAGCGGAAATCGGGGGTTGCTTTTTTAAAGCAGAGGGGGTATACTAAAAAAGCAAAGTGGCATGAAGTAGCATAAAATGGCACATCAGGGCTGGAAAGTGGCGCAGTAAAGAGGTGAGGGGCGGTGTATGGCAAGTCAGAGCACAATCTGGACACGAAGGGCCGGTTGTGCATTCCCGCCCGTCTCACGGAGGAGCTGGGCGATAAATTCTATATCACCATCAACGCCACAGCCGACGCAGACCCGGGAGGGGAAATGCGTCCGCACCTGACCATCTTCCCGGCGGCGGTTTGGGCACAATTCCAGGAGAAAATCGCCCAGTGCCAGGAGGACGACGAGGCCGCCGCAGAGGCCGCCATGATTTTCGCCTATGCCTCGGAGTGTACGCCGGACTCCTCCGGCCGCGTTCCGCTGACGGCGGAGCAGCGGGAGTATGCCGGCATCACCAAGGCGGTGGTGGTCAACGGCAACAACCGCACTGCCGACATCTGGGACGCAGACAGCTGGCAGGCCCACCAGAAGGTGACGCTGAGGCCCATCCGGGTGCGCAGGACCCTGTCCCGCGGGCTGTAAAAGCGCTGGAAAATCAGTTGTATTTTTGCCGAAACGTAGTATGATAAAGGCCAGGAGAATCACATGGAGGAGAGGACCCATATCCCCGTCATGCTGGAGGAGTGCATTCAGGGGCTGCAAATCAAGCCGGAGGGCGTCTATGTGGACGGAACGCTGGGGCGGGCTGGCCACAGCCGGGAAATCGCCCGGCAGCTGACCACCGGGCGGCTGGTGGCCATTGACCGGGACCAGGCGGCGCTGGACGCGGCCCCCCAACGGCTGGAGCCGTGGCTGGAGCGGGTGACGCTGGTGCATGGCAATTTCGGCGATGTGGCGGATATCCTGGACGCTCTGGGCATCGCCCAAATCGACGGGATGCTGCTGGATTTGGGGGTATCCTCCCCCCAGCTGGATGACCCGGCCAGAGGCTTTTCCTATATGCACGACGCGCCGCTGGATATGCGGATGGACCAGACCCAGGCCCTGACCGCCCGTGAGGTGGTGAACACCTGGGATGAGGGGCAGCTGAAATGGTGCTTCTCCCACTACGGGGAGGAGCGCTACGCGAAGCAGGTTGCCGCTGCGATTTGCCGGAGACGGGGACAGGCCCCCATTGACACCACCCTTCAGCTGGTGGAGGTCATCAAGTCTGCCATGCCTGCCCAGGCCCTGCGGGAGAAGCAGCACCCCGCCAAGCGATGCTTCCAGGCTCTCCGCATCGCCGTAAATGACGAGCTGACCTATATCGAGGAGGTCATTGACCGGGTGATCCCCCGATTAAAGCCCGGCGGACGGCTCTGCATCATCACCTTCCACAGCCTGGAGGACCGGATGGTGAAAATCGGCTACCAGAACCACGCCCAGGGCTGTACCTGCCCGCCGGACTTCCCGGTCTGCGTGTGCGGCAAGGTGCCGGAGATACGGCAGACGCCGAAAAAGCCACTGCTCCCCACGGAGGAGGAGGTGGCCCGGAATCCCCGGGCCAGGAGCGCCAAGCTGCGCATCTGCGAAAAGCTGTAGCGCCCCAGCGAATCAAACAATTCATACGATGGCGGTTCATTGTATAGAGAAAAGAGGTTATTCCAAATGGCAGACAGAAAAAGGACAACGGCACAGATGGCAAACACCAGCTTCGGCAACGCGGCCTATGACCTGACCAATACGGTGGTTGCCCCTCAGCGGAAGGAGCAGCAGGCCCCTCGTACTCAGCCGGAGCCGAAGCGGCAGTCCGGCCGGAAAGCTGCGGCCCAGCCTCAGGTGCGGCCCCAGCAGGGCATCTCCCTGTTTGCGGTAACCGGATTCACGGCGATAGCGCTGATGGCGGTGCTGGTGCTGACCAGCTATATCCAGCTCAACAGCGTGTACGCCGCCACCAACACCATGGAGGACTATCTGACCGAGCTGGTGGAGGAGGAAGCCTCCCTGACCTCAGAGTACAACGACCTGTTTGACACGGCCACCCTTCAGGAGGTGGCGGAGGAGGCAGGGCTGGTGGAGCCCAGCTCCAGCCAGAAGGTGTATCTGGAGTTGACGGAGCCGGATAACGCCATTGTCTATGAGCAGAAGGAGGACCCCACCCTGGTAGAGAGCGTGGCAGAGGACTTGCAAAGCTTCTGGAGAAGCATGCTTACATACTTCGCCCGGTGAGCGCATATATCTTCTTAGCGTCGAAGCTACGGCCGGAGACAAAGCTATAACACATCGGATAAGGGCGTAAGAATAGAACGCGTTTCTCTCTTACGCCCTTGTGCCGTGAAAAGCGAGGGCAACATGAGCAGACAACAACCAAAACGTGCAAAAAGGAATCAGGGCAGGGAAGCAAAACGCCGTATCTTTCGCAGGACGGTGGTGCTTCTCTGCGTTTTTGGCGTTTTGCTGTTTATTCCCCTGGTGCAGAAGCTATACTACTGGCAGATAGTGCGCCATGAGGAGCTGGAGGAAGAGGCGGTAGAGCAGCAGACCAGCGAGCTTTCCGTCACCGCCAACCGGGGCTCCATCTATGATGCCAACGGCAACGTGCTGGCCATCAGTTCCACGGCCTATGACGTGATCATCTCCCCCAAGGCCATTCTGGAGAAGCAGAGCGAGCTGGACACCGACCGCCAGGAGGCCCTGGAAAAGGCGGCGGAAGCGGAGGACGAGGAGGATAAAGCGAAGTACACCGAGGAGGCGGAGGCCTGCGACTTTGACGTGGTGGAAGTCGTCTCCCAGGGGCTGGAAGAGATTTTAGAGGATGTCACCGCTGAGAGCATTGTGGAGAAGTGCGAGGACACCAGCAGCCAGTACAAGAAGCTGGCCAGCAAGGTCAGCGACAGCGTTGCAGACAGCATCCGCAGCCTGATTTCGGAATACGACCTGTCCGGCTGCATCTACATGACCCCCAACAGCAAGCGGTTCTATCCCTACTCCACCCTGGCAGCCCAGGTCATCGGCTTCACCAACGACAGCGGCGGCGCCTACGGCCTGGAGGCGCAGCTGGAGGACACCCTCTCCGGCACCGCCGGGCTGCTGGTGACGGCGAAGAATAACAGCGGCACCGACCTGAAAAACTTCTATCAGGACTACTATGACGCCGAGGACGGCAGCGACGTCTACCTGACCCTGGACGCCACCATTCAGGCCTACTGTGAAAAGTATCTGGAGGAGGGCATCGAGGCCAACGATGTGCAGAACGGCGGTTTCGTCATCGTCATGGAGTGCGACACCGGCGCCATCCTGGGCATGGCCAGCTCCCCCACCTATGACCTGAACGATTACAGCACCGTCATTGACAGCGTGCTGCAAGGCGAAATCTCCAGCGGAGAGATCACCCAGAGCGACGCGCTGAACACCATGTGGCGGAACAAGGCGGTGAACGACACCTACGAGCCCGGCTCCACCTTTAAGAGCATCGTCCTGGCCGCCGCCCTGGAGGAGGGGGTCATATCGGAGAGCTCCACCTTTAACTGCTCCGGCAGCATCATGGTCAGCGGCTGGTCCAACCCCATCTATTGCTCACAGCGGACCGGCCACGGCAACCAGACCCTGGCGGAGGCGGTGGGCCACTCCTGTAACCCGGCCTTCATCACCATCGGCCAGAAGCTGGGGACGGACACCTTCTATGACTATATGGAGGCCTTCGGCCTGATGTCCACCACGGGCATCGACGTTCCCGGTGAGAGCCAGGGCGTGGTGTGGAGCGAGGACAACTTTGGTATCGTCCAGCTGGCGACCGCATCCTTCGGCCAGCGCTTTACCGTTACCCCCATCGCCCTCATCACCGCCATCAATGCGGCGGTGAACGGTGGCTACCTGCGGGAGCCCTATGTGGTGGACTATATCGAGGCCGAGGACGGCACCATCACCTATCAGGCGGACAACACCGCCGTGCGCCAGGTCATCAGCGAGGAGACCAGCGCACGGGTGGCCAGCCTGCTGGAGGGCGTCGTCACCAGCTACACCGGAAAGAACGCCTACATGGAGGGCTACCGCATCGGCGGCAAGACCGGTACCTCCCAGACGCTGGTGGACGATGAGTACGTCGTCTCCTTCGTGGGCTTCGCTCCGGCGGACGACCCGCAGATCATTGTTCTGATGGCCCTGGATTCCCCCCAGGTGGCCTCCGAAGGCAGCGATTACTGCACCAATGGCGTCTACATCTCCGGCGGCAACATGGTGGCCCCGCTGGTGGGCCAGCTGATTGCCGACATCCTGGACTATCGGGGCTTCATTAAGGAGTACACGGCAGACGACCTCTCCGGGGCCACCGTCTCCATGCCCACTGTGGTGGGCTATGACGAGGATACGGCGGCGGAGGTGCTGACGGCGAAAGACCTGACCTACCGGGTGGTAGGGGATGGGGACACCGTCACCGGCCAAATCCCCGCCACCGGTGTCAGCCTGCCCTCCGGCAGCCAGGTCATCCTGTACATGGGCGAGGAGGTGCCGGAGGACTTGGTGGTCATGCCCGACCTGACAGGGAAATCTCCGGACACCGTCCTTGAAATCCTGAGCGAACTGGATTTGTACATGGTCGCGTCAGGCTCCTCCAGCTATTACACGAGTACCACGCTGGCATATAAACAGAGCGTCGAGGCAGGTGAGCTGCTGGACCGGGGCACTACGGTCACGGTCTACTTCTCTGACGACACCATCGTGGATTATGTTGACAATGACATGGACGAGTGACAATTTATACTGCATCATCGGTACCGGCGAGGCGGACTGCGCCGCCCGGCTGATTTGGAGCGTACTGGAGCATGGCCGCCCCGGGGAGGCCGCGCTGCTCACCCAGACGGAGTGCCTCTGGCGAGGGCGGCAGCTGCCAGCCCCGGCCTGGCCCAGCTGGCGGGAGACGCTGGAGGCATACCTCCGCGCCCTGGAAGCCCAGGGCTGCCGGCGGGCGGTGCTGGCACTGTCCCCCAGCCAAATCGCGGCGGGGTGGGCCAGGGG
>JAJBUK010000101.1 GCA_020860385.1 Clostridiales bacterium
CATAGGTCTCCTCCAGCAGCTGCTCCTGCTCCGGGTGCTTCATGATGTCCCGGATACGCTGACGCTTGGTAGCCTTTAGCTCCTCGGTCAAGTCGTCCAGCACCTGCGCCAGATGGTCGGCGGATTGCTCGGTCTCCGTCACGTCCTCCGTCTCCCGGTTCAGGTCGGCGTTTAGATGCGCCAGCATAGCAGAGGACTGTTCCATGAGCCGCCGGACATAGAGCTTCAGCAGCTCGTCCAGCTTGTCCACCCGGATATGGTGGCTGGTACATCCAGCTCGGCCCCGGCGGTGATAGGTGCCGCAGGTGTAGGCAGGTTTCAAGTCGCTACGGCTCATGGCAAACATGGGGCTGCCGCAGTCGCCGCACTCCAGAAAGCCAGAATATACGTTATCGTTGACTTTCACGCCCCGGTAGTTGTTCCGGCTGCGCTTCTCCCGCAGCGCGCGGGTAGTGGCAAAGGTACGGTAGTCGATGATGGCCTGGTGATGATTCTCAATGACGATTTGCTCCCCGTCGTCCCGGCGGACATCTTTGCCGTTGATTTTCGTCCGGGTGTACTTCCCCTGTCGCAGCGTGCCGATGTAGAAGTCGTTGTCCAAAATCCCCTGCACCGTCACAATGGCCCAGGCCGCTTTGGTTTTTCGGTTATACTCCTCCCCCTGGGCCTCCTTCCGCATCTGCTCCGACATCCGAGGGGTGGGGATACCCTCGTCGGTCAGGTAGTTTGCGATTCTCTTATAGCCCCAGCCGGCGTTGTTGTAGAGGTCAAAGATACGGCGCACAATGTCGGCCTCCGTGGGGACGACCTCAAACTCTTTGCGCTTGTTGATGAGATAGCCGTAGGGAGCGGCGCAGAGCCACTGGCCATCCGCCTGGCGACGTTTGATGACGTTGCGCACCTTTTTGCTGGTGTCCGTCACCGGCATCTCGTTGATGAGGAACTGAAACTGGATTTTCAGCCAATCATCGTCGTTGGGGAAGTCGATGCCGTCCCCAATGGAGATGATACGCGCGCCTGCGTCCCGCAGGTCTTCCAGCTCCACCAGTCCCCGGCTGTTGCGACGGGAGAAACGGGAGAAATCCTTGACCACCAGAATATCATACCTGTGGCTCATCAGCCCCCGGCGCATGGCCTGGTATCCCTCCCTCTGCTCGAAAGTGTAGCCGGAACGGTCCCGATCCTCAAAGAAGGTCAATGAACTGCCGGGAAAACGGTGCTTGACGAAATCCTGGATAATGGCTTTCTGGTTCTCAATGGATACGTTGTCCCGATCCAGCTCATCGTCCACGGAGATGCGAGTGTATCCTGCAATGTCGAATGTTTCTGTCATGCTTCATCTCTTCCTTTTTATCTGATCTGTGTTTTCCTATTTATAGATAACATTGTACACTTCTTTTCTGTGGATTGCAACCCTAAAAAAGAAAAAAGCGGGAGGGAAATTTCCCTCCCGCCGTTGGTCAGCGTTCCATCGCAGCGGTGCGTTTTTGCTTTTCCCGCTGCACATCCAGTTCCGCCACCCGCCTTTTGTTGTAAGCAAGCAAAGCCAGCGTGCTCTCATAGAGGTCGCGGCTACCGGATTGATAAACCACAACCAGATATTTTTTTCTTCTTGTACTCCGCATAGATGGCCCTGAGCTGCACCTGCATCTGCGGGTCATTCTTCTCCGCATTCGTCAGCCAAATTTCCACCTGCTTTTTGTCGTCCCTAACGTTCATCTCCAATTACCATCACAACTCCTCTCTGTTACCATTATTTTCCTCATGTTTCAGATTTTTATCCCACTGGATTTTTGCAGCACAGGCATTTCCGTCTTGATACAACATTTTCTGTGCATCTCTTCTGCATAACTTTTCCTGACGTGCCTGGGGCTTGATAGACGATTCCTGTTCTAAATGCGAAATGCCCAGCATGGAACGCCGCCATACTGGGCTGTGAACGGACATTTTCATACTTTAGCGTGACGATGTGACGGTTATGACGATGTTTTTACATACCGGGGATTCCCGGAAACATCGTCATTCCTCCGGCCTGTCATCCGGGTCAACGAATTTGTGGAGCAGCGAGAAGCCCCTTTCCGTACTGGTACGGGGCCGTGGGCGGTAAATAATTCCAAAATCGTTGTAGAGAACAGACACATTCACGTTCAGTCTCCGTGTGAGGGCGTTTGGTTTGACCTCCAACTCCGGTATCTGCTCCAACAGTTCCGTGGCTGTACCGCCCCACCAATCTCGTTCTTCCATGAAGGCCGCAACCTTCAAAACCACTTCGTCTACCAGTTCTTTGGTCGGGTCTGTCTCCTGTTTGACTAGTTCCCAGCGGCAGTGCCTCCGGTCAAAGCAGAGGGATAGCTCCAAGTCCTCCTGGTCCCTGCCCACAACGGCCATCGTCGCTGTGTTGTCAGTGCGTTTCTTCTTTTGCAGGACAAAGGCCCCGTCTGCGGCCCCCAACAGACCGTTGGTGCCGGAGATCATGTCAAAAGAATCTCCTGACTCCATCTTCCGGGTATGGTGAACGACCATGAAGCAGATGTTGAGCCGGTCACTAAACTCCTTCAGGCTGGACACGATAGCATAATCCAGGGCGTAGCTGTAGGATTCACTGGTCGCCTCCCGGATCTTTTGCAGGGTATCCACAATGATGAGCCGGGTATCCGGATGCTGCCGGGTGAAGTCCTCAATCTGCTGCCCCAGACCGTCGTTCAGTGTCTCGGCTCGGATGGACAGGTAGAGGTTGTCAGCGCTCTCCACATCAAACATCTTGGACAGGCGGCTTTGCAGCCGGGCATAATTGTCCTCCAGCGCCAGATACAAGACAGCGCCCTTCCTGACACGGGAGTTCCACAGCGGCTGTCCCGTTGCCACATGGAAGGCGATTTGAGCCATAAAAAAAGACTTACCTATCTTCGGCGCTCCGACAAACAGGTAAGTTCCGCTATAAAGAAGTCCGTCGATTACTGGCTCCCTGGGTGAGAATGCCGTGTCGAACAGCTCCGTCATGGTCACTGTCTCCAATGCTGGCGGCAGCGCCATAGATGGCTGATGCTGCAATTCTCTGTTCAATGCGCTTGACCTCCTCTCGGTGCGTTTCAACAAATTCGGCTCGTTCTGCTTCCGTGCCTGTGAGCAGGATGTCATCCAGCACATAGCGAACGTAATCCAGCCAATGACAGGCTTCGATAAAACGCCTGTCCGGTTCTTCTTCCGGTGTTTGGGGCCGGCACTCCGTTTTCCAGTCCTCCAGCAGGTGAAGATAATCGCAGTAAGCCCGGAAGCATCTGTCCTCATCCTGTCGGGCCTGCCGTGCTGGGGACAGCCTTGGTCTGACAGGGGCAGCCCTGGTTCGTGTCCCTCCATGCCGGTCCGCATCGTAGGGGATGCCGAAGTCAGCGGCCAGCTTGACAGCGGCACCCTTGCTGTTCATGCTGAACAGCTTCGCCGTGAAGTCGATGACATCCCCATCGGCCTGACAGCCAAAGCAATGAAAGCGTCGGTCAACCTTCATGCTGGGGTTCCTGTCGTTGTGAAAGGGACAAATACACATCCCGTTTCGGTTCACCCGGATGCCATAAGTTTCCGCAGCCTGTCGGGTGGTCACAGATTGCTTAACTGCTTCAAACAAATTCATACCTGTAAACCCTCCTTTCTCGGTATGTACAACAGCATTTGGGCAACAAAAAAGGCATCTGACTTTTATCAGATGCCATTTACTCATATCAGTTATACCAACGAATGCCCAGGACAACACTTAAACATCCTGGGCATTCATTACTTTGTCATGACATTTCTCTGTCCTTCTTCTTACTCTGACTCTGCTCCGGCGCCATCACCTTCTCCGCCTGCCGACGAACGGTATCCAAATCTTTAACCTCTTTCCGATACTGCTTCAGCCTTTCGTATTCAGTGTCATGCTCGGTAGTCAGCGCCGCAAGCTCGGTCTGCCATGCTTTGATGCTGTCCGGTAGGGTGGACACGTCAACCTCCTTGGCGCGGAAAAATTTGTTCGCCGCCTGCCAGAGTGCCAGGTCTGCATGATGGCTTTCCTCAAATTCCTCTCGCTTCTTCTTGAAGCGGATGCCGTTGCGCTCCTTCCGGATTGGGTCGGTTCTAAGATACTGTCTGCCGTTTTCAATGAGCTTTTGCAGCTCCCGCATACGGCGCTCTTTCCTTTTGACGGTGCCCTGAGCTACGTCCACCTTTTCCCGCAAACTGCCAAGGGCAGTTTGCAAATCAGCCAAGGTGTAGATGTCCCTGGCGTTCAGCTTTCGGACTGTCTCCATCATGTCATTACCAATCTTTACGGTGTGCTGGAATTGGAAGTGCTTGGAGTATTTCTGTACCCGCCGGCTCTCCTGCTCCATATACTGCAACAACAGGTCGCCCAGCAGAGGAGAACGGGCTTCCTCCGCAATCTGTTCCAGCTTGCCGGACAGTTCAGACAGCCACTCCTTCAGGCTGTTGATTCTGTTCCTGATTTCTTTAATGATTCGGTTGGTCGCTCTGATTTTGCGATTGATGTCCCCTCGCTCGGTGGGGATACCCTTTTTCTCCATCGCACAGGCAGCGACACCCATGTGAATCGTGGGCAACTCCTCCAGTCCACGCTCAGCGTTGCTGCGGTGGTCGATGCGCTCCGGAGCATGATTGGCCTCCAGAAAACGGTTGACTGTTTCTGCCCAGGACGCCCTCCAGCGGTCTGCGTTCTCGTGGCTGTTCCAGTCAACGGTATCCACTTTCCGGGACTTCCAACGTCCGTTGGGGAGCCGAATGCGTTCTCCCTTCTCGTCCAGCTCAAATTCCTGATGGCTCTTGGGGAGCCACTTCCCGTTCTCATCCAGCGCTCGCATGGTCAGCATGATGTGGCAATGGGGGTTGCCGTCGTGCTTGTCATGAATAGAAAAATCCACGCACATACCAGCGTCCACGAACTGCTGGCAATAGGCGTGGATGATTTTTTTGTGTTCTTCCAGCGGCAGCTCCTGGGGTAACGCCACTTCAATTTCTCTGGCAAGCTGGGCATCGGCCCGCTTCTCGTTCATCTCCACAGAGTTCCAGAGTGTTTGCCGGTCAGAGAAGGACGCCGGTGCATTGTCGGGCAGCATGATCTCGGAATAGGCAATGCCTTTCTTCCGGTCATAGTTGGCAGGCCGTCCACTCCATTCATTGACCAGGTTCGTCCCGCTGCGGTAGGCGGCAGCGGCAACGGCGCTCCGCCCGTCGCTGCGGCTAATGATCTGGATAGAGCAATGATAAATCGCTATCGTCACCACCTCCATTCCACGGCAAAGCCGCCCAGCAGAGAAAGAATCAGGAATATCTCCTCTAAATGAGGGGGAGGGGGTGAGAAGGGATAGCTGGCTTGGCCAGCGCAAGGGAGGAGCATCCTCCCTTGATGCACCGAAGGTGCCAGTGCTCCGCAAGAGAAGGGGCAGACTTCCCCTGAACGGTAGGAGTCTCCGAAGGACGCACCGTCACGCCCAGTGACGTATAAGTGCGCCTTTGGT
>JAJBUK010000069.1 GCA_020860385.1 Clostridiales bacterium
GCTCGGCTGCGTGGAGGGACTTCTTTTTCCGCGTGTATCCCATGCCCACGACTGCACGTTCCACCGTTGCATAACTGGCAGAAAGATGCAGTTGTTCACGAATTTCTTCGATGGTCATATCTGGCTTTTCATCAAGGCATTGGCAGATGCGTGTTTTATCTTCCTCACTCAAAACAGGTTTTCGGCCTCTTTGACTGGTGTGCAGTTCCACGCTCCCAGTCTCGCGTTTCTGCTGTACCAGGCGGTATACCGTTCGCTTGCTCACTGAGTATGCGTCCGCTATGAGTTGGGCATCGTGGGTCTTTTCATAGCCGGCTACCAGAAGTTCTCGTGCTTCGTTGTGTAACATGTTCCTCGCCTCCTATCTCTGTTATACACCCAATGTCAAGCGTCAGCTTTTTTGATTGTTGCTATAGAGACTACGGACCAAAACGGGTCAAAACAGCTCCTGTCCCAGACGCTGAACACCAAGTCCGGCGGCGAAACCCAGACACCCTTCTATATTGCGGTGCTGGCCTCCTTTGCGCAGCTCTATCAGGTGAATAACCTGTCCGGCCTGGCGAATAACACCGTCCGTCTGGTGGTGTTTGATGAAGCGTTTAACAAGATGGACAGCGAGCGGATTGTGGAAAGCGTTCGTCTCTTACGGAAGATGGGGCTGCAGGCCATTATCTGCACGCCGCCGGACAAGCTGCCCGACATCATGCCCCTGGCTGACCGCACGCTTCTGGTTTCCAAGGAGGGGTACCAGATGCACATCTTGTCCTACGGGAAGGAGCACGCCCATGTGTGAAACGGATGCTATCCTGTCCCGCCTGCTGGACAAATATGAAAAGAGTAAGCATCTGTCCGCGCCCGGAACCTCCAACCGCAGGGTGATGCTGCGGGTGGACAGGAAGGAGCTGCCTAAATACCACTATGAGGATGCATCCGTCCGGGATGCCTTCAACGAGGCCGCTGCCCGGCTGGTGCAGCAGGGGTTGATTTCCGCGGAGTGGGTAAAGGGGAGACCTGTTCTTTCCTGTGTGAGCCTGAACCTGAATTGCGTACCGGAGTGCTACCGGCTGCTTGGCAGGATGCACCCCAGGGAGCGAGCTGCCGCAGTGGAGGATATGCTGACTCAGGCCCTTGGCCAATGCGCTACGGAGTGGATTTCCGCCTGGCGGGATGCTGTCCTGGCCGAGGCGCACACGCAGTACAGGGTGCCGCCCTATTGCAGGCGGGAGCTTTCCTTCTTTGCCGATTTACTGACCGCATTTCGCACATATGATGCGTTGCAAGGCGAAGCGGTCACGATGAGAGCGTTCAGCAGCAAATGCTACCATGACACGAAGCGGTTTGAGCATAACGTTCGGGATACCTTCCTGCGCATTGCGCTGAACTACCATACCGGCCTGGCGGCAGCCTGCGCACAGGGAGAACTGGGGGCTCGGGAGCAGCTGGCCTATTTGGGTATCTACGCCCGCCCGGAGTTATATGAACTTTCCGGAGCCTGCGGAATTGTTACCCGGTCCGGCGTCATAGAGGTCGCCGCAGCGACGCCCTATGGCCTCGCCCTGCCCAGCACCGGCGTGGATGCCATCTTGTCCGTAGACCTTCGTGAGCTGCGGCGCATCATCCTGATTGAGAACAAGACCAATTATGACGAGTATATTTTAACGGAGCAAACAGGGGAGGAGCTGGTGCTGTACCACGGCGGCTTTCTCAGCCCCCAAAAGCGGAAGTGGCTTTCCAAATTTGCGGACGTGCTTACGCCTGAGATAGAAACCTTCTTTTGGGCGGACATTGACCTGGGGGGATTCCAGATGTTTACCCATCTGCAAGCCATCTTGCCGGGGCTACGGCCTATGCGGATGTCCGGCGCAGAGGTCACGGCGTATCGGAGCAGGGGACTGGCGCGGTCCGAGGACTATCTTTCCACCCTGCGCACCGCCCTGGAGGCTGGGGAGTACCCGTTGTTCCGTGACGCCATCGAACGAATCCTGGAGTACGGCGTCACCATTGAACAGGAGGCGTTCCTCTCCCCGTGAGTTGACAGCATACCGTTGGTTGCTGTGCGCACAATACCATAACAGAGTTAAAGAATGGCCTCTGCGTTCAGCAGAGGCCTTTCTCATAATTTGCTTGATAGTCGTGTTTTCCGGAAGTGCGATGTCTTATTCCCAATGACGCTGTCAATGATTCTTTTTGCCGTGGAGGGATTTCATCCGCAGATCGTTGGAGAGGATGCTCTTGCGCAGGCGCAGGAAGTGGGGCGTTACCTCCAGCAGTTCATCGTCCGCCAGGAACTCCAGGCACTGCTCCAGGCTCATCTGTCTGGGCGGAATGAGATGCAGCGCATCGTCCGAACCGGCGGCCCGGGTGTTGGTCAGCTGCTTCTTCTTGCAGACGTTGATGGTAATGTCCTCGTCCTTGGGGTTCATGCCGATGATCATGCCCTCATACACATCTACACCGGCCCCAATGAACAGAGTGCCACGCTGCTGGGCATTGTACAGGCCGTAGGTAATGCTGACGCCGGTTTCCGAGGCCACCAGAGAGCCGGTGTTCCGGCGCTCCAGCTCCCCGGCATAGGGCTGGTAGGAGTCAAAGACGGAGGCCATGATGCCCTCGCCCTTGGTAGCGGTCAGGAACTCGTTGCGATAGCCAAAGAGGCCGCGGGAAGGCACCAGGAACTCAATTTTCATGCGGTCGCCCACCGGGCTCATATCCAGCATGGTGCCCTTGCGATAGCCCAGCTGCTCAATGACGGTGCCCATATAGTCGGAGGGCACGTCGATGACTACCCGTTCCACCGGCTCGCACTTGACGCCGTCAATGGTGCGGAACAGCACCCGGGGCGGGGAGACCTGGAACTCGTACCCCTCCCGGCGCATGGTCTCTATCAGAATCCCCAGGTGCATTTCACCCCGTCCGGCCACATTGAAGGAGTCCGTGGAATCCGGCACCTCGGAGACCCGAAGGGACACATCTTTCAGCGTCTCCCGGAACAGCCGCTCCCGAATCTGACGGGAGGTGACGAATTTGCCGTCCCGGCCCGCGTAGGGGGAGTCATTGACGGAGAAGGTGATTTCCATAGTGGGGGCGGACACCTTCACAAACTCCAGCGGCTCAATGGCCTCCGGGGCGCAGATGGTGTCGCCAATGGTGATATCCCCAATGCCGGACATGGCGATGATGTTGCCTGCCTCGGCCCGGCGGCAGGGGACGCGGCTCAGGCCGTTGAACTCAAACAGGGCAGACGCCTTGAACTTCTTGGAGACGACCTCCGGGTCATGGTAGTTGCAGACCTGAATCTCCTCGTTCTGCTCCAGCACGCCCCGCTCAATGCGGCCGATGGCGATACGCCCCACGAACTCGTTATAGTCAATGGAGGACACCAGCATCTGGAAGGGGGCGTCCAGCTCCACCTCCGGTGCGGGAATATGCTCCAAAATGGTATGGAACAGGGGCTCCAGGTCGGTGCCCCGTACGTCCGGGTCGGTGGAGCAGATGCCCTCCCGGGCAGAGCAGTACAGGAAGGGGGAGTCCAGCTGTTCGTCTGTGGCGTTCAAATCCATCAGCAGCTCCAGCGTCTCGTCCACGACCTCCCGCACCCGCTGGTCGGGGCGGTCGATTTTGTTCACCACGATGATGACCTTGTGGCCCAACTCCAGCGCCCGGGACAGCACGAAGCGGGTCTGAGGCATGGGACCCTCCGCAGCATCCACCAGAAGGATGACGCCGTTGACCATTTTCAGGATGCGCTCCACCTCGCCGCCGAAGTCGGCGTGCCCCGGCGTGTCCACGATGTTGATCTTCGTGTCCCCGTAGGTGACGGCGGTGTTCTTCGCCAGGATGGTAATGCCGCGTTCCCGCTCCAGGTCGCCGGAGTCCATGACCCGCTCCACGACCTCCTGATTCTGCCGGTAAACGCCGCTCTGCTGGAGCATAGCGTCCACCAGAGTGGTCTTGCCGTGGTCAACGTGAGCAATAATCGCAACATTTCTCAGCTTTTCCTGTACCATGTAGTTCTGCCTCTCTTTTATCGTTCATACATCAACATAAAATGGAACTTCCACCCTCGAAAAGGCGGAAGCAGCCTCCCGCGTTCCGGGTTTACAGCATTCTATATTATATACCTCTCCCGCAAAATAGCAACCCTATTTTTTCACAATTTCGCGCCTTTGCGTGAACAAAAGATGTGCTTTTCCATGCGATTGGCCGATGCCTGACCGCCTGCAAAGGGTGGTCAGGCATCTTTGCCGTTATGGATCCTACAAGGGGGAGTACACAAAAAAGCGGGTCTGTGGGAGCTGTTTCCCGTTCCAATTACACTTATAAGTAATTCCAATCAACCTGGGTCTGATGGCACGCCAATTCCCGCGGACGCGCTTCCTACGATAGCTAGGTTACTGTCGTTTTAGTGATTAATTCCTGGTATAACAATCGATATTTTGGATATTTATCTATAAAATTTGCCAAATTGTGTTAGGGTAAGTGCAGGCAAATTAAATGCCGGTGGTCAAATCCGTGGCCCGGAGTATCGATCACTCAATTTTTTAGAAAGCGAGGCCAAGGTTATGGGTAAACGTGGCGAGAATATCAGGAGACGTGCGGACGGAAGGTGGGGGGCCAGAGCCATCCAGGGGAAGCCAGTCCAAGGAAAGTCGAACTACAAATATTTTTACGGGGCAACCTATCAGGAGGTGCGGCAGAAAAAGAAAGAATTTCAGGCGGACAATGCAGCGCCAGCGCAGCCGCCGCAGCCACTCCTGCCTGAGGAGAACAATCAGGGAAAGGTCCTGTTCCGGGACGTTGCCGCGGAGTGGCTGGCGACCAAGCAGACTACGGTCAAGGAATCGTCTTATGCCTGCTATGTTATGACAACGAGGAAGCACCTTCTTCCCACCCTGGGGCAGCTGCCGGTAGAGGCGATCAACCGTTCCGTGCTGGAGGAATTTCTGACGGGCCAAAAATCGCATGGGCGGTTGGATGGCGGTGAGCTGTCCGATAAGGCAGTTTCGGATATGAAGGCGATTCTGATGCAAATCATGCGCTACGCCGGGAAAAGCGGGGCGATCGGAGTGGTACCGGACTGCCCTACCATGGGGAGCCGACAGCCGGAGGTCAGCGTTCTGACAAAGCAGGAGCAGGAAAAGCTGGAGAAAACCGCCATCAGGGAAGGGACGCCCTTTTGCCTGGGGGTGCTGCTTTCTCTCTACGGAGGGCTGCGCATCGGAGAAGTCTGCGGCCTGCGCTGGGGGGACTTTGATTCTGCAAATGGAACGGTCAGCATTTGCAGAACGGTGTGCCGCATTACCAATGTGGACGATCGGGCAGCTCAAAGGACAAGGCTGGTCGGCAGGACCCCCACGACGAGCTGCGCCCTGCGGACGGTACCTCTGCCGGCACCCGGTTTTCAATGGATATTGCAGCTTCGTCGGCAG
>JAJBUK010000124.1 GCA_020860385.1 Clostridiales bacterium
CACAGTGGGATAGGGGGAGGGTTCTTAGGGAGGGGCGAGGCCCCGAAGCCCCTCCTTGAGCCGCCCTCTTTTGTTACTTTTCTCGGCGGAGCGAGAAAAGTAAGCCCCCGCTTCCCTGGCAAGGGAAGGCCGGGCAAAGTCTTGACAGCGAACGTTATCTAAGGAGACACCGCCAGAGGGCAAAACCTCTTTCCTTTCACCCACCTTTCCTGAGGAGGGAAGGCAGGCCGGGCGCACACTGTGCGCCCCTACTGGATGAGGGAAACCACGGGCGGCATCCGGTGGATGGTTTTCCGCGCAAACGGATTGCAACCTTGCGTTCCGCCCCTCACGGCCACTGAATCCGTCTGTCCTGAAAGTAGAACGCTTTATCCCGCTCCCCGATGGGGCGCAGCACCCGGCAGGGGTTCCCCACCGCCACTACATTGGCAGGCAAATCCTTCGTCACGACGCTGCCTGCCCCCACCACGGTGTTGTCGCCAATGGTGACGCCGGGCAGCACCACCACCCCCGACCCCAGCCAGCAGTTGCGCCCGATGTGGACGGGGACGTTGTACTGGAGGCCCTGCTCCCGCAGCTCCGGGAGGATGGGGTGCCCCGCCGTGGCGACGGTGACGTTGGGGCCGAACATGGTGCAGTCCCCCACATAGATGTGGGTGTCGTCCACCAGGGTCAGGTTGAAGTTGGCGTAGACGTTTTTGCCGAAGTGGACGTGATGGCCGCCCCAGTTGGCGTGGAGGGGCGGCTCGATGTAGCAGCCCTCGCCGATTTCCGCGAACATCTGCCGGAGCAGTTCCTCCCGCCGCTGGCCCTGGGAGGGGCGGGTCTGGTTGTAGTCGTACAGCAGCTCCAAACACTGGGCCTGCCGGGCCATCAGCCCCTCATCCTCCGGAAAGTACAGCGCGCCGGCGTGCATCTGCTCGTAGCTGTCCATGGGTCATTCCCCGCAGAGGACGGCATGGAGGGCGGCAAGGCCCGTATCCATCTCGTCCTTCGTGATGACCAGAGGCGGCAGCAGGCGGATGGTCTTTGGCCCGGCGGTCAGCACCAGGACGTGCCGGTCATAGATGGCGCTGACCAGGGCGCTGCGGTCGACCCCGTCCTTCAGGACGATGCCGATCATCAGGCCCATGCCCCGCACCGTCTCCACACAGGGGGCGTTCCAGCTGCGCACCGTATCCATCAGGTACTGGCCCTTTTCGTTGACTTCCGCCATCATGGCGTCGTCCAGGGTGTCCAGCACCGCCAGGGCGGCGGCCGCGGCCACCGGGTTGCCGCCGAAGGTAGTGGCGTGGGTGCCGGGGGTCAGCACGTTGCGGCACTTCTCATTGGCCAGCACGCCCGCCATAGGCAGGCCACCGGCGATGCCCTTGGCGAAGGTGCAGGCGTCGGGGAGGATGCCGTATTGCTGGAAGCAGAACAGGCTCCCCGTCCGGCCGATGCCGGTCTGCACCTCGTCCACCAGCAGGAGGTAATCCTTACTGGCGCACCAGTCCGCCAGCGCCTGCACGAATCCCTTGTCCAGAGGGAGGACGCCGCCCTCGCCCTGAATCAGCTCCACCATGACGGCGCAGACATCCTCCCCGTCCTGGGCCTGGACGCCGGCCATATCCAGCGTCTCGGCGTAGCGGAAGCCCTCGGTGAAGGGGAAGAAGTAGTTGTGGAACACGTCCTGCCCCGTGGCCTGGAGGGTGGTGATGGTGCGGCCGTGGAAGGAGTTGTGGAGGGTGATGATGGTGGCGCGGCCCTTGCCGTACTTGTCAAAGCTATACTTCCGGGCCAGCTTGATGATGCCCTCGTTGGCCTCGCCGCCGCCGTTAGCGAAAAAGGCGGCGGACATCCCGGAGCGGAGGCACAGCTGCTGGGCCAGCTTCGCGTAGGGCTCGGTATAAAACAGGTTGGAGGCGTGGGCCAGCTTTTTCGACTGCGCCTCCACCGCCTGCACCCAGGCGGGGTGGCCGTAGCCCAGGGAGGCCACGCCGATGCCGCTGGCGAAGTCCACATAGGGCTGGCCCTCCAGGTCGTACAGGGTGGAGCCTTCCCCGTGGCCTAAGGCCACGTCAAAGCGGCCATAGGTCTGCATGGTGTACTGATGGTCCAGAGCCTTCAGTTCTTCAAATGTCATCTCGGTTCCTTCTTTCTCCGCGCTTCACAGAATCATGGTGCCGATGCCGGTGTCGGACAGGGTCTCAATTAAAATGGAGTGGGGGATGCGCCCGTCCAGGATATGGCTGCGCTTGACCCCCCAGCGGATGGCCTCCACGCAGCAGTCCACCTTGGGAATCATGCCGCCGGTGATGATGCCCTTGTTTTTCAGACCGGGGACGTCGGCGATGTTGACGATGGGAATCAGGGTGCTTTCGTCCTTGGGGTCCATCAGGAGGCCCCGCACGTCGGTGAGCAGAATCAGCTTCTCCGCATGGAGGGCGATGGCCAGCCGGGCGGCGGCGGTGTCGGCATTGATGTTGTAGGAGCACTCCGCGTCGATGCCCTGGGCCACGGTGGACACCACGGGGATATACCCGGCGTTGATGCAGTCGGTGACGATTTGGGCGTTGACATTGGTGATCTCCCCCACCAGGCCATAGCGCGCATCCTTCACCTTGGCCTCGAATAGGGCCCCGTCCAGGCCGCACAGTCCCACGGCCTTGCCGCCCCGGCGGTTCAGGGCGGCCACCAGGTTCTTGTTCACCTTGCCGCAGAGCACCTCCTGCACCACGTCGATGGTCTCCTCATCGGTGTAGCGCAGGCCGTCCACGAATTTGGACTCCTTGCCCAGCCGCTTCAGCATGGCGTTGATTTCCGGCCCGCCGCCGTGTACCAGCACCACATTGATGCCTACCAGCTTCAGCAGCAGCACGTCGCTCATCACCGCGTCCCGCAGGGCATCGGAGGTCATGGCGTTGCCGCCGTACTTCACCACCACGGTTTTCCCGCTGTATTTTTGAATGTAGGGAAGCGCCTCCATCAACACGTTGGCGCGTTCCGAGGACAGATAGGACATGGTTCTCCCTCCGGTCAGGTGCGGTAGTCGCCGTTGATGTGGACGTACTCATAGGTCAGGTCGCAGCCCCAGCAGGTGGCGCTGGCGTGGCCCTCGTGGACATCCACCAGAATCTCCACCTCCGGCTGGGAGAGGATGGCCTTGGCCTTGTCCTCATCGAACAGCACCTGCATCCCCTCGTAGCACACCTGAATCTCCCCGGCGGCGGAGGCGAAGCGCACCTCTACGCACTCCGGGCGGAAGGGCGCTCTGGAGTAGCCCATGGCGCAGACCACCCTCCCCCAGTTGGCGTCCGCCCCAAAGACGGCGGCCTTCACCAGGGAGGAGGAGACGATGCTCTTGCTAAGCCGCTCCGCCGCGTCCTCGCTGCGGGAGCCGGAGACGGTGCAGGTGATGAGGCGGCTGGCCCCCTCGCCGTCGGCGGCCATGTGTTTCGCCAGATAGGTGCAGACCTCGGTCAGCGCCTCCACGAAGGCGTCATAGCCCTCGTCCTTCCACTCGATGAGGGGGTTCCCCGCCAGGCCGTTGGCCATCAGCAGGCAGGTGTCGTTGGTAGACGTGTCGCCGTCCACGGTGACGCGGTTGAAGGTGCGGGGCACCACCTGATGCAGGGCGTCCCCCAGCATTTCGGTGGAGATGGCACAGTCGGTGGTCAGGTAGCACAGCATGGTACCCATGGCGGGGTGAATCATGCCGGAGCCCTTGGCAATGCCCCCCAGCGTCACCGTTTTGCCCCCCACCTCAAAGGAGACGGCGATTTCCTTCTTCTTCGTGTCGGTGGTCATAATGGCGTGGGCGGCGGCGTCGGAGCCGTCCTTGGTCAGATTCTGGGCCAGGCCGGGGAGGGCGTCGATGATGGCCTGGGCGTTCAGCTCCTGGCCGATGACGCCGGTGGAGCCGACGGCGATGTCGTCCGGGGACACCCCCAGCACCTGCGCGGCGGCGGCGCAGACCTCCTCCGCGTGCTCATGGGACAGGTGACAGCAGGCGTTGGCGTTGCCGGAGTTCACCACCACACCCCGCAGCACGCCGCTCTCCAGGTGGGCCATGGTGACGTATACCGGGGCGGCCTTCACCCGGTTGGTGGTGAACATACCGGCGGCGTTGCACTCCGCCTCGGAAAAAATCAGGGCCAGGTCGTTCTTGTCGGGAGAGCTGCCCGCCTTGACGCCGGCATGGGTGGCCGCGGCGCGGAAGCCCTTTGCGGCGCAGATGCCGCCGGGAAGCTGTTTCATAGCTGATTCTCCTTTATCTATAGTTATCATATTGATTCAGGCAGATGCAGGCTCTCCGTCTCCCGGAAGCCCAGCATCAGGTTCATATTCTGCACCGCCGCGCCGGAGGCCCCCTTGCCCAGGTTGTCAAAGAGGGCGGTGACGGTGCAGCGTTCCTCTGTGCCGCAGACGTAGAGGGTCAGGGTGTCCAGCCCGGCCAGGGCGTTGGCGTACAGCTTGCCGGGGTTCCCCAGGGGTGCCACGGACACCATGGCCTGCCCGGCGTAGTGTTCGGCTAAAGCCTCCCACACCACCCCGGCGGGTTTGGGCAGTAGCACGGTGGTGGCCATGCCCTTATAGTAGTCGTCCACCACAGGGGTGAAGCAAGGCGCAACCTTCAGGCCGCAGATGGCCTGCATCTCCGGGACGTGCTTATGGTTCAGGGTCAGGCCGTAGAGGGCGGGGGCGCTGAGGGCCTCCGGCCGGTCAGGGGCCTCATAGTCCCCTATCATTCCCTTGCCGCCGCCGGAGTACCCCGTCAGGGAGTAGCAGGCCACAAAGTCCTTGGGGGACAGCACCCCCGCCTGCACCAGGGGCGCCACGGCGGAGATGAAGCCGGTGGCGTGGCAGCCGGGGTTCGCCACCCGTTTGGCCTGGCAGATGGCCTCCCGCTGTCCGGGGCGCAGCTCCGGGTAGCCGTACACCCAGGCGGGGTTCGTCCGGTGGGCGGTGGAGGCGTCGATGATGCGGGTGGCCGGGTTCTCCACCAGGGCCACCGCCTCCACGGCGGCGGCGTCCGGCAGGCAGAGGAACACCAGGTCGGCCTGGTTCATCAGCCGTTTCCGCTCCGCCACGTCCCGGTGCAGCTCCGGGGAGATGGTCAAAAGCTCGATGTCCGTCCGCGCCCCCAGGCGCTGGTAGATTTGCAGGCCGGTGGTGCCAGCCTGGCCGTCGATGTATACCTTCGGTTTCATGGAAAACCTCCCATGTGATACTACTGTTATTTTAATGGGTTCTGCGGGGGCTGTCAATGAGGAGTGCGACGTTTCGTTGGCGGGGTTTGGGGATTATGCTCCTTAGACAAGGAATGATAAAGGAAAAACGTTCTTTCCCTCCGGGGGCCCCATTTCTCGCTCCGCCGAGAAA
>JAJBUK010000019.1 GCA_020860385.1 Clostridiales bacterium
TCTTAGGTTTTGTACTCCTCCTGCCGGGGGCCACATCATTTGACAACACAGATTTCGCGAAAAAATTTTGCCCCGCTCAATCCACCAGGTTCAGGCAGCCGTCCTCGTCAAATTCCAGCTTCTGGATGTCAAAGCGCTGGTTCTTCTGAATCTGGTCCATCTTGACGGCGTCGGTGATGGTGCTGACAAAGGTGTAGCTGACACCGTGCTTCCTGGCCCGGCCGGTGCGGCCGATGCGGTGGATATAGTACTCCTGCTCGTCAGGCACATCGTAGTTGAACACCACGTCCACGTCGTCGATGTCCAGCCCGCGGGCGGCCACGTCGGTGGCTACCAGCAGGCGGAGCTTGCCGTCCCGGAATTTTTGGAGGGTCTTTTCCCGCTGCTTCTGCTGGATGCTGCCGTGGATGGCCTCCGCGTCGATGCCCTGCATCTTCGCCATGGCCGCCAGCCGGTCGGCCATGTTCTTCGTGTTGCAGAAGGCGATGCCCCGCTCGTAGCCGCCGCCCTCCAGCAGGGCCGCCATGGTGGAGAGCTTCTCCTCCCGGCTGTCCAGCTTCACCAGGTACTGCTGGATGTCGGGCCGGTCCTCCGCCACGGGCCGCACCGTCACCTCCGCCGGGTCCCGCTGGTACACCCAGGAGATGTCCATGACTTCCCGGCTGATGGTGGCGCTGAACAGGCCCAGGTTTTTCCGCTGGGGCATCATGTCCAGGATTTTGGTCACGTCCTCGATGAAGCCCATGTCCAGCATCCGGTCGGCCTCGTCCAGAATCACCGTCTCCACCTTGTCCAGCCGGACGGCCTTCCGCTTCTTGCAGTCCATCAGGCGGCCGGGGGTGGCCACCACGATTTGGGGCTTCTCCTTCAGCTGCTTCAGCTGCTTCTCAATGGGCTGGCCGCCGTAGAGGCAGGTCACCCGGATACCCGGCTTGAACTGGCTCAGCTCCCGTAAATCGTCCCGGATTTGCAGCGCCAGCTCCCGGGTGGGGGCCAGAATCAGGGTAGTGACGGCGGTCTGGGCCGGGTCGGTATGCTCCACCACCGGGATGCCGAAGGCGAAGGTCTTGCCGGTGCCGGTGGGGGCCTTGGCCACAATGTCCTTCCAGTCCATCAGGAAGGGGACGCACCCGGCCTGGATGGGGGTGGCCACCTCGAAGCCTTTTTTGCCCAAAGCCTGCATCACCTCGTCAGACAGGTGCAGCTCCTCATAGCGGACGGACTCGTTTCTCTCTATGCCATTGATTTCCATATCATTCGTTCCTTGCCATTCCATACTGAATTTTCACAGTTTAACCTGAATCAGTGTACCACATTCCGCTTTTAGATGCAAGCGCTCCCTTCCGCTCCTGAGAAAATTTCAGGAAATTTTCATCTTTTGCACAAACAAAACTCTTGCAGATGCCGGATTTTATAGTATACTATAAAGGGATATGGAATTCTGTCTGCCTCCAGGAGGAACGTATTATGTCCGATTTTGACAAACTTCGTGAAGTACTGACCAGCTGGCCCGCCATTATCATCGGCTTCGTCATTGGCGGCTGGCCCGGTTTTTTTGCTGCTGCTGTGGAAGATCATCAGCGAGTCCACCAGCACCAGGAACAAAAGCGACAGCTGGAAGCGCAGCGTGTTTGGCTCTGAAAGCGTCAAACAGGACCTGTACTGGGATCGGGAGACCCAGCGTTGGGTGCGCTACGGGGAAGGCGGACAGGCGGACAATGTCCGCTATGACGACCCCAACGCCACCTACAGCTATACCTATCAAAACGGCCAGCCCACCTCCACCGCCAACCGGGCCGACAGCTGGGAGAGCCGGGTCGCCAACGCGGAGGAGCACATTGATGAGGCCCGCACCAAGGTGGAGCAGGAATGGAACAAGCGCAAGCAACAGTCCACCAGGAAGCCGTCCGGCAAGTCCAAAACCACACAGTCCGCCAGCCCCTTCCCCAAAATCAAGGACGGCAAGGGCTTTACCATCGCCGGGTCTATTATGACCGCCCTGTTCGGCGTGACCGCCGTCTCCACCTTTGTGGACGACCTGTATTACATCGGCCTGGGCTACGCCTTTTCGGACTGTATGGCCCTTATCATGCTCACCGCCCTGGGGGCCGGGCTGCTGCTGTGGGGCCGCTCCAAGTCCAGGCAGGCCAAGCGGTTCCGGAAGCTGCTGAACCTGATTGGCAGCGCAGATGTCATCAGCATTCGCGCCCTGGCCGACGCCACGGGCTGCAGCTATGACAAGGTGTGCGATATGCTGCAAACCATGATAGACGCAGGCTATCTGGGTTATCGGGCCTATCTGAATGTGGCCACCGGCGAGCTGGTGATGGACGGCAGGCCCATCTCCACCCCGCCAAAGCCGGATTTGACCAAAAAGGCGGAAGAGCAGGAGCTGACCGTGGAGGAGGACAAGAGCCTCCTGGGGCAGATTCGCGCCGTCAACGCCGCCATCCGGGACCCGGAGATGAGCCGGAAAATCGACCGCATTGAGGAAATCACCGGCCACATCCTGGAGTACCAGGAGAAGCACCCGGCCAAGGCCGCCGAGCTGCGAAAGTTCCTGAGCTACTATCTGCCCACCACCCTGAAGGTGCTGAACACCTACGCCGAGCTGGAGCGGCAGCAGATTCAGGGCGAAAACATCACCGCCACAAAGCGGCGCATCGAGGGCATGATGGACAAGGTGGTAGAGGGCTTCGAGCTTCAGCTGGATAAGCTGTTTGAAAACGATATGCTGGACATCACCTCCGACATCTCTGTGCTGGAGAACATGCTCAGCCAGGACGGCCTTTCCAGCGCCGACCAGATGCCGAAGGCGCCCCCGGCCCAGGCTGCCGCGCCGGACACCGGCTATACCACCCCGGACGGCATTCGCCTGACCCTGGACCCCCAGAACGCCGCCCAGGCGCAGCAAAGAAAATAACGTGACACCCTGAACGCATAGCTGCCCCGCCGCAACGCCGTGGGGCAGCCGTTTTTTGCGTCTGCATAGGATTCCAAATGCTGGAATATACTACTCCTGGCCCTGTGCCCGAACGATTGGGCGCGAAACCGGGGAAATTTTGTTTTCCACAGCCCCGTCTGCTAAAAACGCCCCCTGGATTTTTTCATCCGCGGCCCAACCGCTGCCAGGAAAAATTGCTGCTTTGTTAGAAAACGAGAGGAAACGGGAGATTTTCAGCGTATTCGTTAGAAATTGGACGGTTTCATCAAATTTCACAGTTTCGTTTCCTTTTTTTCACAAAAAATTCAAATTTGACCACTTGCAAAAATGGCGCAACTGATTTATTATAATAGCAGTTCTGGCACTCAGGTTTAAAGAGTGCTAAAACCCAACCATCATCAACTCTTAACTTTTTATAAGGAGGAACCAACCATGAAACTCAATCCCTTAACTGACCGCGTGGTTCTGAAAACGGTGGAAGCCGAGGAGACCACCAAGGGCGGCATCATCCTCACCGGCTCTGCCAAGGAGAAGCCCGAAGTCGCCGAAGTCATTGCCGTCGGCCCCGGCGGCATGGTGGACGGCAAGGAAGTCGTCATGACCGTCAAGGTGGGCGACAAGGTCATCACCGGCAAGTACACCGGCACCCAGGTCAAGATTGACGGCGAAGAGCTGAACATCGTCCGCCAGAGCGACATTCTGGCCATCGTAGAGGATTGACACACGCCCTTCCGTTTGGAAGGCTGACGCGCAGTGAAGCGCAAACTTTTGGAGGTATTGCATTATGGCTAAAATCATCAATTACAGCGAGGACGCCCGCCGTTCTCTCCAGTCCGGCGTCGACCAGCTGGCGGACACTGTCAAAATCACCATGGGCCCCAAGGGCCGCAACGTCATCCTGGGCAAGAAGTACGGCTCTCCCCTCATCACCAATGACGGCGTGACTATCGCCAAGGAAATCGAGCTGGAGGACCCCATGGAGAACGCCGGGGCCGCTCTGGTGAAGGAAGTCGCCACCAAGACCAATGACGTAGCCGGCGACGGCACCACCACCGCCACCTTGCTGGCCCAGGCCATCACCAGCGAGGGCATGAAGAACCTGGCCGCCGGGGCCAACCCCATGGTCATGAAGAAGGGCATCGCCAAGGCCACCGAGGCGGCTGTGGGCGCCATCAAGGCCAACAGCCAGCCCGTCTCCGGCACGGAGGACATCGCCCGGGTCGGCACCGTCTCTTCCGGCGACGAGACCATCGGCAACCTGATTGCCGAGGCCATGAGCAAGGTGTCCGCTGACGGCGTTATCACCGTGGAGGAGTCCAAGACCGCCGAGACTTACTCCGAGGTCGTGGAAGGTATGCAGTTTGACCGGGGCTATGTCACCCCCTATATGGTCACTGACACCGAGAAGATGGAAGCCGTCCTGGACGACCCCTTCATCCTGATTCACGACAAGAAGATTTCCGTCATTCAGGATTTGCTGCCCATTCTGGAGCAGGTGGCCAAGATGGGCCGTCCGCTGCTGATCATCGCTGAGGACGTGGAGGGCGAGGCCCTGTCCACCCTCATCGTCAACACCCTCCGGGGCACTCTGAAGGTCTGCTGCGTCAAGGCTCCCGGCTTTGGCGACCGCCGCAAGGAAATGCTGGAGGACATCGCCATCCTCACCGGCGGCCAGGTCATCACCGAGGACATCGGCTGCGAGCTGAAGGACGCCCAGGTGTATATGCTGGGCCAGGCCCGTCAGGTGAAGGTGTCCAAGGAGACCACCACCATCGTGGACGGCGCAGGCGACAAGTCCAACATCAAGGGCCGCATCGAGCAGATTCGCGCCCAGATCGCCAACACCACTTCCGACTATGACAAGGAGAAGTGCCAGGAGCGTCTGGCCAAGCTGGCTGGCGGCGTAGCCGTCATCAAGGTGGGCGCTGCTACCGAGTCCGAGATGAAGGAGAAGAAGCTCCGCGTGGAGGACGCCCTGAACGCCACCCGCGCCGCTGTGGAAGAGGGCATCGTTGCCGGCGGCGGCACCGCCTATGTCAACGCCATCCCTGCGGTCAATGAACTGGTCGCCACCCTGGACGGCGACGAAAAGACCGGCGCTCAGATCATCGCCAAGGCCCTGACCGCCCCCGTGAAGCAGATTGCGGAGAACGCGGGCATCGACGGCTCCGTGGTGCTGGATCACATCGTCAGCTCCGGCAAGGTGGGCTTCGGCTTCGACGCCTACAAGGAAGTCTACTGCGACATGATTCCTTCCGGCATCGTCGACCCCACCAAGGTCACCCGCACCGCCCTGGAGAACGCCTCCTCCATTTGCTCCATCCTGCTGACCACCGAGGCCTGCGTGGTGGATGCGCCCGAGCCTCCCGCTCCTGCCGCTCCCGCGCAGCCTGACATGGGCTACTAAGAAAGGGCTACAACAGCCTTGCCACCCCGGAGGCTCGGGCGCAAGGCTCCCACCGAAGCCCAGCGCAGCGGGTTCGGTGGGAAAAGGAAGCGCAACGGAGCGACTGAGGGGTCGTCTTTCAGACGGCCCCGAAGGATACGGAGTCTGCGCTGACGCGCCTCCCGCTCCTGCCGCTCCCGCGCAGCCTGACATGGGCTACTAATCTCTCATAAAACGCTTTCCGTCAGGCCCAATGTCATCAAATGAAGGGGATTGCGCTCCTTAGACAAGGTTTTGATAAAGGAAAAACGTTTTTGCCCTCCCGGCGGGCCCCATTTCTCGCTCCGCCGAGAAATGGGGGAAAGAGGGCGGCTCAAGAAGGGGGCCTGTGGCCCCCCTCTTAAGAATCTCCCCGTATCCCGCTGGGCTTCGCGCCGCCCGACCTATCAGTGGTCTGTTCCGTCAGAGACGATGTAGCTTGATACGCACCAAAGCTGCCGCCGATGGCGGCTGGGTACGATTGCCGCCCGTTCCGCCGATGGCGTAACGTGGCGGCAATTTTGTTATCCTTCGGTCGCTGAAATCTGACTGTACGGCTGCGTGATTCTCCTCAACCGTAGATAGATTGCATCCCAAAGTGATGATATTGCCATCAAGCCGAGCCGGTTTGGTGGGAGGCAACAGAACAGACAAGACGCTGCACGCGAAGCCATAAGGCTTCCGCGTGCAGCGTTCGATTTTATTCCGCTTTCAGCTTGGGGGTGTTCTTCGGCTTCCGGGAGCGGGAGCGCTTCCGCTTCTTGGGCACCTTCGCCACCATGATGGCCTCGCCCCCCACCTTGCACTGGTGGAACAGGTCGGGGTCAAAGTGGTCGGCATCGTACACCCGCAGCTCTGCCGTGCAGCCGATATGCTCGATTTTTTTCAGGGTCAGGCAGGTGTAGTACCGCCCATGCTCCAGGCAGCGGCTCCGGGCCAGGTAGTGGTTGTTGACCTGGTACCAGTTGCCGTTGCACAGCACGTTGTCGCACTTGGGGCAGCGGAACACCCGGGTGGCCCGGCTTTTCAGCTGCTCCTCCTCGGTGCGGCTGGGGGCGCAGATGCGGGTGAAGGCCGGTTCCCCCTCCTCCAGGATGCGGTTCAGGCCGTTGACGGCGTCCTGCCGGGCCTCCCGCTTCACCCGCTCCCGCAGCGCGCCATCCATCCGGTGCAGCGTCTCCGGGTCGGGCAGGCTGCCGTAGCGGGCCACCAGGGCCTGGCCTATGCGGGCGGTGAAGTAGGCGTCGTTCCCCGCGTCATGGTACTCCCGCCCGTCGTTCACCAGCTCCAGCCGCTCCACCGCATCCTTCAGGGAGGCCTGCTGGCTGCTGCCCAGCACCAGCAGGTCATAGGCGTGCTGGAGGTCGTAAATCTCCAAATCCAGATACTCCTCCATCCGGTACCAGCACAGGTTCATATCCAGCACCCTGGCGTCGCTGTTGCCCCAGGTGAAGAACTGGGGGTCAGGCCCGCACCAGCGGAAGAAGTCCTGAATCACCGTCTGGAAGGAGTCCGCCTTTTTCAGGTCGCTGAGCTCCAGGGGCAGCAGCTTCTTCACATGATGGTGCAGCTTCTTATGGATGGTGGGGCGGACGTAGGCGGAGAAGGCCGCCCCCTCGTCCTGCCAGGAATCCAGGCGGTAGGCCCCGATTTGAATGATTTCATCCAGCCTGTCCGCCTCGGAGCGGGGGTATCCCTGGTTCCATTCAAGGTCAAAAAAACGTAACTCATAGCATCTCCGCCCGGTGGACGGCACTTCCCTTCCGGCAAAATGAATACACTGAACCTAGTATAACAAAAAACGGTGAAAAAGGGAAGTACCTTTCCGATGTTTTGTGCAGCCTGGCCGGAAAATTCGCTGTCCGCTCCATAAAAATCTGAGTTGGTTTTGAATTTCCCGTTCTCATTTCCTGCAAAATGTGATACAATGCAGAAGGAACCAATCTGTACCGGAAACGAGGTTTTTCTTCTATGAATCATTGCTACATCCCTGAGGGCTATGCCCCCATGCTGAACCCCTACGAGACCCAGCTGGCCATCAGCACCACCAAGCGGCTCTTTGCCGACAGCTTGTGCGCCCAGCTGAATCTGCGCCGGGTGTCCGCCCCCCCTGTTCCTGGAGGCCAGCACCGGCCTGAACGACGACCTGAACGGCGTGGAGCGGCCCGTCTCCTTTGACATCACCGCCACCGGCACCGACGCCCAGGTGGTACACTCCCTGGCCAAGTGGAAGCGGTACGCCCTGGCGGAGTACTGCTTCATGCCCGGCACCGGCCTGTACACCGATATGAACGCCATCCGCCGGGACGAGGAGCTGGACAACCTGCACTCCATCTATGTGGACCAGTGGGACTGGGAGAAGGTCATCACCTACTCTGACCGCAACGTGGACTTTCTAAAAAACACGGTGCGGAAAATCGTCGGGGCCATCATCACCACGGAAAAGACCATGCGCAACCTGTTCCCCGCCCTGATGGGCCACCCGGAGACCGACCCGGACATCGTCTTCCTCACCACTCAGGAGCTGGAGGATCTGTATCCCGACCTGACCCCCAAGGAGCGGGAGAACGCCTTCGTCAGGGAGCATCACACCGTCTTTCTGATGCAGATCGGCGGCACGTTAAAGAGCGGCATCCGCCACGACGGCCGCGCCCCGGACTATGACGACTGGACGCTGAACGGCGACCTGCTGCTGTGGAACGACACCCTCCAGTGCGCCTATGAGCTGTCCAGCATGGGCATCCGGGTGGACGCCGAGGCCATGGAGCGGCAGCTGACCCTGGCCGGGTGCGAAAACCGGAAGGCGCTGCCCTTCCACCAGGGAGTGCTCAGCGGCGAGCTGCCCCTGTCCATCGGCGGCGGCATCGGCCAGAGCCGCCTGTGTATGCTGCTGCTGGGCTCCGCCCACATCGGCGAGGTGCAATGCTCCATCTGGGACAAGGAGACGGTGGACGCCTGCCGCGAGGCGGGGATTCCGCTGCTGTAAGGGCCATCCGACCCATAGACCCATAAATAGAGAAAGGAGTCAGTTCTACATGACCTATCAGGAGCTTTTAGACGCCGCCCGGCCCCACATGGGGAAGTACTGCAAAGCCTGCCCCGTGTGCAACGGCGTGGCCTGCCGCAGCAGCATTCCCGGCCCCGGCGCAAAGGGGGTGGGGGATACCGCCATCCGCAATTACCAGAAGTGGCAGGACGTTCGGCTGAATATGGACACCCTGTTTGCCAACACCGGCACGGACACCTCCCTGACCCTGTTCGGCAAGACCTTCCGCTACCCCTTCTTTGCCGGGCCAGTGGGAGCGGTGAACCTCCACTATGGCGAGAAGTACAACGATGTGACCTATAACGACACTCTGGTCAGCGCCTGCGCCCAGGCGGGCATCGCCGCCTTCACCGGCGACGGCACCGACCCCAACGTGATGCAGGCCGCCACCCAGGCCATTGCCGCCGCCGGGGGCGTGGGCGTCCCCACCGTCAAGCCCTGGAACATCGACACCATCCGGGAGAAGATGGCCCTGGCCGCCGCCTCCGGCAGCTTCGCCGTGGCTATGGACGTAGACGCCGCCGGGCTTCCCTTCCTGAAGGGGATGACGCCCCCCGCCGGAGCCAAGAGCGTGGAGGAGCTGGCCCAGGTGGTAGCGGCCACGGACAAGCCCTTCATCGTCAAGGGCGTTATGACCGTGAAGGGCGCGCTGAAAGCCCAGCAGGCGGGGGCCGCCGCCATCGTCGTCTCCAACCACGGCGGGCGGGTGCTGGACCAGTGCCCCGCCACGGCAGAGGTGCTGCCGGAGATCGCCGACGCCCTGGCGGGCAGCGGCATAAAAATTCTGGTGGACGGCGGCATCCGCACCGGTACAGACGTATTCAAGGCGCTGGCCCTGGGGGCGGACGGCGTGCTGATTTGCCGCCCCTTTGTCACCGCGGTCTACGGCGGCGGCGCGGAGGGCGTTCAGTGCTACATCGCCAAGCTGGCCGGAGAGCTGGAGGACGCCATGCAGATGTGCGGAGCCACCTGTCTGGCGGAGATTAGCCGGGATATGGTGCGTGTCTGAGGAGGTGCCTTCACGGACAACACTGTGACCACCAGCCCCTCGGACATGCTGACGGTAACTGTTTGAGGGCGGAAAGCGACGCTCCGATAACGGCCAAAACGGGAGGATTGCTTTATAGTGGGCAATCCTCCCGAACGGCAGAAATTATCAGGCCGCCCCTTGCAATTTGCCGGAAAAGGGCGTATAGTAACAAATGACAACGAAACGGGGGGCTCGCCGGAGCGGGCTGAGAGTCGGCTGCATCGCCGTGACCCGAAGAACCTGATTTGGGTAATGCCAACGTAGGGAGACTGTTTTGATGCCGCAGGCGTCCCTCTATTCGGGCGCTTTGCGGCATTTTTGTTTGGAGTGGTGGATATGAAAGTGAAACCGGAAACGCTGCGGCTGTACGCGGTGACAGACCGCGCCTGGCTCCACGGCCGCACCCTGGAAAGCCAGGTGGAGCAGGCCATCCTGGGCGGGGCCACCATCGTCCAGCTGCGGGAAAAACACCTGACCGGTGAGACGCTGCTGGCCCAGGCCCAGGCCCTCTGCGCCCTGTGCCGCCGGTACGGCGTCCCCTTCCTGGTGAATGACGACGTAGCCCTGGCCCTGGCGGTGGGGGCAGACGGCGTCCATGTGGGCCAAGAGGATATGGCGGCGGAGCAGGCCCGGGCGCTGCTGGGGCCGGACAAACTCATCGGCGTATCCGCCCACAGCGTGGCCCAGGCCGGGGCGGCTCAGCGGGCCGGGGCGGACTACCTGGGCTGCGGCGCAGCCTTTGTGACGGGGACGAAAACCGACGCCAAACCCATCCCCAGGGAGACGCTGCAAGCGGTCACGGCAGCGGTGGATATCCCCGTGGTAGCCATCGGCGGCATTACGCGGGACAACCTGCCCCAGCTGCAGGGCTGCGGCCTGGCTGGGGCGGCGGTGGTCAGCGCCCTCTTCGCCCAGGAGGACGTGCAGGCCGCCGCCAGGGAACTGCGGCGGCTGACGGAGCAGCTCTGACACAATTACACAGGAAACTGCGGCCCACAGGGCCGGTTTCGCGGGGCGCATTGGGGGCACCACCTTGCGTCGCGTAATAAAACGAAATGCTGGTAAAGGAGAAGATGACATGAAAACAGCATTGACGATCGCCGGAAGCGATTCCAGCGGAGGCGCCGGTATCCAGGCAGACATCAAGACGATGACCATGAATGGCGTATTCGCCATGAGCGCCATCACCGCCCTGACTGCCCAGAACACCACCGGCGTCACAGACATTCTGGAGGCAACACCCACCTTTTTGGAGGAGCAGCTGGACGCCGTGTTTACAGACATTGCGCCCGACGCCGTAAAAATCGGCATGGTCTCCTCCAGCGAACTGATCCGGGTCATTGCCCGGAAGCTGAAGCAGTACCATGCCCGGCACATCGTGGTAGACCCGGTGATGGTGGCCACCTCAGGGGCCAAGCTGCTGCGGGACGACGCGGTGGACGCCCTGGTGACGGAGCTGCTGCCCCTGGCGGAGGTCGCCACCCCCAACATCCCGGAGGCGGAGATTTTGGCGGGGCACCCCATCACCTCCCCCGAACAGATGGAGCAGGCGGCCCGGGAAATCAGCCAGCGCTACGGATGCAGCGTCCTGTGCAAGGGCGGCCACGACCTGAACGACGCCAACGACCTGCTGTGGCGGGAGGGCAAGGCCCTGTGGCTCCGGGGCAAGCGCATTGACAATCCCAACACCCACGGCACCGGCTGCACCCTGTCCAGCGCCATCGCCGCCAACCTGGCCAAGGGCTATCCCCTGGAAAAGGCGGTAGCCATGGCGAAGGAGTACATCTCCGGGGCGCTGTCCGCCATGCTGGACCTGGGCCACGGCTCCGGCCCCATGGACCACGCCTTTGCCCTTCCCGCTCAGTACCGGAAGGAGGCCCAGGGATGAAAAAGACCACGGTTGCCCAGAACGGGCTGATTTGGTTCGGGGCCGGGGTCTCCATCGCGGAGATTTTGACCGGCACCTACTTCGCCCCCCTGGGCATGACGAAGGGCCTGCTGGCCATCCTCCTGGGCCACCTCATCGGCTGCGCCATGATGTTCTTCGCCGGGCTCATCGGCGGGCGCACCGGCCTCAGCGCCATGGAGACGGTGAAGCTCAGTTTCGGCCAGAAGGGCGGGCTGCTATTCGCCGTGCTGAACGTATTGCAGCTGGTGGGCTGGACGGCCATTATGATTTACGACGGGGCCCTGGCCGCCAATGGCATTGCCGGGGTAGGCAGCTGGGTGTGGTGCTTGGTCATCGGCGGGCTCATCATCGTCTGGCTGGTGGTTGGCATCACCAACCTGGGCAGGGTCAACCAGGTAGCTATGGCGCTGCTCTTCCTGTTGACGCTGGTGCTGTGCAAGGTGATTTTCTTTGACAGCGGCGCGGTGTCCACCGAGACCCAGGAAACGCTGACCTTCGGGGCGGCGGTGGAGCTGGCGGTGGCTATGCCCCTGAGCTGGCTCTCCCTCATCAGCGACTATACCCGGGACGCGGAGAAGCCCGTGGCCGCCACCCTGGCCAGCACGGTGGTGTATGGCCTTGTCTCCTGCTGGATGTACTTCATCGGCATGGGGGCCGCCATCTACACCGGAGAGAGCGACGTGGCCACCATCATGGTGCAGGCGGGGCTTGGCATCGTGGGGCTGATTATCGTGGTGCTGTCCACCGTCACCACCACCTTCCTGGACGCCTATTCCGCCGGAGTCTCCGCCGAGGCCATCACCAGCAAGTGCAACGGCAAGCTGACCGCCATTATGGTGACGGCAGTGGGCATCGTGGCCGCTATCCTGTTCCCCATGGACGACATCACCGACTTCCTCTACCTCATCGGCTCGGTGTTCGCCCCCATGATCGCGGTGCAGATGGCCGACTTCTTCCTGCTGAAAACGGACTGTAAAGAGAAGGCGTATTCCGTCTCCCGGCTGGTGATCTGGCTCATCGGCTTTGTGGTGTATCGCCTGCTGATGCAGGTTGACCTGCCCCTTGGGAACACCCTGCCGGATATGCTCATCACCATGGCCCTTGTCTTGCTCTGGGGCAAGGTGTTCGAACGGAAGGAAGGCTAGTCAGGTCGGAGCCTGCCAAACGCTTCCACAGAAAAAACAGCTTTCCGGGGCCCCCCCGCGCTGCCGTTCTGCGCAGCCGGGAGGTCCCTTTTTGTGGCAATGGCCTTTTGTGGGGCGGCTGCAAGGAATCTGCTTCCCCTCTTGCAGTTCGGCTCATTTTTCGCTATAATGGTGGTACGCTGTCCACGGACGGCGGACGTTCCGGCAAATGCCGTAGATGGGAGGGCCGTATGATGTCACATGGTTTTGTTCGTACACCGTTCGAGGTGAAGCTGCTGATTCTCTACATTCTCGCTCAGGTCTGCCAGCCGGTGGACCGGACTGCGCTGACGGAACTGGCGCTGTGCGACGAGGGCGTGGATTACTTCCAGTTCTCCGAGGCGCTGGCCAGCCTGGAGGAGACCGGCCACGTCCGGTCAGAGCAGGGGCTGTATTCCATCACGCCCAAAGGGAAGGCCAACGGCGCTATCTGTGAGTCGGAGCTGGCCTACTCCGTCCGCCAGCTCTGCGACAGGAACGTGGCGGCCATGAACGCGAAGCTGCGCAGGGCGACCATGGTGCGCGCCCAGGTGCTACCCAGAGCGGAAGGGGACGGCTTCACCGTCCGCATGGCGCTGGATGACGACGCGGGGAACGTGATGACCCTGGAGATGATGGCGCCGGGCCGTTCCCAGGCCAACGCCATGAAGCGCAGCTTTGAGGACCATGCGGAGCAGATTTATAACGCCGTTCTGGACGCGCTCCTGGCGGAGCATCAGGACGGGTGACTCCCGGCAAACCGAAAGGATGATTTAGTATGACTGAGCCAACGCTGCTTGGCTACCCGATTTCCCTGTTGTTCCTGTACTTTCTCTGGTATTCCTTCCTGGGATGGTTTCTGGAGACCTGCTGGTGCTCCTTCTTCAAGGGGAAATTTGTGGCGCGGGGCTTTTTGAAGGGGCCTATTTGCCCCATTTACGGCATCGGCATCCTGATGATGGTGCTGTTTTTTACAGGGCTGATGGGGTATCCTGTGCTGTTCTATGTGGTGTCCACTGTAACGTTGTCCGCCTGGGAGTATTTCGTGGGGTGGCTGCTGGAGGTCACCACCCACACCCGGTACTGGGACTATTCCCAGAAGCGCTTCAACCTTCACGGGCGGATACGGCTGGATTACTGCCTGCTTTGGGGGGTAGCGGCCTACCTTGTGCTTTACTTCCTCCATCCGGCCACGGAGCGCCTGTTTGCCAGGATCCCGCTCCTGACAAGGCAGGTGCTGGCCGGTGTGGCCTCTGTCATTACGCTGGCGGATATTGTGACCACCATCCGCAGCCTGGCCATGACCACCATCCTGATGGAAAAGGCGAAGGCGGTCAGCGCAGAGGTGGAGCACCGCAGGGAGGAGCTTGCCCAGAGCGGCAGACAGAAGCTGGATGAGGCCAGGCTTCAGGCCGCCCTGCTCCAGCTGGAGCTGAAGGAGACCGACCTGCTGGCGGATGCGGCTTACTACTCCGCCCGGTTCCGTCACCGCTATGACCACCTGGGCAGCCAGCGCTACCGCAAGCTCCTTGACCGAATCCGGGAGGAGAGCAGCCCCCTGAAGGCCCACCGCCTTGCCCGCCTCGCCGACCAGAAGGCCAGGAAGAAGGAAGAAAAGGCGGCGGAGAAGAAGTAATAAGCCCACTGATACAGATAAACCCGGAGCGCTGGGATTCAGCGCTCCGGGTAACTTTTTGAGTTCCTTTTGGCAGTGGACGGGAAAGTTCCCTGTCCCGGTCAGACGAGGCCCGTCAGGTCGAAGCTGGCCAGCCACGCCTGGGCGGCCTGGCTGACCTCCCGGAGGCAGCGCTCCTCGAAGGGGCTTTCCAGACCGGCGTTTTTCAACAGCTCGGTGAAGGTGGCGCAGCCGCCCTGGGCGGTGTAGGCCATATAGTGCCGCCAAGCGTCGGGCAGGTCCTTCTGAATCATGGCCCAGAACTCCAGGGACACCGTCTGAGCCAGGCAGTAGTCGATATAATAGAAGGGTGAGGAGTAGATGTGGTGCTTCAGCTGCCAATGCTCCCCCTCGCTGTAAAAGGGGATCTCCCCGTCCAGCTTCATCCAGGGCATATAGACCCCCATCAGTTCCTTCCAGACCCCGTGGCGCTGGGCCGGGGTCAGGTCCGGCTGCTCATAGACGACGTGCTGGAAGTGGTCCACCAGCGTGCCGTAGGGGATGAAGGTCAGCGCCCCGGCCAGGTGGCTGTAATAGAACTTCCGGGTATCCTCCCCGAAGAAGCCCTCCGCCCAGGGCCAGGCGAAGAACTCCATGGACATGGAGTGTACCTCGCAGGCCTCCATGCTGGGCCAGCAGTAGGCCATCGGCACCCGGTCCCGGTTGGTGTACCAGGCGAATGCGTGGCCCGCCTCGTGGGTCACCACCTCAACGTCCCCCTGGGTGCCGTTGAAGTTGGCAAAGATGAAAGGCACCTCGTAGTCCGGGATGCTGGTGCAGTAGCCGCCTCCGGCCTTGCCTTCGGTGCTGAGCACGTCCAGCAGCTCCCCGTCCAGCATGGTGCGGAAGAAGGCGCTGGTCTCCGGGCTCAGTTCGTCATAGAACTTCTTCCCCTGAGCCAGAATGTCCTCCGCAGACCCCTGGGGCCGGGGATTACCGGAGCGGAACTCCAGGGCGTTGTCCGCAAAGCTCATGGGGTACTCCTTCCCCAGCCGCTTGGCCTGCTCCCGGTAAATGCTGTCCGCCACAGGCACCAGGTACTTCACCACGGCGGCGCGGAACTGCTCCACATCCTCCTTGGTGTAGCAGTTGCGGCCCATGCGATAGTAGCCCAGGGTGGTGTAGCCCTCGTAGCCCATTTTCTTGCCCATGGTGTCCCGCAGGTGTACCAGCTGGTCATAGATGCTGTCCATCTCCGGCTGATGATCCTTGTACCACTGGCCCTCCGCCTTCCAGGCCGCCAGACGGCGCTCGTCGTCCGGGTCGTTCTTGAAGGGGGTCATCTGGCTCAGGGTGTACGTCCCGCCCTCGAAGGGCACCTGGGCGGAGGCCAGGAGTTTTTCATACTCCTGGGTCAGGTCGTTCTCCTGCTGGAGCTCCGGGACGATGTCCGGGGAGAAGGCTTTCAGCTCCAGCTCCGCATTGGTGAACATCAGCTCGCCGTACTCCGCGGCGAAGTCGGGCCGGAAGGGGCTGGCCAGCAGCGCCAGCGTCCATTCCTGGCTCACAGCCTGCAGCTCCGGCATGGCGGCGTTCCAGAACTTGGATTCCCCGTCATAGAAGGCGTCCCGGGTGTCGATGGAGTGCCGGATGCTGGCCAGGGTGGCCTGGGTGGAGATGTGCCGCTCCAGCGTTTCCTTCTCCAGGAACACCTGTTTGGCCCCCTCGTAGTCCGCCGCGCCCTTCAGCCGCTCCGTCAGGGCGGACAGCTCCCCTTTCAGCGCCTCCAAATCGGGACGCTCATACTTCATTTCTGAAAATTTCATGTTGCGTTCCTCCACAGTGAAGCGCTGCTTCGCGCAGCGCATAATAACAGTATTATACTTCCTTCTGCCGCATTTTTCAATATGTATATTTTTCAGGCGGCAATTCCTCCCCGAACGGCAAATTTGTCACGGGCGTATTGACAGCGTTTGTGGAATCTGGTATAATTCCAACAGGACATGAAATTCGCTTTGCCAATCAAACCGGCGTTCGGCTGTTTGGAGGCCCAATTCATATCCTGTTTTCTTGTGACCCAATTCTATCCAGTTCTATATAGAAAGAGTGGAATTTTATATGAAAACTGCGTTGGTAGTGATGGCGGCAGGCATGGGCAGCCGCTTTAAGGGCGGTATCAAGCAGCTGGAGGGCGTCGGCCCCAATGGTGAAATCATTACCGATTATTCCGTCTATGACGCGCTGGAGGCGGGGTTTGACGAGGTGCTCTTTATCATCCGCCATGACATTGCGGAGGCATTTCACGCCGCCGTAGGCCAGCGGCTGGTGAAGGCCGGCGTCCCTGTCCGGTACGCCTATCAGGAGTTGTCCGACCTGCCCGACGGGGTGGACGCCGCCAAACTGCTGGCGGGCCGGGTGAAGCCCTGGGGCACCGGCCAGGCCGTCCTCTCCTGCAAGGGTATTCTGGACTGCCCCTTCACCGTCATCAACGCGGACGATTACTACGGCAAGGAGGCTTTCCGCCGGATGCACCAGTATCTGACGGACGGCATCGCGAAGCGCACCTACTGCATGGCTGGCTTCCAGCTCAAGAACACCCTGTCTGACCACGGCAGCGTCACCAGAGGCATCTGCAAGACGGACGCCACCGGCCAGCTGGTGGAGGTCGTCGAGACGAAGAACATCCTCAAGGCCCCCAACGGCGTGGATGCCATGGTGGACGGCGCGCTGGTGCCGGGGGACACGCTGGTCTCCATGAATATGTGGGGGCTGGATCTGGAGTTCCTGGACGTGCTGGAGAACGGCTTCCTGACCTTCCTCCAGGGCCAGCAGGAGGGCGGCACGGAGGAGTATCTGCTGCCCACCATCATCGGCGGCCTGGTGGCCAGCCAGTCCGCCACGGTGAAGGTGCTGCCCACCGGCGACAAGTGGTTCGGCGTCACCTACCGGGAGGACAAGCAGGGCGTGGTGGACAGCATTCAGGCCCTGATTGACCAGGGCGTCTACCCCGAAAGATTGTTTTAAGTTGTAGAAAACTGTGGCGGTAAGGAGTAGCAATTCCTTACCGCTGTGTTTTTATCTGTTTAGCTATATGAATACGCCTCGCCGTTCAGGGCCGCCGCCGTCAGCATATCCCCCTGATACTCCAACTTGAGGGAGAAGAAGGGCGCGTCCTTTGCCAGCAGCTCCAGAAAGAGCCTGTCCCCCTCCCAGTGGGGCAGGGACAGCACCGCCCCCTTGTCCACCCATTGCAGCACGCCCTCCTCCGTATCGGTCAGCGTCCCGGTGAAGCCGTCGGCGGTGAACAGGTACATATACTCCGTCTCGTACCGGTCGGAGGCAAAGGTGACGATGCCCCGCAGGCGGTAGCTGGTCAAAGTCAGGCCGGTCTCCTCCCGCACCTCCCGGAGGACGCACTCCTCCGGGCTTTCCTTCGGCTCGAACTTCCCGCCCACGCCGATCCACTTCCCCTGGTTCTCGTCCTGGGCCTTCTTGACGCGGTGGAGCAGCAGGTATTTGCCGTCCTGCTCGATATAACATAGGCTGGTGTTTTTCATGGGATTCCCTCCTGTGCCCGGGGCGGTCACTCCGCCTCGTCCCCTCTGTACTTTTTCAACTTCTCAAAGCTCTCGGCGCTGATGGCGTGTTCCATCTGGCAGGCCTCCCGCTCCGCCACCGCCGGGTCTACCCCGGCGCTGACCAGCTGGGCCTTGAAGTACAGGTGCCGCTCGTAGATCTGCTCCGCCACGGCCTGGCCCGTCTCCGTCAGGTGGAGCAGCGCCCGGTCGTCCACCCGCAGATAGCCGCCCTTCTCCAGCGCCGCCACCGCATGGCTGATGCTGGGCTTGGAAAAGCCCATATGCCGCGCAACGTCCACCGAGCGCACCTCGCCCTTCTGGCGCTGTAGCACGAGGATGGCTTCCAGATAATCCTCGCCTGACATATGCAATGCCATCGTGCATCTTCCTTTCCTGGGTCACATGGATATGGGGCCTGGCGGCGGGGAACGCCGTGGGGCTTCCGCTCGTCTCCCGCCCCAGAGGCCGGGGCGTGGGAGTTAGCAGCTTCTAACTATTCTGTCTCTATCTTACCACGTCCCGCCCGCCGCTGTCAAGGCATGGATGCCGCATTTTTCCGGCTTCCGGCCTCGCCGTCAGACATTTTGCAAAAGAGAAAAATTATTGGAGAGGGTTTCCTTTTTGCGGGGAATGCTCTATAATGAAGCTGTCTATCGTCAGGCCCTGTCCGTTTGCCTGGCGGGAAAGGAGCGTTTTATGAATCAGGAATTGACCGCCCTGCGGCGGCAGAATCGGCGGCTGACCGTGCTGCTGGTCATCACGCTGCTGGTGGCGCTGGTGGCCGCCGTCACCAGCGTGTTTGCGGTGATGACGCTGGTGGAGTTTGGGGAGCAGCTGTCCGCCTACGCCCAGGAGCTGGACGGCACCCTCTCCCAGCTGGATGACATTATGGACGGGCTGACTACGCTGTCCGATCTGGTGAGCAAAATCTCCAGCTTCTTCGGCTGACGCGGCACTCCCTCACTGTTTCTCTGAAAGGAGCCTATCTATGAGCAATGTAACCATTTCCAACGCCGTCCGCTATATCGGCTGTGACGACCATCAAATCGACCTGTTTGAGAGCCAGTATCCGGTGCCCAACGGCGTCTCCTATAACTCCTACGTCATTCTGGACGAGAAGGTCGCCGTCCTGGACACGGCAGACCGCCGGGTCTCGGAGGAATGGCTGGCCAGGCTGGAGGCCGCCCTGGACGGGCGCACGCCGGACTACCTCATCATCTCCCACATGGAGCCGGACCACGCCTACAACATCCAGCGCCTGGCGGAGAAGTATCCCTCCATGCAGCTGGTGGGCAACGCCAAGACCTTCACCATGCTGCCCCTGTACTTTGACTTCGACTTCGCCCAGCGCAAGGTAGTGGTGAAGGAGGGGGACACCCTCTCCCTGGGCAGCCACACCCTGACCTTCTACATGGCCCCCATGGTACATTGGCCGGAGGTCATGGTGGAGTATGAGTCCAGCGAGAAGCTGCTGTTCTCCGCCGACGCCTTCGGCAAGTTCGGCGCGCTGGACGTGGACGAGCCCTGGGACGACGAGGCCCGCCGCTACTACATCAACATCGTGGGCAAGTACGGCCCCTCGGCCCAGGCCCTGCTGAAAAAGGCCGCCGGGCTGGACATCGCCGCCATCTGCCCCCTCCACGGCCCCGTGCTGAAGGAGGATTTGGCCCACTACATCGGCCTGTATCAGACCTGGAGCAGCTACCAGCCGGAGGCGGCAGGCATCACCCTGGCCTACTGCTCTATCCACGGTAATACCGCCGCCGCGGCTTTGCAGCTGAAAGCCATGCTGGAGGAGAAGGGCGTGGCTGTGGCCGCCTTCGACCTGGCCCGGGACAGCATGAGCGAGGCGGTGGCCTCCGCCTTCCGCTACGATAAGCTGGTGCTGGCCGCCCCTACCTATGACGCGGCCCTGTTCCCCGTCATGGAGGACTTCCTGTATCACCTGAAAGCTAAGAACTACCAGAAGCGCACCATCGCCATCCTGGAGAACGGCTCCTGGGCCCCCATGGCCGGGAAGCTGATGCGGGCCTATGCGGAGGGCTTCAAGGGCTGCACCCTTGTGGAGCCGGTGATCACCCTCCGGGGCAAGCTGAACGGGCAGAACCAGGCTGCGCTGGCCGCCCTGGTGGATACCCTGACCGCCTGAGGCGGGGCATCCGATTCATGATAAAAAGGGGCGATCCCGGTGATCGATCAAGAAAAAATCAAAGCAGCCGTCACCCAGCTTCTGGAGGCCATCGGTGAGGACACCAGCCGCCCCGGCCTGGTGGACACGCCCGACCGCATCGCCAGGATGTGCACTGAGCTGTTCGGCGGCATGGAGCAGACGGCGGCGGAGCCTCTCTCCAAGTGCTTCCCTGTGGACAGCAGCGACATGGTGCTGGAGAGGGACATCACCTTCTACTCCATGTGTGAGCACCACCTGCTCCCCTTCTACGGCAAGGTTCACATCGCCTATGTGCCGGACGGGCAGGTGGTGGGTCTGAGCAAGCTGGCCCGCACGGTGGAGGTGTTCGCCCGCCGCCCCCAGATTCAGGAGCAGATGACCAGCCAAATCGCCGCCGCCATCATGGAGGAGCTGCACCCCAAGGGCGTCATGGTCATGGTGGAGGCGGAGCATATGTGCATGACCATGCGGGGCATCAAGAAGCCGGGCAGCAAGACCGTCACCGTCAGCACCCTGGGCTGCTTTGAGACGGAGGAAGGGCTGCAAACCCGCTTCTTCCAAATGCTGCACCCATGAGGCGGGTCAACGCGCTGCTTCGTCACTCCGCGTTCACAGAGACGCTCACCGAATTGGAGGCGCTGGAGCAGGAGCGCATCTTCTGCCGCCACGGCCTGAGCCATCTGCTGGACGTGGCCCGCATGATGTGGATCCGGGCGCTGGAGCAAGGACTTTCCCTTGACAAGGAAGTGGTCTACGCCGCCGCCCTGCTGCACGACCTGGGGCGGGTTGCCCAGCTGCGCCGGGGTGTCCCCCACGAGGAGGCCAGCGCCGCCCTGGCATGGACTATCCTGCCGGAGTGCGGCTATACGGAGGGGGAAACCGCTGAAATATCAGCCGCTATCCTCTCCCACCGGGGCAAAACCGGCGGCCCGGCGGACAGTACGGCCCTGGGGCGTCTCCTCTACGATGCGGACAAGAAAAGCCGCGCCTGCTGGCGCTGTAAAGCGCAGGAGCTTTGCAACTGGCCTGAAGCAAAACAGAATACCGGAATCGACTGCTAGGAGCATCCAAACCATGAGAATTGGCACAAAAGAGTTTCAGACAAAGGGCAAAACCTATGTGATGGGCATTTTGAACGTGACGCCGGACTCCTTCTCCGACGGCGGCCGGTGGAACCGGCTGGACGCAGCCCTCCGTCATGTGGAGGAGATGCTGGCCCAGGGGATGGACGTTGTGGACATCGGCGGGGAATCCACCCGCCCCGGCTACACCCTCCTCTCCGACCAGGAGGAGATGGACCGCATCCTTCCGGTTTTGGAGGCGGTGAATGCCCGCTTTGACGTGCCCATCAGCCTGGACACCTACAAGAGCCGCGTAGCCGCCGCCGGGCTGGCCGCCGGGGCAGACCTCATCAACGACATCTGGGGGCTGAAGTACGACCCTGACATGGCAGGCGTGATTGCCCGGGCCAACGTCCCCTGCTGCCTGATGCACAACCGCAGGGAGGCGCACTACGGCCTGTTCTTTGTGGATATGCTGGAGGACTTGAAGGAGACGCTGCGCCTGGCGGAGCAGGCCGGTATTGCCCGGGACAATATCATCCTCGACCCCGGCGTGGGCTTCGGCAAGAGCTACCGGAACAACCTGGAGTGTATCCGCCGCCTGCCGGAGCTGCGGAACGCCTTTGACCTGCCGGTGCTGCTGGGGGCCAGCCGGAAGAGCGTCATCGGCCTGACGCTGGACTTGCCCGCGGACGACCGGCTGGAGGGGACGCTGGCCACCACGGTCATGGCAGCTATGGCGGGGTGTATGTTCGTCCGCGTCCACGATGTGGAGGCCAACGTCCGGGCGGTGCGCATGACGGAGGCGGTCTGCTATGGATGAGATTCGGATTCGCGGGCTGCGGGTCTTTGCCCATCACGGCGTGTATGAGGCGGAGACCCGGCTGGGCCAGACCTTCGTGGTCAACGCTACGCTCTACCTCTCCACCCGTCAGGGCGGCCTGGCGGACTGCCTGGAGGAGACCGTCAGCTATGCGGAGGTCTGCCAGTTTCTGACGGACTACTTGCAGGCAAACACCTGGAAGCTGTTGGAGGCCGCCGCAGAGCACACCTGCCGGGCGCTGCTGCTGCGCTACCCGCTGCTGCATGGGGTGGAGCTGGAGCTGGAAAAGCCCAGCGCCCCCATCCCTCTGCCCTTCGATTCCGTTTCCGTCTGCATTTCCCGCAGCTGGCACCGGGCGTTCCTGGGGCTTGGCTCCAATTTGGGGGGCAAAAAGGCGTATCTGGACGGCGCGGTGGATGGCCTGCAACGGAACCCTGACATTCGGGTGAAGGCGGTCAGCGCCTACCGCACCACAAAGCCCTACGGCGGCGTGGAGCAGGAGGACTTCCTGAACGCAGCGGCGGAACTCGAAACGCTGCTTCCGCCCCGGGAGCTGCTGGACGCCCTTCACCGGCTGGAGCAGGAAGCCGGGCGGGAGCGGCTGGTGCATTGGGGGCCGCGGACGCTGGATTTGGACGTGCTGTTCTATGACGATTTGGTGCAGGATGATGTGGATTTGACCATCCCCCACCCGGATTTACAGAACCGGCAGTTCGTGCTGGAGCCTATGGCCGAGCTGGCCCCCCACTTTGTCCATCCAGTGCTGGGCAAGACCATGCGTCAGCTGCTGGACACGCTCCCCAGGGAGGGCTGACCCATGCGGATGATTGCAGCGGTCAGCCGGGACTGGGGCATCGGCTGGGAGGGAAAACTGCTTTACAGCTTGCCCGGCGACAAACAGCACTTCAAAGCCCTGACAATGGGCAGCGCCGTGGTAATGGGGCGGGCTACCTGGGATTCCCTGCCGGGGCCTGCCCCCCTGCCAGGGCGGAGAAATTATGTGCTGACAAGGGATACTACTTTCCAGGCAGAGGACGTCACTGTCCTCCACTCCCTTTCGGAGTTGCCCTGGTCAGAGGAATTCTGGGTCATCGGCGGGGCGTCCCTCTATGAGGCGCTGCTCCCCTGCTGCGCCGAGGCGGAGCTTACCTTTGTGGACGCCGTCCGCCCGGCAGACCGGTTCTTCCCGGATTTGCCCCGGCATCCGGAGTGGGTGCTGATCTCCGAGAGCGAGGCCATGCGGGAGGGCGGCCTCTCCTACACGTTCCGGCGCTATCGGAACTGCGACCCGAAGCCTCTGGCAGCGGTGTGAACCGCTGCCGGGGCTTTTTCCTTACGTTGCCCCTGAACGGGCAGGCGCGCAGCGGAGTCCGTGCAACGTCTTTATAGCGGACATCTCCCAACCAGGTTGACGATATTTCCCTTGACAGGCCCTGCCCGCCATCGTAAGATAACATCAGACAGGGGGAGAAATTCAATGCGGTACGCAAATATTCATAAAGCGATTTTCCAGGCCCGGCCCAACCGGTTCATCGCCCAGGTGACGCTGGACGGTCAGCCAGTGACCGTCCATGTGAAAAATACCGGCCGGTGCCGGGAGCTGCTGGTACCGGGCAGCACCGTCTACCTGGTGCGGTCGGACAACCCCGCCCGCAAGACCCAATATGACCTGGTGGCGGTGGAGAAGGGCAGCCTGCTCATCAACATGGACGCCCAGGCCCCCAATCAGCTCTTCCGGGAGTGGGTGGAGCGGGGCCGGCTCCTGCCGGACGTGACCTGTCTCCGGCCGGAGTACACCTACGGGGATTCCCGGTTCGACTTCTACCTGGAGCGGGGCGGGCAGCCCGGCCTCGTGGAGGTGAAGGGCTGCACCCTGGAGGAAGACGGCATCGCCCGGTTCCCGGACGCACCCACGGAGCGGGGCGTCAAGCACATCCAGGGGCTGATACGGGCGAAGGAGGCAGGGCTGGAGGCCTGGCTCTGCCTGGTGGTGCAGATGGAAGGGATGCGCTGCTTCATGCCCAACGACGCCACCCATCCGGCCTTTGGTGCGGCGCTGCGCCGGGCGGCGGAGGCCGGGGTTCACGTCCAGGCCCTGGAGTGCCGGGTGTGGCCGGACGGGGCGGAAATCACGGGTCAAATCCCTGTGGAACTGTAACGCCATCACAGAAAAGAAAGCGAGGGAATCACCATGACAGAGCTGGAAACCATCGAACGGGCGCGGATGTACCTGGAGAAGCTGGCGAACGGCATCGACCCGCTGACGGACCTACCGGTGCCGGAGGGGGATGTCGTCAACCAGGTGCGCATCTCCCGTTGTCTGTTCTTCACCGCGGACGTGCTGCGCAGGGTGGCGGAGAACGGCGGCATCACCCCGCCGCCCAGGGGCAGGAAAAAGAGCAGCTTCACCGCGACCCAGGAGCAGCTGCAAATGGTACGCTTTTCCAGTGAGCCGCTGCGCATCACGGAGCTGTGCAAGCGCATTAACGACGCCGCAGCGCAGGAGGATGGGAAGCGCCTGACCAACGCCGTCGTGCTGGAGTGGCTGGAGTCCGTCGGTATGCTGGAGAAGCAGGAGGACACGGAAGGGAAACGGAAACGCCGCCCAACGGAAGCGGGGCGGCAAATCGGCATCCTGGAGGAGGAGCGCACCGGCACCTACGGCGTTTATACCGCCGTACTGTACACCGAGGAGGCGCAGCATTTTATCGTGGACAATCTGGACGCGGCACTGGCGCTGCGGCAGTCGGATGGATAGGCGGCGTTTGAACCAGGAGCAGACAATATAGACAGGAACAACAAAAAGCTCCCCAGCTTTGCAGCTGGGGAGCTTGGCATTGTTTTTACCCGCACACAGCTATAAAAATTCACAATTTCTAGCAGCGGGCCTTCACGTTTTCCAATTTTAACACGATACAGGTGATATGTTAAAAAAGATGGCCGGTTGGTCTGTGTTTGTATCACCACTTATAACCGCAGTCCTATACGGGAATTATTACTTCGGGTACCACTTGTATCCGCATTTCGCACACCTGTTGGTGGTTTTACTCGAACCAATGGGGCCAGTGACGATTGAGAAACCACGTTGGCCGGTAGTGATAGAAGTGGAGCCACAGCGGGGGCAACTAATTTGTCTTTCGTTGAGCTGAATTTCTGCATCACTATTAGCGCAAGCAATTCTCATAGTGCTACCGATTCCCTCGAAACGGTGCCTCGCACTTTCGATTTTTGAAATGTCGGAATCCGATAAAACTATTTCCTCTTTATTGGAATCACAAATTTGAAGTCCGCGAGCTAGTCCAACAGAAGAATATTCAGATATTAGTTTAGCACAATTTGCACGATTCCCGCCAGACAAACAAAGAATTAAAAAATATTTTGTTCCTGTGCCTTTTAAATCTGATAATGGAAATCCACAGTGGATGCAGTTAGCTGCTTTGTCAGAAATTTGTTTGCCGCATTCAGGGCAGTTAATTAAGGCCATGAGCGCACCCCCCAAATTGTTTGTACTATTAAAATACCACACTTTTAATAGTATGTCAAGATTGTCCGCGTATAAAGCATTGGGGGATATGTCCAAGTATATGTCTTTTGAAAAACTACAGTTGACTGTACTTAAAATGCAGGAATCCTTCCCAAATCTGACAAAAGCAATTACGGATACAGCCGCCGCCGCAACAAGTGGGGCTAGTGCTGTTGACGTTCTTTCAGTTGGATTCAGTGGACTTGGCTCAATTATTAAAGCACATCCTATTCTTGCTGCGGTAGCAGCTATTTCAGCGGTAGTATCTGTTGTTTCTGCGGTATCATCAGCCTATCAAGAATATCAACAATCTCTCCTTGAAGCTGTCGAGGCTGCCGACGAAGCATCTACAACATGGGAAGAACAGCGAAGTTCACTTTCAGATTACATAGAGCGTATGCTTCTATGCTTGCTGAAATGGGCGCACCGGCCAGCTACGTCAGTCACAGATTGGGGCATAAAAACATCTCAACCACGCTTGACGTTTATTATCACATGACCGATGGCGTGGAAGAGAATGGTGACAAATTCTTGAATCAAAAATTCTGAATTTTTTACGAGGTATTTTCAATAGAATCCATGGACACATCCGTGGACACATTGAAAACCAAATGTGTCCATAGCGTGTCCACTGGACACATCCTTACCCGCTCTTACATGAAAACCCAGATAAAATAAACGAAAAGTGGCCCTCCGGTTTAATTTCCAGAGAGCCACTTTTTAATGAATGATTTTAACTTTTTCCAGATATAATATGGAGTAAACTACATTTTTAGCTCATTTTCGGGACTTTAGAAGGAAGCTAACTTACTTCTTCAGCGCTTCCTCGACAGCCACGGCCACGGCCACGGTCGCGCCGACCATGGGGTTGTTGCCCATGCCCAGGAAGCCCATCATCTCCACATGAGCGGGGACGGAGGAGGAACCTGCGAACTGGGCGTCAGAGTGCATACGGCCCATGGTGTCGGTCATGCCATAGGAGGCGGGGCCGGCGGCCATGTTGTCGGGATGGAGGGTACGGCCAGTGCCGCCGCCGGAGGCCACGGAGAAGTACTTCTTGCCCTGCTGGATGCACTCCTTCTTGTAGGTGCCGGCCA
>JAJBUK010000034.1 GCA_020860385.1 Clostridiales bacterium
GTCTTGCCCCGCACCAGCTCGGCCACGTCGGGGTTCTTCTTCTGGGGCATGATGGAGGAGCCAGTGGAATAGGCGTCGTCCAAATCCACGAACTTGAACTCCCAGCTGCACCAGAGGATGATCTCCTCAGAGAAGCGGGACAGGTGCATCATCAGCAGACTGCACGCGCTGAGGAACTCGATGGCATAGTCCCGGTCAGAGACGGAGTCCATGGAGTTCTCCGTGGGCTTCCGGAAGCCCAGCAGCTCCGCCGTCCGCTCCCGGTTCACCGGGTAGGAGGAGGTGGCCAGGGCGCCGGCCCCCAGGGGGCACTCGTCCATCCGCTCCAGGCAGTCCTCAAAGCGGGTCACGTCCCGGCGGAACATATTGGCGTAGGCCATCATATAGTGGGCGAAGGTGGTGGGCTGCGCCCGCTGCATATGGGTGTAGCCGGGCATGACGGTGTTGATATTCTGCTCCGCCTTGCGGATGAGGACATCCTCCAAATCCAAAATCTGATTGATGATGACGGGGATTTCGTCCTTGACGAACATTCGGAAGTCCACCGCCACCTGGTCGTTCCGGCTGCGGGCGGTGTGGAGGCGCTTCCCGGCGGAGCCGATGCGCTCCGTCAGGATGGTCTCGATATTCATGTGGATGTCCTCATTGTCCAGGGAGAACTCCACCTCCCCCGCCTCGATGTCCGCCAGAATGGCCTTTAAGCCGTTGATAATGGCGTCCGCATCCTCCTGGGGGATGATGCCCTGCTCCCCCAGCATGGTGGCGTGGGCGATGGAGCCTTTGATGTCCTGGGCATAAAGCCGCTGGTCAAAGTCAATGGAGGCGTTAAAATCGTTTACCAGGGAGTCGGTTTCCTTCTGAAAGCGTCCAGCCCAGAGTTTCATAGCTGTTGTCTCTCCTTATTGCTGTGGTGGCGCTGCATCAGTTCAGCTTGCCCTGCTCCCGCAGCGCCTGAACAGTGGTGGGCAGACCCCACAGGTTGATGAAGCCGGCAGAGTCCTTCTGGTCATAGTCGGACTCGTCAAAGGTGGCCAGGCTCTCAGAGTACAGGGAGTAGGGGGAGGTCATGCCGGCGGGGATGATGTTGCCCTTGTACAGCTTGACCTTCACCGTGCCGGTGACGTACTTCTGGGTCTCCGTCACGAAGGCGGACAGGGCCTCCCGCAGGGGGCTGAACCACTTGCCGTTGTAAATCAGGTCGGCGAAGTCCACGCTGAGCTTCTGCTTCTCGTGCATGGTGTCCTTGTCCACGGTGATCATTTCCAGCAGCTCGTGGGCCTTGTACAGGATGGTGCCGCCCGGGGTCTCGTAGACGCCCCGGTCCTTCATGCCCACCAGACGGTTCTCCACGATGTCGATAATGCCGATGCCGTTCTTGCCGCCGTACTCGTTCAGGTCGCGGATAATGTCGGAAGCCTTTTTGCGCTCGCCGTTGATGGCCACCGGCTTGCCCTGCTCAAACTCCAGGGTGACATAGGTGGGCTCGTCCGGCGCCTGGAGGGGGGAGACGCCCATCTCCAGGAAGCCGGGCTTCTCATAGTTCGGCTCGTTGGCCGGGTCCTCCAGGTCCAGGCCCTCATGGCTCAGGTGCCACAGGTTCTTATCCTTGGAGTAGTTGGTCTCCCGGGTGATTTTCAGGGGGACGTTGTGGGCCTCGGCGTAGTCGATCTCCTGGTCACGGGAGACGATGTCCCACTCACGCCAGGGGGCGATGATGGTCATGCCGGGGGCGAAGCGCTTGATGGCCAGCTCGAACCGCACCTGGTCGTTGCCCTTGCCGGTGCAGCCGTGGGCGATGGCGTCCGCGCCCTCCTCCAGGGCGATCTGGGCCAGCTTCCGGCCGATGATGGGACGGGCGAAGGCGGTGCCCAGCAGGTAGGTCTCATACTTGGCGTCAGCCATGACGGAGGGGATGATGACCTCGTCCACCATCTCGTCGGTCAGGTCGGCCACGATGAGCTTGCTGGCACCGGTTTTCAGCGCCTTCTCCTCCAGGCCGTCCAGCTCGTCGGCCTGGCCCACGTTGCCGGCCACGGCGATGATTTCGGGGTCATTATAGTTCTCCTTCAGCCAGGGGATGATGATGGACGTGTCCAGACCGCCGGAGTAGGCCAGAACGACCTTCTTGATTTCTTTCTTTGCCATGGGGATTCCTCCTAAAAATGAACTGCAAAAACGCAGAATCTTGTCTACGAGGGTTATCTTACCACGCCCCGGGCCGGATTGCAAGCATCAATTTGCATAAAAATGCAAATCGGTTCCGGCACGATTGGCAGTATACCCACAAGAGACGAATAAATATGCAGAATAGAGCGAATAAAAATGCGGACGGAAGGCTCCGTCCGCATTTTTATGTAATCGTGGGGGTTAGTCCTCAGCAATGATACCCATGGGGCAGTTCTCAGCACAGGTGCCGCAGGAGATGCAAGCATCAGCATCGATGACGTAAGCATCGTCGCCCTCGGAGATCGCGCCGACGGGGCAGTTCTCAGCGCAGGTGCCGCAGGAAATGCAGCCATCGCCAATCTTGAATGCCATGATAAATTCCTCCTTGTTTCTGGATGAGTTCATTGTAGCATGATTGCGGAAAAAATCAAGGGAAATTTTCAAAAAAATCAAAAGTTAGCGGCAATTAACCTCAAAAGCCTGGATTATTTGCCCAAAAAGTTAGCGGCACATAACCGCAGAACTCCCACTAAAATAATGGGATATTAGGCCCGGAAGACGGGCATACTTCCCCTATACAAGGGAAAGGATGTGCAGAATTTGGCAAAACAGCGCAAAACCGACCTGCGCCGCCCTCTGGACGGCCAGAAGGACGACGCAGAGTTTGCCTTCGACCTGACGCCGGACGTGGGGGACGGGGGCCACACCGCCCAGCACAAGCGCAGGCCGGAGGGCATGGACGGCGGCCGGATGCATCAGGTGCGCTCGGACGACCAGCCCCACCGGGGGCGCAAGGGCGGGGAGTTTTAGCTGAAAAGAAAGCACCGCCGGGAAGCGGAGGCCTGCGGCCGGGGCCACCAACGCCGGACTGTGAAACTTTTTTCAAATTTTATAGTTTTGTAACAGTTTCCCGCAAACTTCTGTAACAACCGGAGTGTATCTTATAGTCATGAGCTGAGCAACTTCTTCTTTTCATTTTATCCTCCCTAATTTCCCAATGGGAAACAGGCGGCGTCTAGGTGACAGCCGCCTGTTTTCTTCTGCCCCGCCGCTGGAGCGGAAGGAATTTTTTCGTTTACAGCTCTGTAACACTTTCCCATAAACTTCTGTAACAACCGTGGTGTATCCTAAAAATGCGAGCAGGGCAACTTCTTCTTTTCATTCTATCCTCCCTAATTTCCCCAAAGGAACAGGCGGCAACCGTTCGGTTGCCGCCTGTTTCCGTTTATCAGGAAGATAGTTTAAGGTTCATCGGGCTGCTGGCCGTCGTGGGCTTTCCACTGGCACTCCATCAGCTGGGGATGGGCGAACTCCGCCTGAAAGGAGGAGTCCTCCGGGGAGCAGGCGTAGACGCCGAAGCGGATTTTCCCGCCCCCTTTGTGGAGGTGGCAGATGCGCATTTGCCGGAAGGTCACGCCGTCCTCCGAGCATTCGATGCAGTAATCGTCCTCCCTCCGGCTGAGCCGGTACCACATGGATTTGACCGAGGCGGGAATCTCCGTGGTGGCCCAATCGGAATAACCCCCGTTGGTGACGACGCTGCCCAGGTGCTGGAACACACCGTTTTCATACTCCACCGACGCTTTCAGCCAGTTTTCGCTGTCCAGGTACAGGACGACGCCGCACTGGTCGAACCGCTGGTGGCTGTCAGAAAAGGCGGTTTTCACCACAAAGCTGAAATAGGGCTCCTCCGTCTCCATTTGGAACACCGGGGCGTTGTCGTTCCGGAAGTGGTAATAGGTGCGCTGCCACAGGTCGGTGTGGGGCCTCGTCACCACGGTGAGGGTCTCTCCCTCTACGCGGCAGGCCGCAGGCTCCCGCGTCCAGGTAAACGCTGTAAAGTCCATGAAATCCTCCAAAAAACTCAGGCGTGCTCCGCCTCGAACTTGCGCAGGCAGTCCACCAGCGCCTCCACGCCCGCCTTGGGCATGGCGTTGTAGATGGAGGCCCGGAGGCCGCCCACGGAGCGGTGGCCCTTCAGGTTATCCAGCCCGGCTGCCTTGGTGTAGGCCACGGCCTCGGCGTCCATCTCCTTGGAGGGGCTGACAAAGGTAACGTTCATCAGGCTGCGGTAGGGCTTCTCCACCGTGCCGGAGAACAGCTTGGAGCTGTCCAGGAAGTCGTAGAGAATGGCGGCCTTCTCCTGGTTCTTCTGCGCCATGGCCTCCAGGCCGCCGTTTTTCAGCAGCAGCTTGAACACCTTGCCGCAGACGTAGATGTCCCAGCAGTTGGGGGTGTTGTACATGGAGCCGTTATCCGACTGCAAATCGTACCGCATATAGGCGGGGACGTGGGAATCCAGGTCGGAGCGAATCAGATCCTCCCGGATGATGACGATGGCCATACCGGCGGGGCCCACGTTCTTCTGGACGCCAGCGTAAATCAGACCGTAGTCCGCCACGTTGCAGGGCTTGGACAGGAACATGGAGCTCTGGTCCGCCACCAGAATCTTCCCCTTGGTGTTGGGGAGCTGCTGGAAGGTGGTGCCGTGGATGGTTTCGTTCTCGCAGATGTAGACGTAGTCCGCGTTCTCCCGGATGGGCAGGTCGGAGCAGTCGGGGATGTAGGAGAAGTTCCGGTCGGCGGAGGTGGCGACACACTGCACATCGCCGTACTTCTTGGCCTCGGCGAAGGCCTTCTTGCTCCACGCGCCGGTGACGATGTAATCCGCAGCGCCGTTTTTCATCAGGTTCATGGGGATACCCGCGAATTGCAGCGTGGCCCCGCCCTGAATAAACAGCACCTTATAGTTCTCCGGAATCCCCATCAGGGTGCGAAGGTCGGCCTCGGCCTCGTCCGCGATCTGCTGGAAGGCCTTGGAGCGGTGGGACATCTCCATCACGCTCATGCCGGTGCCGCGATAGTTCAGCATCTCATCCCGCAGCTCCTCCAGCACGCTCTCCGGCATGACGGCGGGGCCGGCGGAAAAGTTATAAATACGATCATACATTGTGGTATGCCTCCTGAAATTCAGTTTCCCGTCTAGTATACCGCAAAATGCGAAGCAACGCAAGCGGGAATATAGCCCCCTTAGCGCAGGCGCTCGAAAAAACAAAATTTCGAGGCTGCGCCAAGGGGGCTGTTTCTATGTCCAAATGAATCCATCGGAAGGATAGCGCAGAATGAAAGGGGAAGGCAGCAGCCGGAATCATCTTTCCCGGCGGCCGGCTGTCTGGCGCTGCGTCATTGCATTTGCGGGGTTCCACGCCGGACTGCGGCGCGATATTCGGACGGGCGCAGACTTTCCAGCGCACGAAAAACCTGACTGAAATAACGGGGAGATGTATATCCTACCGCATATGCAATCGCCTGCACCTTCTCGTTCGTTTCCGCCAGCAGCTCTTTGGCAGCTTCAATGCGGCGCCGATTTAAAAAGTCATTAAACCCGGTACCGGTTTCCTGCTTGAAGCGGGCGCTCAGGTAGCCGGGGCTCAGCCCCACATGGGCGGCGACCTCCTCCAGCCCCAAATCCTCCTGATAATGCTCCAGCACATAGCTCTGCGCCATGCGGATGGTATGCGAATATTCGTCATGGCTTATGATTTGGCGAAACAGGGTGAGCAGCTTTTCCGCATAGAGCCAGACGTAGGTTTCCAGTGTGCTGGCGGTCCGCAGCGTCAACACAATATCCCTGCTGGCCTGGTTTACGTTGGCGAAGCTGCAAATCAAATCATTGTTGACTCTTATCATGTAAGATTCCACTTCACGCAGCATCGCCCTGGTCCTGTGATGCCCGACGATTTCCCTGGGCAGTGCGAAAAAGCCTCTCAGCACCCGCTCGAACTCCTCCAGATTCAGCGCTGTGCAGGCGGCCTTTAACGTTTGCTCCGTTCGGGCAATCGTGTCCAGCTGCGCCTGGGACAGCTGCGCTTCATGGCCGCTATAAAGCACCGTCCCGCTCCCACAGGTAAACCGGGACCACATCATATCGCTGGCCTCGGTCATCATTGTACGGATATCCCGAATATGGGGGTGATAGTTCGAGCAGCAGAAGGTGACCAGTACATCCTTCGGCACGACCTGCGCCAAAAAGCTATGGCATTCCTCCAGCAGCCGACACACCGTTTCATCCAGCGCGCGTTCGTAATTCAGCAGCACGCTGCACCGGAGCGCGTCCACGTTGAACAGCATCTCATGGCATACCGAATCCAATCTGGCCTGCAGCGCTTCGACGCAGCGGTTGATAATATCTGCCCCTTTCAGCTTCAGGTTCGCCGTTTGAGAATCGATGCAGATCCAGAACTCGCGGTATCCCTCCTCCACAAAGCAGGTGTCGTATAACGTATTTGCCTCCGCCTCGTCCAGCTGCTTGTCCTGGGAAACGTTGCTCGCCCATCTGAAAAACAGCTTGCCGACGTATTGACGCATTTTCAGCTTTGCCGCACCGGAGCAGTCGCGGCTCAGCGCCAGCATGGAATATCCGGTTGGCGCATCTGCCAGCGCTTTGCAGAAGGAGGCGGCCTTCAGAAACTGCTCCGCCGCGGAGCTGTCCTCAGGGCCCTGATTCCCCGCCACATACAGAATATGGCTGTTGGGGCAGAAGCTCTGCAGCTGCGTCAGCAGCTCCAGATTCTCCAACCCGGGCAGGTGCAAATCTACAATAATGACTTGGGGCAGCGTGTCAGCGGCCAAATCCAGCAGAGCCTGCCCGCGCGCCGCGTTGCCGATGATTTTCACGTCCGTTTGTCCCTGCGTCGATACCTGACGCCAGAACAGTTCGTCCGATTCGGGGACGCCCAGCAAAATGGTACTCATATTCCATATCACCCTTTCCGCAGTCAGGGCCCTGCCCTCTTGCAAATGCTAAGTAAAAAATCGTCGTAAAAATTTGAACCAATTCTGAAAATTACAACATTGTTTTTTCTCTATCTCCTGATAGAATATGTATATACATAGCTAAATGTTATAACAACGTACTGTTACAGAGGTGAAAGCACAGCTTTCCTGTCCGGAAGTTGCGGCGGCATGCTCCCCAAAACGTTCGGGGATGGGAATGAATCTGACGGGTATCATAAAAAATCAAACAATAAATCACGATATCCAACCTATATTCTAAAAGATTCCGCAGCAAATGTCAATCTCAACTTCCATTCTGCGCCGGTTTGAGTCCTGCGTTTGCTGGCAGGATGCGGAACCATACCGAGCGGCATCCGCCCGAAACAAGTATTTAGCTGCTTTTGCTGTAAAGGCAGTTAAAATAAATTTTCTATTTCAACAAGGAGGACGAGTAAAATGAAAAAGTTCCTGTCTCTGCTTCTGGCCATGGCCATGTGCCTGGGTCTCCTGGCAGGCTGCGGCGGTTCTTCCACTGGAGGCGGCGACGCCGACAGCTCTGAGGGAGCCACTTCAGCCTCTGGCAGCTCCAGCACCGAGGCTGAGGGCGACGCATCAGAGGAAGGCGAAGACGCCACCGGAATGAGCAGCGTGACCAGCGGCATCTCCCTGGCCCAGCACCCGGAAATCACCACTGAGGGGTGCAGCGAGGATATCACGGTCACGATTTCCAGCAACGTGGATATCGCCGGCATCGACGCCTTCGCAGCCGCACAGAGCGGCCGTAACGACATCCGATACCTCATCTACGACCAGCTGGCCATTATGACCACCCCCGGCGGCGAGGTCGAGGATATGGCGCTGCAGATGGCAAAGAGCATTGAGAAAATCGATGATGTCACCTACCAAATCGAAATTTATGATTACATCCACGACTGGGCGGGCAACGCCGTTACCGCTGACGATGTGGTGTACTCCTACACCACCATGAAGGACAGCGGCGTTTCCGGCAAGTTCTCCCGCCTCCTGGAATCCATGGAGAAGGTGGATGACTACACGGTTATCATGCACCTGGCGGAAAGCTCCCTGGGTACCGCTCAGTATTGCCTGCAGTATTGCCCCGTCGTCTCCCAGGCCTCCTATGAGTCCCAGACGGAGGGCGAACGCTCCCAGTATCCCATTGGCACCGGCGGCTACAAAATCGTTGACTACGTTTCCGGCGGCTACTGCTACCTGGAGCGGGTAGATGATTATTGGCAGACCGATGAGTCCCTGCGCTCCTACGCCTACAGCGCACAAGCGAAGGAAATCAAAATCATCGTGCAGACGGAGGCAGCCCAGAGAACCAACTCCATGCTGACCGGAAGCTCTGACGTTGCGGTGCAGATCTCCAGCACCGAAATCTCCCAGTTCCGCAATGACGACGGCACCTCCAAGGACGGCTACAATGTGCTCTCCTACCTGTCCAGCACAACGCCTTTCGTCGTGTTCAACTGCAGCGAGGACAGCCCCCTGAGCAACATTGACCTGAGAAAGGCCGTTTGCAGCGCCATTGACCGGACCGGCGTTATGGACGGCACCTACGGCGCCAGCGGCTACCTGGCCAGCGTAGACCTGTGCAACGCATTGGTGGGCGACTACAACGATGACTGGACCTGGTATGAGTATGACGCGGCCGCCGCTGAGAGCTATCTCGAAGCGTCCGGTCTCAGCGATGTGACGCTGACCATCATGACCGACACCAGCGACAGCCAGAAGTCCATCGCAGTGTTCATTAAGGAATACCTCAATATGGTCGGCATCAATGTCGAGATCGCCTCCTATGACGCCGCACTGATTACGGAATACAAGAACGACTCCACTATGTGGGACATGCGCCTTGACACTCCGGGCAGCTCCGACTATGCGACGGACGCCTGGAACCTGATGACCTCCGCCGACACCAACGAGGGGCGCAGCTACTTCATGGTGACTGACGAAACTCTGGACGAGCTGGTTGCGACAGCCACCGCCATCGACACCCACAGCCAGGACACGGTTGACGCAGTGCACGAGTACTGCTATGAGCAGTGCTACTACCTTCCCCTGGGCACCCCCTACCAGTATGCAGTGGCTTCTGACGCCCTGCTGGGCTGGCCGCTTCACCCCTACAACTACCTCCTCTACGGTGGATTCATCTTTGAATAACGCTGTAGATTCTATCCACCCATAATCGATTCGTAAATTAGCCTTTTCAGGCGCTGCAGACGGCCTGTGTCTGCGTCCATGTACGGCGCCCCACTTGCCCGACGCAGCGCCTGAACTGGCGCTAAGGAGGTAGATTCTATGATAAAATATATTTTAAAACGGCTGGTTGTCCTGATACCGGTGCTGCTGTGCGTCGCCATCCTGATTTTCACGCTGATGTTTTTCATTCCGGGCGATGTGGCTGTGCTGACCCTTGGCTCCTCCGCAACGCAGGCGGAAATCGACGCATTCAATCAGGCCTACGGGCTGGATCAGCCATATCTGACCCGCCTCGGCAGCTTCCTGTACAATATGGTATTCCACCTGGACTTTGGCAATTCCTACACTTATGGCACCTCCGTCATGAGCGATATCCTGGCAAGATTCCCTTACACTGTGCTGATTGCGTTCGTCAGTACCATTATCTCTACCGTCATTGGCATTCCGCTGGGCGTGTCCTGCGCGGTGCATGCCAACAAGCTGTTTGACCGTATCAGCATGGTGATTACCCTGCTCTTCAACTCTATCCCCGGGTTCTGGCTTGCACTGCTGCTGATTCAGTTCTTCGCGGTAAAGCTGCAAATCCTGCCGTCCTATGGCTTTGAAACCTGGCAATGCTATGTGCTGCCCTGCGTTGCGAACGCCATGGCCTCTGTCGCTGCACTGGCCCGTCAGACGCGGGCAAGTATGCTGGAGGTGATACGGTCCGACTACGTCACGACCGCAAGGGCCAAGGGCCTTAAGAGTATGCGGGTCCTGTACCATCACGCGCTGCCCAACGGCCTTATCCCGGTCGTCACCGCTGTCGGCTCTCACTTCTCTGCCCTGCTCGGCGGCGCAATTATCATTGAGACCATTTATTCCATCCCCGGTCTGGGAACCTACATGACCACGGCAATCAACAAGCGGGATTATCCCTCTGTGCAAGGCTCCATCGTATTCATCGCTCTGGTGCAGAGCATCATGATCATCGTTATCGACGTGATTTACGCGATGGTTGACCCGCGCATCAAGGATCAGTATTCCGGTGGCAAGAAGAAAAAGAAGGAGGCGAAGGCAGGATGAGCAAAAACGTAAAGGAAAATGCCGCTGTCATCGATACATCGGCTCCGAAACGGGAAAACCAGATTTTGGCTACTGCCAAAATTGTCCTGAAGAACCCAGGCTCAGTAGCGGGTATCATCATGATAGCGCTCATTATTATCGCCTGCGTGGTTGTCCCCCTTGTCTCCCCTTACACTTACTCGCAAATCGACCCTTCCCATGCGCTTCAGGCTCCTTCCCTGGCGCATCCCTTTGGCACGGACCAATATGGCCGTGACGTGCTTGTGCGCGTGACCTATGGTGCACGGTACACGCTGAGCATCGGCGTCTTTTCCACGCTGATTAGCGTGGTGCTCGGCGTCCTCGTCGGCGCAATCGCGGGCTTCTTTGGCGGCTGGATCGATAACCTGTTCATGCGTGTCCTCGACGTCATTCAGGCCTTCCCGCAGCTGCTGATGGCCATCACGCTGTCCGCCGTTTTTGGCACCGGCTTCGACAAGACGATTATCGCAATCGGCATTACCGGTTTCCCCGCTGTGGCCCGTATGCTGCGCGCAAACATCCTGACGGTGCGCAGGCAGGAATATATCGAGGCGGCGGTCACCATCAACTGCAACACTCCCCGTATTATTATGCAGCACGCGCTGCCCAACGCTGTGTCGCCGCTGATCGTGCAAATCGCCATGGACATCGCGCGGGCAGGCATGACCGCAGCCGCGCTGAGCTTTATTGGCCTCGGCGTGCAGGAACCGACGCCGGAATGGGGCGCCCTGCTGTCGGCCGGCCGCAGCTTTATCCGCGACTATTCCTATTTGTGCCTTTTCCCCGGACTTGCGATTATGCTGACGACGCTGTCCTTCAATCTGATTGGCGACGGTCTGCGTGATGCGCTGGATCCGAAGCTCAGGAGGTGAAAGCATGGAAACCCAGAAGAAGAGTTTTTTAAGCGTAAGGGATTTGAAAGTCACCTACCAATCCCTTGGCAAGACAGTGCACGCGGTAAACGGCGTGTCGTTTGATATTGCAGAGGGCGAAACGCTGGGACTCGTTGGCGAAACCGGCGCAGGGAAAACCTCCACGGCAAAGGCTATCCTGCGCGTCCTGCCCGATGTGGGCGCGAAAATCGAAGGCGGCGAGGTGTTCCTGGAAGGGGAGGACCTCCTGAAGCTCTCCGAAAAGAATATGCGGAATGTCCGCGGAAACATGATTTCCATGATTTTCCAGGACCCGATGAGCGCCCTCAACCCTGTTCAGACCATCGTGGAGCAGGTGGCGGAGCCGATTCGCTTCCACAACCAAATCAGCGCCGCTGAAGCGACCTCCCGTGCAATCAAAATGCTGGAAACGGTGGGCATTACGGCCGACCGCGTCCATGAGTTCCCTCATCAGTTCTCCGGCGGTATGCGGCAGCGCGCAGTCATCGCCATCGCGCTGGCCTGCGAGCCGAAGCTGCTGCTGGCGGATGAGCCGACCACCGCCCTTGACGTTACGATTCAGGCGCAGGTGCTGGACCTCATCAAGGAGCTCCGGGAGCAGTTGAACACCTCCATGCTGCTGATTACCCACGACCTGGGCGTCATTGGAGAGGTCTGCGACAATGTGGCCGTTATCTACGCCGGCCAGGTGGTGGAGTATGGCAGCAAAGTGGACATCTATGACTATACGGCGCACCCCTATACGATAGGGCTTTTCGCCTCCCTTCCCGACCTGGAAAAGACGGTGGACCGTCTGACCCCGATCGAAGGGCTGCCACCCGACCCGACGAATCTGCCCACGGGCTGTATGTTCCATCCGCGCTGCCCGTATGCGACAGAGGAATGCCGGAAAAACCGCATGGAGCTGCGTGAGGTAGCGCCTGGCCATTATTCCAGATGTATCAGAAACGGGAAAGAGGGGTAGAGAACATGGCTCTTGTAGAGGTAAAAAATCTGAAAAAGTATTTTGATACTCCTCGTGGTATGGTTCACGCAGTGGACGACGTGTCGTTCAAAATCGAGGCTGGCACCACCATGGGCGTGGTCGGGGAGTCCGGCTGCGGAAAGTCAACGCTTGGCAGAACCATGATTCATCTGATTGAAAGCAGCGACGGACAGCTCCTGTTTGACGGCAAGGATGTCACCAGTGTCAAAGGCAGCGAACTCAGGCAGTTCCGTGAGCAGGTGCAGTTCATCTTCCAGGACCCCTTCTCCTCCCTGAACCCCAGAAAGACCATCTGGGAGACCGTTGTGGAGCCTCTGGCCCTGTCGGGCAGGTTCAAAAAGGACGAGCTTGAGAAGGAAGCCAACCGTTTGATGGACCTGGTAGGCGTTGAACAGCGCCTCAGGCTCTCCTATCCCCACGAGCTTGACGGCGGCCGCCGCCAGCGGGTGGGCATTGCCCGTGCCCTGGCGTTGAATCCGAAGTTCATCGTTTGCGATGAACCGGTTTCCGCCCTGGATGTGTCCATTCAGGCGCAGGTGCTGAACCTGTTGATGGACCTGCAGGATGAATACGGCATTGCTTATATGTTCATCACCCATAACCTGTCCGTCGTCCGCCATATCTCGGACAACATCTGCGTCATGTATCTTGGGCAGCTTGTGGAGCAGGCTTCCGTCGAGGCGCTCTTTGCGAATCAGCTGCACCCCTACACGAAGGCGCTCATGTCCGCCGTGCCTACGGTGAATATTCACAAAAAGCGGGAACGCATCGTCCTGAAGGGCGAACTGATGAGCCCCATCAATCCGAAGCCGGGATGCCGCTTCGCGCCGCGCTGCGCCTATGCTACGGAGGCGTGCCGACAGCCCCAGACCCTTCAGGAGGTGGAGCCGGGCCACTTCGTTTCCTGCTGCCGGGTGAAGGAGATAAACAATCTGCCGTAATACCGATAGTATCGAGGTGAAGAACATGAATTATCTTGATTTATATTCCAGAGAGAAAAACCCGGAAACGGGTGCGTGGTTCGCGTTCGAACGCAGCGCCATGGAGACGGCCCACAACGGCACCGCTGACATCGACGCCCTCCTTGCCACGGAGTATGGGGCGCTTATGACAGAGTCCCTGACGCTCAGGCTTGCCACCAGCGGCCCGGACGGCTTCGAAAAAAGCGCGATGGAGCTTGCAAAGTATGGCGTCAGAGCCGAATTCCACGATGACGGCGACTTCTTCTCCCGCTGGGGCATCCTTCTGCCGGAGGATGTGGCCAATGACAGCAAGGTGAAGTATCCCCTCATCATTATCAACGGCGGGGGCCCGGAGGAGACCGTGTTCAGCTTTGGATTCTACAAGCTGTGCAAGGAGGAACGGTTCCTCTGCCTGTGCTGCCGCAACCATAACTGGGAGCATATCTCCTGGCTTCTGGAGGAGGTCACGCCCGTTTATCCCATTGACAGGGAGCGGGTCTATATCTGCGGCTTCTCTTATATGGGGTATCAGGCCACCAGCGCGTTTACCCATCTTCCCTATAAGTTTGCCGGAGCCGCCCCCTGCGGAAATGATATTTTCCGGGACAAGGATAACTTCCTGAACCCCTATACGGAGGACGAGCTGAAATCCCTCAGACACCACCTTGTGCCGTTTATGCAAATTGTAGGCGCCAGCGAAGCGTCAAACTTCGTGCCGCTGAACGACTGGCATATCCGGGCACATTGGGGGAATCCAAAGCGTCCGGAGGATTATCCAAAGATGTGGCGAGACCCCAGGGACATTCAGGCCCTCGACCCGACCATCAACCCGATTCGCAGGCGGCCTGACGGCACGATTCAGAGCACGCCGCCGTCCGCCATGCCGGCCCCGCCGGAGGGGATGGACCGCCATATCTGGATGCTCTCCCGGCTGAACACAAGGCTTGACCTGCTGCGCTGCCAGCCGCGGGACATGGAGAAGTGTATCTCGTACCTGAATACGCCGGAGGATGAACTGCATCATGTGCTTGGCTTCTACGGCGACACGGAAGAGATACGGGAGATTCACGGGCTGAAGCACTATATCGTAAACATCTATAACCGTGACGGGCTCAATGCATTCCGGCAACATTTTTGCAGACCTGGTTCTGGTTGCGGTGTTCCGGCTGGAGGCTGCCGGGACCGCGATTGCCACCGTTCTGAGCCAAATCGGCTCCTGCGGCGCGGCGGTCTATTACCTCTACAAGTGCCGTGACAAATTTGACATCAAGTTTGACCGCACATTCGTGCAAATGGATGTCCGCACGCTGGGCACGCTGATCCGGCTGGCGGTGCCGCAGATCGCGCGCTCCCTGCTGGTGCGGTTCGGGCTGCTGTATGTGAACGCCAATGTCAATGCGTATGGGACCGAAGTTTCCGCTACCAACGGCGTGGGCAATAAGATTCAGAAGTTCTCCTTCTATCAGCCGAAAGAGGTATGTGAAGCGAGGTGCGAGTATGAATCCTGACGTTTGCAGCGTGACCAAAACGTATGCGTCCCTGCGTCCCCCCATGCAGACCATGCTGTACACCCCTGAGGTCCCTGCGTCCGGAACGGGCATTTTGATTCTGCATTCTGACAGCGACTACCTGAACTTCCGCCCAGCGCACGAGCTGGCGAAGCGGGGCTACTTTGTGCTGTGCGCTAACGTTGCCGGAAGCGTGAAGCCGTTGGAGGAGAAGCTGTTGGACGTGAAGCGGGCCTATGCCTATTTCAGGGAGGCCGCTCCAATCGATAAGCTCCTGCTGCTGGGCCACAGCGGCGGGGCTACCCTGATGAGCGCCTATCAAAGCGTCGCGGAAAACGGATGCGCTGTGTTCCAGGGGGAGGAAAAGCTCTATAGACTGCCGGATATCGGAGTATTGCCGCCTGCGGACGGGGTCCTCCTTTTTGACTCCAACTGGGGCAACGGTTCTATGACCCTGCTGAGCCTTGACCCCGCCGTGGAGGATGAGGCCTCCGGTCAGAAGCTGACGCCTGCCTATGATGTATGCGACCCGAAGGTGGGCTATGACCCCAGCGGCAGCCAGTATGCCGGGGAATTTATCCAACGCTATATGCAGGCCCAGCGCGCCAGGATGGCGCGGCTGATCGCGCTTGCACAGGAGCGGCTGAACGCAATCGAGGCAGGGAAAGGGGCGTATCTGGATGATGAGCCCTTCGTGATTCCAGGCGGGCAGCAGTTTGCCCCCTGCAATAAGCTGTTCCCCCAGGATACCCACCTGCTGGCCCACACCAAAAGGGCCTGGCCCCTGCTGCACGGGGATGGAACCGTGACCACTGAGGTCGTCCGCTCCCTGCGCCGCCCCATGCCGGCACGGGAGATGACGCCGTATTTCAGGCGGGCCGCCAACGTGACCACGGTGCGCACCTTCCTGTCCGGTTCAGCGGTGCTGGGAAGCGAAAACTACGGCATGGATGAGAGCGGCATTTACGGCATTGAGTATGACTCCAGCTATTGCTGCACCCCCGGCAACGTGCGTCACATCTCCGTCCCCACCCTCGTGATGGGGCTGACGGCAGGCTATGAATATCTGGCGTCGGAGCAGATTTATGAAAACCTGGGCAGCCAGGACAAAACGCTGGCCTTTGCGGAAGGTATCAACCATCCGTTCCAGGTGCCGCGCGAACTGGAGACCTATCCGGGCCAGTTTGGCGACCCCATCAAAGTGATGTTTGACTATGTAAAGAACTGGATCGACTGCCGATTCTAAGTGCTGTGTGCAGACCGGCGGCCATACCCCTTCCGCATCCGGGGAAAGCCCGCCGCCGGCGCAAAAACCGCCGCCCCACCGCGTTCCAGCGGTGAGGCGGCGTTGCTGCTCTATGCAGTTTTCAATCCGCTTTGGCGTCCTCCAGCAGCGGGTTCACCTTCCGGCGTATCTCCCGGCGGGTGCTGACGGCGCTGTACACCACCGCCGCCAACTCGGCGGCCCACATGGCGTACCAGGTATAGGAAATGCCGAACAGCCGGGTGAACAGGTACACCAGCGGCACCAGCAGCACCAGCTGCCGCAGGGCGCCGCCCACCATATTGATGATTCCGTTGCCCAGGCCGGAGGCGAAGTAGCCGCACAGCATGGTCACGGCGGCGCAGACGAAGGTCACCGAGATGATGCGCAGGGCCGGAACGCCGATGGCCAGCATTTCCTCACTGGCGGAGAACAGCCCCAACAGCTGACGGGGCAGCAGCAGGAAAATCACCGTGGCGGCCAGGGCAAAGACCACCCCCGTAGGGATAATGATTTTCCACACCTCCCGGATGCGCTTGCCGTCCCCCGCGCCGTAGTTGTAGCCCACGATGGGAATGACCGCCTGGCCCAGGCCGTTCAGCGGCATCATCAGGAAGCTTTGCAGCTTGTAGTACACCCCGAAGAAGGCCACCGCCGTGGAGGAGACAGCCATCAGCGTGGCGTTGATGGCAAAGGTCATGACGCTGCCAATGGCCTGCATCACCATGGTGGGCAGGCCCACCCGGTAGATGTCGGCCACGTCCTGCCACTCCCAGCGGTACCCTTTCAGGTGGACGTGGATGGTGGGGTTCTTCCAGCGGTTCAGGATCAGCGCTGAGGCCGCGCCCATGCACTGGCCGATGACGGTGGCGATGGCCGCCCCCCGGATGCCCATGGCGGGGCAGCCCAGCAGGCCGAAAATCATGATGGGGTCCAGGATGATGTTGGTACCAGCGCTGATGATCAGGGTGATCATGCTGAGCATGGTGTCCCCCACCGCCTGCAACAGCCGCTGACCGTACATATGGAGGAACATCCCGTGGCAGAATACTACGCAGACCCCCATGTACTCCTTACACAGTTTCTGCAGCTCCGGGTCGCTGGTCATGGCCGCCGCGATGGGGTCAGAGAAGAAAACGCCCACCACCGTAAAGACAGACGCCGTCACCAGCATTAAAATCATGCCGGTGGTGGCCGTCCGGCAGGCCTCCTCCGGCTTCCCCTTGCCCAGCTTCTGGGAGAGCAGGGCGTTCAGCCCCACGCTGGTGCCCACGGACGCCGCCACCATCAGGAACTGCACCGCGTACACCAGCGAGGTGGCGGTCAGGGCGTTTTCGCTGAGCCGGGCCACGAAGATGCCGTCCACAATGTTGTACAGCGACTGAATCAGCAGCGACATCATCAGCGGCACCGACATCTCCAGCAGCAGCTTCTTCATGGGCATAGTTGCCATTTTGTTTTGTTCCATACACAAGCCTCCAATTAACAAGGTACCTTATTTTATCGTCTTTATCATATCCCGCCAGCCGGGGAAAGTCCAACACGAAAGGCACCGGTCGGTACAGGATTTTTCCTGTTGCAAACCGCTCCCGCTGTGCTATAATGAGGGCAAGGAATCTGCTCTATTGCCAGGCGGCGGAAGGAGGAGCGCATGAACTTTCAGAATATCGAATACTTTCTCGCGGTGGTGGAGTACCGGAACTTCACCAAGGCGGCACAGAGCCTGTACATCTCCCAGCAGTCCCTCAGCGAGAACATCCGGCGGCTGGAGGAGGAAATCGGTACCCCCCTGCTGAACCGGGGCCGCACCCTGACGCTGACCCCGGCGGGTGAGTGCTTCGTCAGCGGCGGGCGGAAAATCCTGAACACGCAGGACAAGATGCTCCGTGAAATCGCCGCCGTCAGCAACACCTGCCGGAGCACCATCGTGCTGGGCGTGCAGCCCTTTGATATGCCTCCCTTCCTGCCAGAGGCTATCAGCCGGTTTACAAAGCAGTACCCGGAATACGAGGTGTCCGTGGCCCCGGCCCACTCCACCGAGGTGGCCGACCTGACCTTCCACGGCGGGCCGGTGGAGAAGGGCATGGAGGCCATTCCCCTCATCACCGGCGACCCTTACGCGGTGGTGGTGAACCGGGCCCTGGCCCGGCAGGTGTTCGGCGGGGACTGGGGAGCTGTGGAGGCCCAGCTGCTGGAGGAGGGGCGGCTGGCCGTCCTCCAGAGGCTGCCCTTCCTGCTGCTCTGCGAGAACAAGCGGCTCCATCCCACCCTGGAGGCGCTGTTTCAGGCGGTGGGCTTTACCCCGGTGGAGGCGTTCAAGTCGGAGGACGCGGGGCTGCTGGTCTCCCTGTGCAGCACGGGAACCGGAGGGTTCCTGGGGCCGGAGGACTATTGCAGGCGGCGGTTCGGCGCGCTGCTGAACCCGGAGGTGGGGGCGCTGCGGTGCTATCCCCTCCGGGATGTGGAGCCCACCGACCTCTCTGTCGTCTACCCCAAAGGGAAGCACCTGAACCAGGCGGAGAAGCGGTTCGTGGACGTGCTGCGCCAGGTGGTGGCGGAAGAAGCGTAAAAAGCGTAAAGCAAACCCCCTGGCAGCGGGAAAACACCCGCTGTCAGGGGGTCATTTTGGCTTTTGGGGGAAACGTTCAGCCTTTCAGCACCCTGTCCAGGAAGTCCAGGCAGATGTCTGCCACCCAGGGCTCATGGTACCAGGGGTCGCCGTGGTGGAGTTTGCCCTCGGCGATATGCAGTTCCGCCCGCCCGGAACCGGCCCGCTCCACGATGGTGTCGTAGAAGCGAATGGACTGCTCCACCGGCACCACCTGGTCGGCGGAGCCGTGGAAGATGCATACCGGCGGCACGTCCTCCGTCACATAGGTGCAGGGGCAGGCCAGCTTTACCAGTTCCGGAATCTCCGGCAGCGCCCGGCCCAGGAAGCGGGACTCCGGGGAGTCGGGCAGGTCGTGGTCCGGCGTGCCCAGGCCGCTCTGGCGGAAGGCTTTGTCCATCTCCAGGAAGCCGCCGCAGGGTCCGCACCAGTCCACCACGGCCTGCACCGCGCTGCTGTAATTCGGGTTGCCTTGGGAGAAGTCCTCAAAGGCGGGGTTGCCTGCCGTGACCCCCACCATGGAGGCCAGCCAGCCGCCGGAGGAGGGGCCCCAGGTGGCGAACCGCTCCGTATCCAGCCCGAACTCCTCTGCGTGGGCCCGGAGGTAGCGGACAGCGGCCTTGGCGTCGTACAGCTGGGCGGGGAAGAAGGCCTCCCGGCTGCGGCGGTACTGGATGCTGGCCACTGCGTAGCCCCGCTCCAAACCCCGGAGCATGGGCTCGGCGTTGTTCTCCCGCTGGTCGCCGTTGGCGAACGCGCCGCCGTGGGTGTGGATGATGACGGGATAAGGCTTATCGCTGGGCTCATTGGGGAGGTACAGATCCAGAATTTGCATGGGGGAGTCGCCACAGTAGTGCAGGTCGAGGTACTTGTGCTGAATGCTGTCCAACAGCGCCTGGCTCAGCGGGTGAAATTGCCGCGGCATACGCTTTGCCTCCTTCCGGACGAATCAGTCCGCGTCGTTGGGCTTGTTGTGGTAGGTGTCATACAGGTCGTCAATGTAATCGCCCAGGTGCTGCCACTCCAGCAGGGTGTGGTAGGCTACCTTGCGGAGATAGGCCTCGTCACAGGGGGTCTTTTCGATGCGCTCGATTTTGCCGTCCTTGCCGGGACGCCAGCCGATCCACTCACAGCTCCGGCGCTCAAAGCCGCCGTCGGGGCAGGGCCGGATCTGGCCCAGGGTCAGGTGAGCGCCCTCAAAGTCGAAGGATTCCCAGTCGCCGCTCAGGGGGCAGGCGATGCCGGAGGCTTCGATTTCGTCGATTTTCTCCTGGGTCAGGCCGTACTCCTTCAGGTCGTAGGCGTGGCGGAGGGTGTCATACTTCCGGTCGCCCTCGCCCATGTCCAGGCTCTCGGTGGTGAAGATGCCCTCGCTCTTGTCCCTCCAGTTGACGAAGTAGTGGTTCCAGTGGTCGGCGGGGTTCCAAATCTTATAGCGCAGGTTGCCGGTGCCCTCGGGCTGGCTCTTGCAGTGGAAGTTCAGCCAGTTCAGGTACCAGAACACCTTCTTCACGTCCAGGTCCTTGGGGAACTTCATGTAGGTGGCGATGTAGCCGCTGCCGTCGGCAAACATACAGTAGGCGTTCTCATGCTCCAGGTACTGGCCCTTGGGCTGGAGCCAATCCAGGAAGTTTTCCGGCTGGATGGCCTCGGAGGGGTCGATGGGGTCGCCGAAAATCACGTCCTTGACCTCCTGGGGCAGGTCGCGGACGGGGTAGCCGTAGTAGAAGCGGGCCAGAGGCATCTGCTGCTCGGCCAGGGACAGTTCAGGCAGTTTGTTATACATATAATAATTCCATCCTTTCGTATTGTCCGGGGCTTGGGGCCGCCCCGGTATTATCCTATGCAGCGCGGGCGCTGCTTCCTCTGCCTTTATCATAAGCCGGAACGGCCCACAAGTCCAACACGAAACGTCCTATGCCACACAGGAAAAATCCTGTGTGAGCGGGCTGACTGCCGCCCATCACCGCCCGTCCGGCGGCTCCGGATGGAAAAATAAGGAATGAGCTTTATGCAAAAAGTGGATAAAAGTCCGCAAAAATCTTTATTGACGTTGCGGGGGCAGCTGTGCTATAATGCTCATCGTAAGGACAAGCAAGTTTTCAAAAGTCCTAAAATAACACGAAAAGGAGAATACCGTATGAAAAAAGTATTAGCTCTGATCCTCTCCCTGGCCATGGCGTTCAGCCTTGTGGCCTGCGGCAGCTCCAGCTCCAGCAGCAGCTCCAGCAGCGGGGATTCCGGCTCCTCCAGCAGTGCAGCCAGCACTTCTGAGGGCGAGGCGTCCAGCGAGGCTGAGGGCAGCAGCGCCGAGGCTGAGGATGGCACCGAGTCCACCAGCAGCGACGGCACTGATGACACCCTCCATGACACCGCTAACATCGACAACTCTGTGACCCGTTCCTCCATCAACGTGGCCTGGACCTCCGCCACCTCCATCGACCCCTGGGGCACTGACAACAGCACCGCCGGCAACTATGAGGTGTACGAGATGCTGTTCGAGACCTCCGCAGACGGCGAGTTCTACGCCCTGCTGGCCGACGCCAGCCAAGGCGAGTACGGCGGCTACGACCATGAGGAAGGCTCCACCACCTACACCGTGTACATCTACGATTACATCTATGACCACGAGGGCAACCACATCACCGCTTCTGACGTAGCTTACAGCTATATGTATCAGTACGAGAACGCCACCACCTCCAACTGGCAGACCCTGGTCTCCGTTGAGGCCGTGGACGACACCACCGTCCTCTTCACCTTCTCTGAGGAGCTGACCGCTCTGGGCGCGCTGGAGAACTTCTTCTCCCGCTGCTTCATCGTCTCTGAGAACTGCTCCGCGAACCTGTCCAACGAGATGTGCGGCACCGGCCCCTACAAGTTCGTCTCCTACACCTCCGGCGCTACCCTGGTGATTGAGAAGAACGACGACTATTGGCAGACCGACGAGAGCCTGGTTCGTCAGGAGTCCCAGGCCAACGTTCAGACCATCACCTATCAGTTCGTGGACGAGGGCAACTCCCGTGAGACCGGCCTCCAGTCCGGCGCTCTGGACATGGTCTATGATATGTCCTATGACAACCTGGATTCCTTCCTGGATGGCGGCGACTATGCTGACCAGTATGACGTCTACTCCTATGCGCAGAAGTTCGTCTACTTCCTGTCCCCCAACTGCAGCGAAGATATGCCTACCGGTGATGTGAACCTCCGCCTGGCCATCTTCAACGCCATCGATCAGGACGGCCTGATCACCGCTCTGGGCGGCAACTACAAGCGTCTGTACTCCTTCGCCTCTGACTACTATTCTGATTACGACTATGTTGACTGGGCCAGCCTGGACAACTACAACACCAGAACCGGCGTTGACACTGACCTTGTCGCTGATTATCTGTCTCAGTCCTCCTACAACGGCGAGACCCTGACCATCATCACCCTGAGCACCTACAACGATGTGGCCACCGTTATCGCCGCTCAGCTGGCCGCCGTGGGCATCAACGCTGAGGTGAAGGGCCTTGACCAGGCTACCCTGTCCTCCACCACCGCCGACTCCTCCGCCTGGGATTTGATGCTGGGCATGATGGCTGGTGACTACAACGTCAACGCCTGGAGCCACGGCTTCGACTATAACTCCAACGGCGGTTCCGGCTCCGCTACCGGTTACTTCACCGTCAACGACGAGTGGCAGGAGCTCCTGGAGCTGTGCAACACTCTGGAAGGCCACACCAGCGAGAATATGCTGGCCTGGTGGCAGATGGCCGTTGACAACGCCTACACCATGGGCCTGTTCACCGGCAACTCCTACAACGTCGTACCTGCGGACTGCACCTATGTCTGCCTGTCTGACCGGCAGAACCTGCTGCCCGGTGCCTGCTGCTTCGACGGCTCCGTGGAATAAGGGTCAGCACTGACCGAACAGAATAACCACTCCGGATAAGACCTGCGGCTCCGCTCGTAAGGGCGGAGCCGCAACTTACAGGCTGAATTTCAGCAAAATGATTCTTAATTTATTGCGCCGGAGGGGGCACAGCCCCAGGCGCAACCCCAAAAAAAGAGTGAGGCGTGAATATGTGGAGATATATCGTTAAAAGATTGCTCTGGTTGATCGTCATCATGCTTTGCGTGGCCGTCGTGATTTTTACTATCCTGTGGTTTGTGCCGGGCGACCCGGCGCAGATTATTCTGGGCAGCGGCGCCACCAATGAGGACATTCAGCGACTGCGAGAGCAATTAGGACTGAACGAACCATACTTAGTACAGCTGGCCACCTTCCTCAGCGACACCTTCCTGCACCTGGACTTCGGTGAATCCTATGTGTACGGCGTCCCCGTCATTCAGGAGTTCGCCGCCCGTTTGCCCCGTACCCTGGGCCTGGGCCTGATTTCCATGGCGCTGAACATCGTCATCGGCATCCCCCTGGGCGTCAACGCCGCTATCCATCGCAACACCATTTGGGACCAGGGCGTCCTGGTGCTGGCCATGGTGTTCATCTCTGTGCCCCAGTTCTACCTGGGCCTGCTGATGGTGGTGCTGTTCTCCGTCAACTTGGGCTGGCTGCCCCCCTTCGGCATCAGCGGCGACTATCCCGCCTGGACCTACTGGGTGATGCCGGTGCTGGCCAACTCCCTCTCCGGCCTGGCCATGAACGCCAGGCAGACCAGAAGCGCGGCGCTGGAGACCATCCGGGCCGACTTCGTCACCACCGCCCGGGCCAAGGGCTTGCCGGAGCGCACTGTCATTTACAAGCATATGCTCCCCAACGCACTGATTCCCGTTATCAACTCCCTGGGTATGCAGCTGTCTATGGTGGTGGGCGGCACCGTGGTTATCGAGAACGTGTTCTCCTTCCCCGGCATTGGCCAGTACCTGCTGACCGGCGTGAATTCCCGTGACTACCCGGTTATCCGCGGCTCCGTCATGATTCTGGCCCTGTTCTCCGCCGTCATTACCCTGCTGGTGGATCTGGTCTATGCCTTCCTGGACCCCAGAATCAAGGCTCAGTATGTGAACTACGCTGCCAAGAAGGGCGGCCCCAAGGAAAAGAAAGGTGGGAAGAAAAATGGCTAACGCAGCAACGAAAGCGGCCACTTCCGCACCGAAGCGGAAAAAGGATACCCAGTTCCGGCAAATCATGCGGCGGCTCGTGAAGAGCAGAACCGCAATGATCGGCCTGGTGGCGCTGGTCATCATCATCCTGGCCTGCGTCCTTGCACCCCTCATCGCACCCTACGACCCCAACTATATGGATTATGCGGCGCTGAACGCCACCCCCAGCCTCCAGCACATCATGGGCTGCGACAACCTGGGCCGTGACATCTTCAGCCGTGTGCTGTACGGCGGCCGCCTGTCCCTGGCTCTGGGCTTCACCGTGGCCATCGTGGGCATGGTGTTCGGCGTGTTCTTCGGCAGCCTGGTGGGCTACATCGGCGGCCAGGTGGACAACATCGCCATGCGTATCTGCGACGTGTGGATGGCCATCCCCGGCACCCTGCTGTCCATCGTCATCTCCTCCGCCCTGGGCTCCGGCTTCTGGTACACCGTGCTGGCACTGTCCGTCAGCGGCCTGCCCGGCTCCGTCCGCGGCACCCGTGCCATGGCGCTGAAGGAGCGTGAGATGGAGTATCTGGAGGCGGCTAAGGCCATGAACTGCTCCAAGATGAAAATCATCTACAAGCACATGATGCCCAACACCATCGCCCCCACCATCGTGGGCACCACCGGCCAAATCGGCGGCACCATGATGACTGCCGCCGGCTTGTCCTACATCGGCCTGGGCATTCAGCCTCCCACCGCTGAGTGGGGCGCCATGTGCTCCTCCGCACGGGAATATCTGACCAGCTATCCCCATGAGATGCTCATGCCCGGCCTGGCTATCCTGCTCACCGTGCTGTCCATCAATATGCTGGGCGACGGCCTGCGGGACGCTATGGACCCCCGTCTGAAGGATTAAGGAGGGAATAGAGATGAGTGAGAACTTTTTGACCATCCATGACCTGGTGGTAGAATATTCCTCCGGCGGACAAATCGTCCAGGCCGTTAACGGCGTGGATTTGAAGCTGGCCAAGGGCCAGACCCTGGGCCTGGTGGGCGAGACCGGCGCAGGCAAGACCACCATCGCCAAGGCCATCCTCCGCATCCTGCCCACGCCGCCTGCCAAGGTGAAGCAGGGCGAGATTTACCTGGACGGCGAGGATCTGCTGAAGCTGCCGGAAAAGGATATGCTGAAGGTGCGGGGCAATAAAATCGCCATGATTTTCCAGGACCCCATGACCGCCCTGAACCCCACCATGACGGTGGGCGACCAAATCAGCGAGGTCGTCCTCCAGCACAACGACTTCACCAAGGCCCAGGCCCAGGAGCGCACCATTGAAATGCTGGAGATGGTGGGCATCGCCAGCGTCCGTTATATGGACTATCCCCATCAGTTCTCCGGCGGCATGAAGCAGCGTGTGGTCATCGCCATGGCCCTGGCCTGCAACCCGGAGCTTATCCTGGCGGACGAACCCACCACCGCCCTGGACGTAACCATTCAGGCCCAGGTGCTGGACATGATGAAGGAACTGCGGGAAAAGCTGAACACCTCCATGATTCTGATTACCCACGACCTGGGCGTGGTGGCCGAGACCTGCGACGACGTGGCGGTCATCTACGCCGGCGAAATCGTGGAGTACGGCACCAAGGAGCGTATCTTCCGCAACCCCCTGCACCCCTACACCCTGGGGCTGTTCGGTTCCCTGCCCAAGCTGGACGACGATTCCAAGCGGCTGTCCCCCATCCACGGGCTGCCGCCTGACCCCACCAACCTGCCTGCGGGCTGCAAGTTCGGCCCCAGATGCCCGGACTGCGACGGCACCAAGTGCGGCGCAGACCAGCCCATGATTGAAGTGGAGCCGGGACACTTTGTCCGCTGCTGCAAGTTTGCGAAAGGAGGCGTGTAAGACATGGCCCTTCTCGAAGTAGAACATCTGAAGAAGTATTTCAGCGTCGGCGCCGGCACCAACCACGCCGTAGACGACATTACTTTCTCCATTGAAAAAGGCCACACCATGGGCGTCGTGGGCGAATCCGGCTGCGGCAAGTCCACCCTGGGCCGTACCATCATCCGCTTGCTGGACGCCACCGACGGCACCGTCCGCCTGGACGGCGAGGACATCACCTATGCCAAGGGCAAAGACCTCCGCCGCCTGCGTGAGAAGGTCAGCATCGTCTTCCAGGACCCCTACTCCTCCCTGAATCCCCGCTCCAGCGTGGAGGCCACCATCCGTGAGCCCCTCCAGGAGGCGCACCGGTTCACCAAGGCCCAGGTGCAGCAGCGGACGGAGGAGCTGATGGATCTGGTTGGCATTGAGGAGCGGCTGCGCCTGGCCTACCCCCACGAGATGGACGGCGGCCGCCGCCAGCGTGTGGGCATCGCCCGCGCCCTGGCCCTGAACCCCCAGTTCATCATGTGCGACGAGCCCGTTTCCGCCCTGGACGTATCCATTCAGGCTCAGGTGCTGAACCTGCTGATGGATTTGCAGGAGAAGATGGAACTGACCTATATGTTCGTCACCCACGACCTGTCCGTAGTGCGGCATATTTCTGACGACATCTGCGTCATGTACCTGGGCCAGCTGGTGGAGACCTGCCCGTCCC
>JAJBUK010000104.1:0-54039 GCA_020860385.1 Clostridiales bacterium
TGGCGGTCATGGTGGTGTTCAGCATGGTGGCCTACTGGAACGACTGGTTCACCGCCATGATTTATCTGAGCTCCGACCAGGCGCCCCTGCCCCTGGTGCTGCGCACCATCCTGATCAAGTCCAGCGCCAGCGCGGCCCAGGCGTCCACCATCTCCGGCGGCTACGCCGAGCTGAACAAGCTGACGGAAATGATCAAATTCTCGTCCATCGTTGTGGCAGCGGCCCCCATGCTGGTCTTCTACCCCTTCGTCCAGAAGTATTTCGAGTCCGGCTTCATGGCTGGCGCTGTGAAGGGCTGATACCCCCATCGTTTGCACATCCGGCGCTCCTTTGCGCCGGTGCAAAAACCCATACATCATTTTATAAAGGAGAATGAACCACTATGAAGAAGCACGCAAAAAAACTGCTGGCTCTGCTGCTGGCGATGGCCATGGCCTGCTCTCTGCTGACCGGCTGCGGCGGCGGGAGCAGCGACTCCGGCTCCGGCGACAGCAGTGAAGCCTCCACTCAGACCGAGTTCGACATCGTGGGCGGCCAGTCCGCCCTGTCCCCCGGCTATGATGACAACGAGGTGCTGAACGAGCTCCAGGAGAACGTGGGCATCACCATCAACTGGGAGACCATGACCTCCGACACCCTGGGCGAGCAGGTGAACATCCGTATCGCCGGCGACTCCCTGCCTGACGCCTTCATGGGCGTTGGCTTCTCCAACTATGACTTGAGCAACTACGGCGCAGACGGCACCTTCATCGACCTGACCCCCTACATCAACGAGGAGACCATGCCCAACCTGACCGCCATCCTGGAGGAGCATCCTGAGATCCGCTCCGCCATCACCATGAGCGACGGCTGCATCTACGGCCTGCCCGCCGCTGAGCAGATGGGCACCGCCGGTATCGGCGCCGATGAGGACTACTCCATCTACTCCATCCCCCAGTACAGCATGATCAACAAGGCCTGGCTGGACTACCTGGGCCTGGAAGTCCCCACCACCCTGGATGAGCTCCATGACTGCCTGGTGGCCTTCGCTGAGAACGACATGAGCGCCACCTATTACGGCAACGAGGCCGGCACCACCATCCCCATGAGCACCGGCTTTGACCAGTGGTGCTGGGGCCAGAACATCTTCTATGCCGGCTTCGGCTTCACCAACTGGCCCAACGACATCTGCAACGACCTGCAGCTGGACAGCACCGGCACCGTCAGCTTCGCCTGTGTCACCGATGCCTATCGTGAGTGCCTGACCTACTTCCATGAGTGGTATGCCGAGGGCCTGATGGACGTGGAAATGTTCAGCCAGAGCGACACCCAGCTGATCGCCAAGTGCCAGCAGGGCTATGTGGGCGTGTCCACCTGGTGGTACATTGAAGAGCTGATGGGCGACTATGCGGACGACTATGTGTTCCTGCCCATCCTGGAAGGCCCCGACGGCACCTATAACGTCACCCTCCGCACCGGCGGCGCCACCAACAGCGGCAACCTGAACATCACCTCCGCCTGCGAGAACCCCGAAGCCCTGCTGGCCTTCTTCGACCAGTGGTATGACGGCGAAATCGTCATGCAGCTCCAGTATGGCCCCATCGGCACCTACTTCACCGAGCAGGACGAGGACGGCATGTGGGTCTCCATCTCCGAGGAGGAGAGCCAGGAGCTGTACGGCAAGGGCGCTGGCGAGCTGAAGAGCTACTATGAGGTCTACGGCCCCAAGCTGATCCTCAGCGAGTACTACAGCGAGTACTTCTACATGGAAGACCGCGCCATCGAGCGTCTGACCGACCTGTATGATTACTGGATGCCCTTCGTCTCCGACACCTCCGCCTACCCGCTGGACTGCGTGTACACCTCTGAGGAGCTGGAAACCATCGACCTGTACAAGACCGACTTCCAGGATGCCGTTGCCGAGCAGGAAGCTCTGTGGCTGAAGGACGGCGGCCCCACCGATGATGAGTGGCAGGCTTATCTGGACAAGCTGGCCAACACCTGCGGCATGAACGAGCTGTTGGAGATCTATCAGGCTGCCTATGACCGTTACGTCGCTGCCGCCGAATAATCTGACAGAATAGAACATTTTTGACTAACTACCCGTCCGTGCAGGGCATCGCCCTGCACGGACGGCGAATATCCCGATTCATACTGATTCTCACACAAAATCACGTTTGATTGAGCAATCGTATCACTTCGATTTTGGAGGCTCTCTCTTTATGACAAGCGAAACGCTGCAAAAGGCCCGCGATTACGAGGGCCCATATCCCGGAAACGCCCCATCCCCCAGGCCATGCTACCACCTGACCCCCCGCATCGGCTGGATGAATGACCCCAACGGGTTTTCCTACTATAAGGGGCAGTACCATCTGTTTTACCAGTACCACCCCTATAGCACCCAATGGGGGCCCATGCACTGGGGCCACGCGGTCAGCCCTGACCTGCTGCACTGGACCTATCTGCCCTGTGCCCTGGCCCCGGATCAGCCCTACGATGAGGCAGGCTGCTTTTCCGGCTCCGCCATCGAACTGCCGGACGGGCGGCACCTGCTGATGTACACCGGCGTCCGCAGAGAGATGCAGCCCAACGGCAGCACCAAGGATGTGCAGACCCAGTGTATCGCCATCGGCGACGGCCTGGACTACGAGAAGCTGGACTGCAACCCGGTGCTGGACGAGAAGGATTTGCCGGAGGGCGGCAGCCGGTATGACTTCCGGGACCCCAAGCTCTGGCAGGAGGCGGACGGCACCTATCGGTGCGTGGTGGGCAACCGCGCCGCGGACGGCAGCGGCTCCCTGCCCGTTTACCGGTCGGAGGACGCCATCCACTGGCAGCTGGAGACGGTGCTGGACAGGTGCTATAACGAGTTCGGCAAGATGTGGGAGTGCCCGGATGTGTTCCCCCTGGACGGCAAGACGGTGGTGCTGGTCAGCCCCCAGGACATGAACCCCGTAGGGCTGGAATTTCACAACGGCAACGGGACGCTGTGCCTTATCGGGGAGCGGGACCCGGACACCGGCGCGTTTCAGCGGGAAGACCTTCAGGCCATCGACTACGGGCTGGACTTCTACGCCCCCCAGACCATCCTCTCCCCCGACGGGCGGCGCATTATGGTGGCCTGGATGCAGAACTGGGACACCTGCGTGGTGCAGCACCCCGGGCGGTGCTGGTTCGGCCAGATTTGCACCCCCCGGGAACTGTCCGTTCAGGACGGGCGGCTGATGCAGCAGCCCATCCGGGAACTGGAGACGCTGCGGGGCCGGAGAGTGTACCACTCCGCCCTGGTCAGCGACGAGGTAGTGCTGCCGGGGGTCTCCGGACGGGTGGTGGATATGACCGTGACCCTCCGGCCCGGACAGCCGGACGCCTACCAGATGTTCCGCATTAAGGTGGCCTATGACAGCACCCACTACACCATGATTACTTACAAACCCCGCACCTCGGTGCTGCGGGTGGACAGAGGTCATTCCGGCTTCAACCGGGACTTCATCCACGAGCGGAAATGCCTGGTGCGCAGCCAGGGCGGAGCCATCCAGCTGCGCATCCTGCTGGACCGGTGCAGCGTGGAGGTGTTCGTCAACGGCGGGGAGCAGGCCCTCTCCACCGTGCTTACCACACCATTTTCCGCAGACGGCATCAGCTTTGAGGCCATCGGCGGACAGGTGATGATGGAGCTGGAAAAATACGATTTGACCCTGGACGGATAGGAGGCAATGCACTGTGTATGATGTGACCGCAATCGGTGAACTGCTGATCGACTTTGCCTGCACCGGCACGGACAGCGGCGGATACCCCACCCTGGCCGCCCATCCCGGCGGCGCGCCGGGCAACCTGCTGGCGGCACTGACCGCCTACGGCTGCAAGACCGCCCTGCTGGGCAAAGTGGGCGAGGACGCCTTCGGCAAGTTGCTCTTAGGCACCCTGGCCCAGGCGGGCATTGCCACGGAGGGCATCGTCACCGACCCTGACTATTTCACTACCCTGGCCTTCGTCACCCTGGACAGCACCGGCAACCGGACGTTCAGCTTCGCCCGGAAGCCCGGCGCGGACACCCAGCTCCGGGAGTCGGAGCTGGCCCTGGAGCTGATCGACAACTGCCGGGACTTCCACTTCGGCACCCTCAGCCTGACGGACGACCCGGTGCGCACTGCCACCCAAAAGGCGGTGGCCTATGCGAAAGCGCAGGGCAAGCTCATCTCCTTCGACCCCAACCTCCGCAAACCCCTGTGGAAGGATCTGGAGGAAGCGAAGAAGCAGATCCTGTGGGGCCTCGCCCAGGCGGATATTGTCAAAATCAGCGATGAAGAGGTCGCCTTCCTGTGGGGCTGCACCCCGGAGGAGGGGGCCCAGCGGCTCCACCGGGACTACGGCGTGACCCTGGCTTTCGTCACCCTGGGGCCGGAGGGCTGCTATTACTCCAATGGGACGGTATCCGGCAGAGTGGACAGCCCCAAGGGCATCCAGGTGGTAGACACCACCGGCGCCGGGGACATCTTCGGCGGCAGCGCCCTGAGCCGTCTGTTGGCCCTGGGCAAGCCTCTGGAGGAGCTCACCGGCGAAGATTTGGAGGCCGTGACCCGGTTCGCCTGCTGCGCGGCAAGCCTCTCCACCCAAAGCTACGGCGGCATCTCCAGCGTGCAGCCCATGAGCGCTGTCCTGGAAAAGGCCGGACTGTAGAGGAGGTACCTGAGAAATGAGAAGAAAACTACTAAGCCTGCTGCTGGTCTGCGCCGCCCTTGTGGTAGCCCTGTCCGGCTGCGAGTCCGGCTCGGCGGACAGCGACGAGAACCTGCTGCTCTACCTGTCGTTTGACGAGGGCTCCGGCACCACCATCACCGACGCCAGCGGCAACCTGCCGGACGGCGAGCTGAACTATGTCTACACCAACGCCCTTTATATGGACAGCCAGGACCCCCAGTGGCGGACTTCGGCGGTGTACGGCGGGGCGCTGCTGTTTGACGGCAGCTCCACCAGCATCACTTACAGCAAGAGCAACCTCCAGGTGGAGGGCTCCACCTTCTCCATCAGCGTGTGGTTCGCCCCCCGCACCTTTGAGTGGGACGACCCCTACGCGGAGGAGAACGGCACCCAGCTGATTACGGGCATTATCTCCCAGTGCTCCACGAACAACTGCACCGGCTTCCAGCTGGGCTACCAGCGGTACGGCAAGCTCTGCTTTGAGGTGGGCACCGGCGAGGAGTGGCTGACCCTCTGGGGCGACGCCAACCTGGAGAAGTACGAGTGGAACTACGTCACGGCGGTATTTGACGGCGAGAACGGCCTGATGAGCCTGTACCTCAACGGCGAAAACGTCGGCAGCATGGAAATCGAGCAGGGCAGCGCCATCGCCGCCGCCAACCGGCAGATGGTGGTGGGCCGCACCTGCGAGGCGGAGCAGATGAGCGTAGGCTACCTCAATATGTGCAGCGGCCTGATGGACGAGCTGAAGCTGTACGGCGACGCCCTCTCCGCGGAGACGGTGGCCGAAACCTATGCCGAGGCCGATGTGCCGGAAATCGAATTCAGCGACATCTGGCTGCAAAACATCCTGACGGAGGACATCTACAAGCCTCAGTACCACGGCGGCCCCTATCAGTACTGGATGAACGAGCCTCACGCCCCGGTCTACTACAACGGGATGTATCACCTGTTCTTCCAGGAGAACATGAGCGGCTCCTACTGGCGCAACATCTGCTGGGGCCACCTGGTCAGCGAGGATTTGGTGAACTGGACGCCGGTGAAGGAGGCCATCGTTCCCACGGAGGACTCCGTGGTGCCGGACGGCGTCTGGTCGGGCAACGCGGCCTATGACGTGAACGGCGTACCCCTGCTGTTCTTCACGGCGGGCAACGACGCCTACGCGGACGACGGGTTGATTTCCAACCAGAACATCGGCGTGGCCTACCCCGCCGACCTGACCGACCCGGAGCTGACCGAATGGGTCATCTATGACGAGCTGGCCGTGGTGCAGCAGGAGGGCCAGGGCCGGGCCGGTGAGTTCCGCGACCCCTACATCTGGGAGCATGACGGCGCCTGGTATATGCTGATTTGCTCCGGTAGCAGCACCACCACCGGCGGCACTGCCCTGCTCTACAAGACGGAGACGCTGGAGCTGCTGAGCGATGGCACCATCGACATGGACTGGCAGTACATCGGCCCGATTTATGAGATGGAAGACCAGAGTATGACCTATGGCACCAGCTGGGAGCTGCCCATCCTCTTGACCCTGTCCAACGAGGACGGCACCGTGACGAAGGATGTGTTCATCATCTCCCCCGCGCCTGCGTCCATTGCGGACAACAAGGTGTACTACTTCATCGGCAGCTTTGACTACGACACCGGCACCTTCACGCCGGACGAAGCCTATGCGGACGGCCCCGCCATTCTGGACTATGGCGACAACGTCTTTACCGGCCCCAGCGCCTATGTAGATCAGGAGACCGGCGAGACCTACCTGTTCAGCATCATGCAGGACCAGCGGGCCGCATCGGAACAGGGCGCGGCAGGCTGGGCCCACAACGTAGGGCTTGCCCGTCAGATTTGGCTGAATGACGACGGCTCTGACCTGATGGTCTCCCCCACCGACGACCTCCACGATTTGGAGACGGAGGTGCTGGTCGACGAGACCGACCTGACGGCGGAGGAGGCAGACGCCCTGCTCCAGGAGGTCAACGGCGATATGCTCTATATCCGCGTGACCTTCACCGACATTCAGGCGGAGCAGTGCGGGGTCAACCTGCTGGAGAGCGGAGACGGCTCCGAGGTGACCAGCTACTACTACTCCACCACAGACGGCCTGATTCACGGCGAGACCACCAACCGGGGCGCAGGCTCCACCACCGGCTCTGTCTCCGGCGCACTGGCGCTGGAGGACGGCAGCCTGACCGTGGAGATTTACCTGGACCGCTCCCTGGTGGAAGGGTTCTTTAACGACACCAAGGCCATCTCCATGCGGGCCTACCCGGAAGGGGAGGACTCCGACGGGCTTTCTCTCATTGCAGAGGGCGGAAGCGTGACGGTGGCGGAGCTGTACGTCGCCGAGATGGGCTCCATCTACGAATGATAACCAAATAACGCCGCCTGAGCGGCACCCGGAAAAGGCCGGACAAGAAATTGTCCGGCCTTTTTTTCGGATAAACGCGCATGGCGCGGGGCGCTTTGTCAAAAATTATATACCCTTCTTAAAACAAAAAATGAAAAGTCATCTTGACGGAATCGGTCTTTTCTTGTTATGATAAAGGGAGGGATACGCAGCAATGCGAAAGTGAAGGATGGAAGTCAGGGGGAATCGGCTTTGGCAAAGCAGGAGGAACGGCATATCGACACGATTGACGATATCGCGAGGGAGCTGGGGGTCAGCAAGACCACCGTTTCCCGGGCAATCTCAGGCAAGGGCCGGCTGAGCACTGCCACCAGGGCGAAGGTGCTGGCCTACATCGAGGCCCACAATTACCGGCCCAACGCGGTGGCCAAGAGCCTGGCCCAGAGCAAGAGCTATAACCTGGGGCTGGTGCTGCCGGTGGAGCTGATGGAGGGGGAGACTGCCTTCTCCCAGGCGTGCATGAGCGGCATCTGCGAGGAGGCCTCTGCCAGGGACTATGATGTGGTGCTCTCCATGGTCAGCGACCAGGATACGGTGCAGATGGAGCGGCTCATCAGCAGGCGGAAGGTGGACGGGCTAATCGTCAGCCGCAGCACGGTGGAGTCCCCCATGGTGGATTTGCTGAAGGAGCAGGAATTTCCCTTCATCGTAGTGGGCTATACCCCTGACCAGACCCTGCTGACGGTGGACAATGAGAACCGCAAGGCCTGCCGGGACTTCACCCGCCAGCTGCTGGACAGGGGGCTGCGCCGCCTGATGCTGCTGGGCGGCGGGGAGAGCCACTACGTCACCCAGGAGCGGCGCATCGGCTTTGAGGAGGCCCACCGTCAGGCGGGGGTGCCCCTGAGTCAGGCGCAGATGTTCCACGGCGTTACGGACATCGAGACCACCCGGCAGGCCCTGGAGGCTGCCCTGGCCCAGGGGGCGGACTGTCTGGTCTGCATGGACGACTTCATCTGCCATCTGGCGCTGATTCTGTTGCGGGAGCGGCAGGTGTCCATTCCGGAGGATGTCAGCATTGTCAGCTTTTATGACAGCAGGCGGCTGGAGTACAACACGCCCCCGTCGCCAGCCTATGGTTTGACGCCGCGGCGCTGGGGAGGCGGGCCTGTCAGATGCTTCTGGCCCAGATGGCGGGGGAGAGCCCCAGGAGCGAGGTTCTGCCCGGCTATGAGATCAGATGGAGGGGATCCGTGCGCTGAGCCACGGAAAAAATTGGAACAACAGGCAGGCAAACGTCGCCCCGCTGTTGGCTTTTTTTAAAAACAGGGAAGAAAAAGCGCAAATGAGGAAAGCGGAAACCGAAAAGTAGAAAAATTTGACATGGTGAAAACGACGGAAAAAATAAAACATAAATTGTTCAAAATAGCAGATTGACAAATGAGACAAATTGGGGTATACTTAATTATGTGAGCAACCGTTTGCGCAACGAAAACGACATATGCGCAAGATGCTGCAACAAGTACAATCTTTAGGAGGTACACAAAATGAAGAAACTGTTAGCTCTGATTCTCGCTATGGCCATGGCGCTGTCCCTGGTGGCCTGCGGCGGCTCGTCTGATGATTCGGGCGATGACGCCAGCTCCGCCGGCTCCGCGTCCAGCGCCGCCGAGAGCGAAGGCAGCGCCACCGAGAGCGAGGGTGACGCGTCCGAAGCGGATGCTTCCTCTGCTGGCGCTACTGCCAGCGGCGAAACCATCTCCCTCACCGTCTGGGGCGCTGAGGAAGACCAGACCTTGTTGGCTGAGCTGGTAGAGGGCTTCAAGGAGACCTATGCCGACTATGCTACCTTTGACATCCAGATCGGCGTGGAGTCTGAGTCCACCGCCAAGGACACCGTCCTCACCGACATCGAGGCCGCCGCTGACGTGTTCGCCTTCGCGGACGACCAGCTGGTTTCCCTGGTGAATGCCGGCGCCCTCCAGTCCATCGACGAAATGGACGCCGCCCTCCAGACCTACGCTGGCAAGAGCGTGGCTGACATCGAGGCCGCCAACGGCTCCGGCTCCGTCACCGCCGCCACCGCCAACGACACCCTGTATGCTTTCCCCATGGGCGGCGGCAACAACTACTTCCTGTACTATGACTCCTCCGTCCTGAGCGAAGAGGACGTCGCCTCCTGGGACAGCCTGCTGGCCGCCGCTGACGCCGCTGGCAAGCAGGTGGGCATGACCCTGGCCTCCGGCTGGTACAATGCCTCCTTCTTCCTGGGCGCTGGCTTCACCACTACCCTGAACGATGACGGCACCACCGGCATTGACTGGAACGGCACCTCCTCCCTGGGCTACACCGGCGTGGACGTGGTCAAGGGCATCCTGAGCATCACCGGCAACTCCGCCTTCATGGCTATCGCTGATGGCGACAGCTCCAACCAGATTGCCTCCGGCAGCCTGTGCGCCGCCGTCTCCGGCACCTGGGACGCTGAGGCCGCTCAGGCCGCGTTTGGCGACGGCTATGCCGCCTGCAAGCTGCCCACCTTCACCGTGGCTGGCGACCAGGTTCAGCAGGGCTGCTATTCCGGCTTCAAGCTGATTGGTGTCAACGCTTACTCCGAGAACGTGGGCTGGGCCACCCTGCTGGCTGAGTACCTGACCAACGAGGAGGCTCAGACCGCCCGGTTCGAGGCCCGTCAGCTGGCCCCCACCAACACCAACGCCGCCGCCGATGAGGCTGTCGCCGCCAACGTCGCCATCGCTGCCTCCTCCGCGCAGGATGTGTACGGTGTCGTTCAGACCGTCGGTGACAAGTTCTGGGATCCCGCTGCTACCTTCGGTGAGATTCTGGCTCAGAACCAGCTCTCCGCTGACGATGACGACGCCATCCAGGCCGCTCTGGACGAGCTGGTCTCCGGTGTCACCGCTGCCATCGAGTAATTCCCTCGCAGTTGGCCAGTCATTGGACATAGCATGACCCACGGCCCGTATGCACAGCCGTGCATACGGGCCGTTTTCACTTTACATAAAGAGCGTAAAGTGAACCATTTGGAAAGCAAAAGATAAGGAGGCAGTGTATGAACAAGCTCAAATCCGGCCTCGGCGCTGTCGGGCGGTTCTTCGCGGACTTCGGCCACGCCGTAGCGGACGGCGATATTTTCGTCAAGCTCTCGCTGGTCTGGTTCGGCGCCGGTTATCTTGGCCGAAAGCAGTACATCAAATCCATCATTATGACCATCTATGAGGCCGCCATCATTGTTTACAGCGTGTTGGTGGGCATCCCCTACATCTCTGACTTCGGCACCCTGGGCACCGTGCAGCAGGAATCTGTCTTTAACCCGGTGACCATGAAGAACGAGTTTAACGACTATGACAACTCCTTCACCATCCTGCTCTTCTCCGTTATCACCCTGGTGATTTGGGCCTTCGCCCTGTACACCTGGATGTACAACGTGAAGAACGTCTACCGCCTCCAGAAAGAGGAGGAGCAGGGCAGGCATATCAACAACTTCCGCGAGGATTTGAACGACTACATCAACAAGAAGTTCTACGTCACCCTGTTGGCGCTGCCGACCGCTGGTGTGGTGCTGTTTATCATCGTTCCGCTGTTCGTCATGATTTTCGTGGCTTTCACCAACTATGACCAGAACCATATGCCCCCCAGCGCCCTGTTTGACTGGGTCGGCATCAAGAACTTTGTCAGCCTGTTTGGCGGCGGCGGCCTGACCGATACCTTCGGCTATGCCTTCGTCCGGGTCCTGGGCTGGACGCTGGTCTGGTCCTTCTTCGCCACCCTGACCACCTACTTCGGCGGTATCCTGATGTCGCTCCTCATCAACGGCAAGGACGTCAGGGGCAAGGCCGCGTGGCGCGTCCTGTTTATGATTACCATTGCCGTCCCCCAGTTCGTGTCTCTGCTGTTGGTGCGGAACTTCTTCGCGGATAATGGCATTATGAACACGATTCTGGCGAACATCGGCCTGACCGGTTTCCTGCAGGACATCGGCCTGATTTCCAACAACTACATCCCATTCCTGACGGCGCCTGGCTGGGCCCATGTGATGATTATCCTCATCAACATCTGGATTGGCGTACCCTATCAGATGCTGATTGCCAACGGCGTGCTGATGAACATCCCCTCGGAGCAGCTGGAGAGCGCCTCCATCGACGGCGCCAACAGCTGGCAGACCTTCCGCAACATCACCATGCCCTATGTGTTCAGCGTGACCGGCCCCGCCCTGGTGACGGACTTCGTCAAGAATATCAATAACTTCAACGTCATTTACCTGCTGACCTCCAACTTCTACACCACCACCAACCAGGCCATGGCAAACTCCCAGGCAAAGGAGACCGACCTGCTGGTGACCTGGCTCTTCACTTTGACTCAGGACTACTACAACTATAAGATGGCGGCGACGATTGGCATCATCATCTTCATCATCTGCGCGCTGTTCACGCTGATTGTCTTTAACAGGGTGGTAGCCCGTACAGGACAGGGGGATTTTGCGTCATGAAAAAGAAAACTGTCAAGGTGATTTTGAAGCACCTCTTTTTGGCCCTGCTGGTGTTGGTTTGGCTGGTGCCCATCATCTGGCTGGTCGTCACCTCCTTCAGCGCCTACAATGGCCGGAACACCTCCACCTTCTTCCCCACCGAGTGGAGCACGATTCAGTATGTCAAGCTGCTCACCGGCACGGACACCGTAGCCAACTTCCCGGCGTGGTTTATGAATACGCTGGTGGTGGCCATCGCCAACTGCGTCGTCTCCAGCATCTTCGTGCTGATGGTGGCCTATGCCTTCGCGTGCATGGACTTCCGCGGCAGTAAGGGGTTGCAGAACCTGTCCGTTATCGTCAACCTGTTCCCCGGCGTGCTGTCCATGATTGCCGTCTACTTCGTCTTAAAGGCGCTGGGCCTGACGAACAGTCACCTGGGGTTGATACTGGTGTACTCCGGAGGCTCCGGCCTGGGCTACCTGATTGCTAAGGGCTTCTTCGGCACGGTGCCCAAGGCTTTGCAGGAGGCCGCCAAGCTGGACGGCGCCAGCGAAGCCCGGTGCTTCTTCCAGGTGGTGCTGCCCATGAGCCGCCCCATCATCGTCTATACCATCATCAACTCCTTCCTGGTGCCCTGGATGGACTTCGTCTATGCGAAGATGATTCTGAACGCAGGCGTTTCCTCCCAGTGGACGGTGGCCATCGGCCTGTACAATATGCTGGATAAGAGCCTGATCAACACCTACTTCGGCCAGTTCTGCGCCGGAGGCGTGCTGGTGTCCATCCCCATCTCCATTCTGTATATCATCATGCAGAAGTTCTATGTGGAGGGCGTCACCGGAGGCGCGGTGAAGGGCTAAACCGAGCCGCAACAATCAAATCGTTTTTATCCCTTTGCCGACAGGCGGAGCAATCCTGCTTGTCGGCAAAACTTGAGGAAAGGACACTGATTACGATGGAGCAATTTGTCATCAACATTATCCATCGCCCTGAAATGGTGCCGGAATACGCGGAGAAGGTCACGGGCCAGGGCAAGGCGGAGGATTTGGGCCGCAAGGCGCTGCTGACGGAGAGCCTGGACATCTTCAAGACGCAGCAGGAGTGCGCCCACAAGAACGGCCTGAAAACTACCATCCAAATGACCTACGCCAGCTTGTTTAACGACGAGGCGGTGGCCCTGGCCAAGGAGCATCACGCCGAGTACGGGGACGAAATCGGCCTGACCCTGCTGGGCCTGCCCTGTGAGCAGTTCCGGGAGAAGTACAAGACCAAGGACTTCTGCATCTGGATGTTCTCCATGGAGGACAAGAAGGCCATCGTCCGGGATGTGTTTGAGAAGTTCTATGACCGGTTCGGCTTCTACCCGGAGTCCACCGGCTCCTACTACATGGACGCGGAGCTCATCAACTTCGTCAAGGCGGAGTATCCCTCCGTCAAGTGCGCCGTAGCCACCTGCTGGGAGGAGGGCCCCAAGGCTTACCACACCTGCAACAACAGCTGGTACACCTTCATGGACGGCGGCCCCTGGGCCCCCTGGATACCCTCCAAGCAGAACACCCACGCCCCCGCCGCCAATGCGGAGGAGGACTCCGGCATCGTCGCCATCCCCCACCTGAGCCGCGACCTGTTGGCCTGCTATGACGGCAACGGTTCCAACTTCGGCACCCACCCCCAGAACGTGCTGCGGGGCATGATTTACGATACGGACACCTGGGAGTATCCCTACCTCTATAACCTCATCGACCAGTACCGCTCCCTGGCGAAGTACAACAACGGCTACGCTTACAACATGATGTTCGTCGGCCCCGGCTGGATGAACAAGATGGGGCGCTGGGAGTCCCCCTACGAGCTGCTGCTGAAGTCCTACGAGGACGGCTGCGCCTACTATGGCCAGCTGAAAAAAGAGGGCAAGCTGGTGGATATGACCATGAGCGAGTTCGCGGACTACTACCGGGAGAAGAAGCACTACACCGAGCCGGAGTGCGCCCTGTGGCGTGACATCCTCTACGGCAGCAAGAAGCAGCTCTTCTGGTACTGCGACCCCTACCTCCGGGCTTGCGTCAACATGGACCAGGGCGGGGCCATCGTGGACCTGCGGCCCTATGTGGCTAAGCTGGACTGGCCGGTGGGCATTGGCACCCCTCATGTTCAGGACGCCAGCTATCCCTTCCTGATTCAGGAGAAGTATCGTGCGGGCTACTTCACCCACTACGCCGGGGAGGGCACGGTGCGCAGCGCCAAGCTGTCCTGCGGCGGGGAAGAGGTAGACCTGTGCCTGTGCCGGACGAAGGCTCACTTCTCCCAGGAGGGGAACGACCGCATCCTGACCCTGGACCCGGTGGAGGTGGTCTTTGCCGACGTGACGGTGAAGCTGCAAACGGTCATCACCTTCCCGGAGGGGAAGAGCTGCATCAAGATGGAGCGCCGCATCCTGGAGATGAGCGACCCCAACGCGGACGTGACCATCAACGAGTATATGGTGGGCTGCTACGGCACCACGGAGTATCCGGAGGATATGTCCTCCCTGACCCTCCGGGTAGAGGCCGGGGCGGACAGCGCCGTTATCCCCTACGAGTACCGCTGCCGGGAGGCCGCCGCAGCGGACGCCCAGCGGGTGAGCTGCACCCTGCCCCCCATCGACACGGTGGTGTCCATGACCTGCGAGGGTCGGGACAAGGCCGGCTACGTCAAGGAAGGCTATGCGTTCAGCCCCATGTTTACCCTGGGTTATACCGGTAAATTGCAGGAGAAGGAGGTCTTTACCACATGGCTCAATCTGGAAAAGGCAGACTAAATTACCGCTGCCCCTCCTGCTTCATGCGGGATTTGGACATCGATATGTTCTATGACAGCGACCGGCAGGAATACTATTGTATTCGCTGCCAGTATGTTGGCACGGAGGAGGACGTGCTGGAAAAGAACCAGCTGGCCCGCTTCCGGTACCGCAGCATGATGCAGCGCATCGTGGACTTCGAGGATTTCAGCGATTAAACCAGTTTCCCCATCGGACAGGCGGGGCGCACCCCTTCCCGTCTGGTGGGGATTTTCAAACGGAACAGAAATGAGGAATCAGTTTGGACGCATGGATCAAAGGCATGGATCTCTCCACCCTGCTGGAGGTGGAGGAGTGCGGCGGGATCTTCTCTGACCACGGCGTACCCGGCGGAGCCATGGAGATTTTGCAGGGCTACGGTATGAACATGGTGCGCCTGCGGCTCTGGAACGACCCTTACAGCGAGACGGGAGAGCCCTACGGCGCAGGTACCAACGACCTGCCCCGCACCATGACCCTGGCCCGCAGGGCGAAGGCCCTGGGCCTTGGCTGGCTGCTTGACTTCCACTACAGCGACTTCTGGGCCGACCCCGGCAAGCAGACCATCCCCAAAGCCTGGCGGGGCCTGGATGAGGCGGGGCTGGCGGACGCCGTCTACACCTACACCCGGGACGTGCTCCGCACCCTGGACGAGGCGGGGCTGATGCCGGATATGGTGGCGGTAGGGAACGAGCTGACCAAGGGCCTGCTCTGGCCCTACGGCAAAACGCCCAACTTTGGGGCCATCGTCCGCTTCCTGAACAGCGGGATTCGGGCCGTCCGGGAGGCGGATAAGACTATCCCCGTGATGCTGCACCTGGACAACGGCGGGAACAACGCCATGTACCGCGCCTGGTTTGACAGCTACTTTGCCTACGGCGGCGCGGACTTCGAGTATATCGGCCTGAGCTATTATCCGTTCTGGCACGGCACGCTCCAGGATTTGGAGGCCAACATGAACGACATTGCCCTGCGTTACCGAAAAAAATTAATCTTGACAGAAATCTCTACAGCGTTTACTATGGAGGAGTATCAGGATTACGAGCAGCTGCCCGATGGGCGGCGGAAGGGAATGGCCACAAAGCCGGTCCTGGTGGAGCGGGTGCCCTATCCCATGACGGCCGAGGGGCAGTCCGCCTTTTTGCAGGATGTGATGGAGCTGATTTGCCGGGTGCCGGAGGGCCGGGGCAAGGGCTTCTTCTACTGGGAGCCTGCCTGGCTGCCCGTGCCGGGCAGCGGCTGGGCCAACGACGCCGCCCTGGCCTACACCGGAGAGCGGGGGCCCGGCGGCAACGAGTGGGCGAATCAGGCCCTCTTTGACTATGAGGGCCGGGCGCTGCCCGCCCTGGAGACCATTCGGAACTTTCAAGCGTAAACCCTAACAGAGACAGGAGCATCCCATGAGAAAGGACTATCAGGACTATCAGGACTATCAGGAGCAGGAAGAGCAGGTGGAGTACGACAGGTATGGCAACCCCAGGAAGAAGCGCCGCAGGCGCTACATCCCTGTCACCGCGGCGAAGATGAAAGTGTTCGGCTGCGTCACGATGCTGTGCTACAGCATCGGGGTGGCCGTCTTCCAAAACGGGCTGCTCCACATGAGCGACTACACGACCACGGAGTTCTCCGACCTGCTGTCCAGCGACGCTAGTATGATGACGCTGGCAGGGTGGGCTGCTGCGTTCCAGATGATCGGCGGGCTGGCGGTGCCCATTTTCGCCTTCCTGCTGGTGGAGGGCTTCCGGCGCACCAGCAGCTACAGGAACTACTTCCTTAGCCTGCTGGGCTTCGCGGTGCTCAGTGAGGTACCCTACGACCTGGCCATGAGCGACAGCTTCTGGGACCCGTCCAGCCAGAACGCCCTGTTCAGCATGGTGATTTGCCTTGCCATGCTGTACGGCCTCCGGATGATGGAGGAGAAGAAGGGCTTCCAGTACCGGCTGATGCAAATCCTGCTGGTGATTGCCGGCGTCCTGTGGTGCGAGCTGCTGAACCTGGCCTTCGGCCTGTGCGAGGTGCTGCTGGTGGCGGTGTACTACCTCCTGTACGACAAACGGGGGGTCAAGGTGCTGCTGGGCTGCGCCATCAGCATCATGTACGTTACGGCCCCCTTCTCTGGCTACCTCATCTGGGGCTATGACGGGCAGCAGGGCTGGCATGAGAATAAGTATGTGTTTTACCTCTTTTACCCTGTCCATCTGCTTGTGTTGGGCTTTATCGTTCACTTCCTCCTGTGAGAAAAAACAGCAGCGCAGTAGGGCCGGAACGCTCCGGTTCTGCTGCGCTGTTTGAGCTTGTGATAGGAAAGGGTCAGGACGGCTTCGGCTGGGCGTTGCCGGAATCCTGGAGCTGCTTTATGGGTATCTGGCCGGGGCCGGGGAGGCTCATGCGCTTCTTGCGCTCGCTGGAGTAGGTCAGCTTGGCGTGGATGCGTTCCACGTCCCGATTTTCCACCGCCACCCGGTAGGAGTGGAGGTTTTCCTCCAGCCGCTTCAAGACCACGGTCAGGGCGGGGGCGTTCATGGAGAACAGCTCCGTCCACATATCCACGTCCAGCGCGGCCACCCGTGTCACGTCCCGGAAGCTGCCCCCTTCAAAGCCCCGGCACTGGAACAGCTCCGCATCGTCGCACACCGACACCGCCACAATGTGCATCAGCTGGCTGGTGTAGGCGATGATGGCGTCGTGCTGCTCCGGGGTGGTGTTGACGATGTCCTTACAGCCGATGTATTTTGCCAGCCGCTCAATGAGGGCGATGTGTTCCCCGGTGCTGGTGGCGCGGGGGGTCATAATGAAGTGGGCGTTCTGGAACAGGGTGGGGAAGGAGTTCTCAATGCCGGAGAACTCTGTGCCCGCCATGGGGTGGCAGCCGATGAAGTCAACCTCCGGGGGCAGGGCCTCCGCCGCCTCCATGACGCAGGTCTTGATGCCGCAGACATCGCTGACCAGGCTGCCCGGCCGGAACAGGGGGGCGTACTGCTTCAGGTAATCCACGATGATGTGGGGGTCCATGCACAGGAAGGTCAGGTCGGCCTCCGGCAGCGCCTCCTCCGGGGACAGGGAGCCCCGGTCAATGATTTGGTGGGCGAGGGCGTAGTCCAGCGTGGCCTGGCGGCGGGCCACGCCGATGATTTCATACCCCTCGAACCCCTTCAGGGCGCTGGCCAGGGAGCCGCCAATCAGCCCCAGGCCGACGATTACGATTTTCTTGCCCATAGACGCATCCCGCTCCTTTGCTCCGGCCAGGCCGGAGCGGTCATTTTCCTTACTTTAGCACGTTTCCCCCGGCGGGGTCAAGCCTTTTCCGGGGGAAAGGGGGAAACGGGGCGTTTTTCCGCCGTCAGGTGGAAGCGTCTCCTTCACCGGCGGGCGGGTGCTTCCACTTCCAGTCGCGGTAAAGACATTCCAGGACGATACCCGCGATGATAAAGAGGACAATTAACAAGAGCCAAATCGCGAGGGAAATCATTGGTTCGGTATAATCATCCTCAGCGCGCTGCGCCAACCAACGTGCGTGCAGGAGTTCCGTTAGCGGGATGGCGAGGAGTGTGTCCAGAAGGAAGCCGCCCGTGATGCAGCCCGCCACAATGTTGCAGTTGAGCAGCCGCAGAATTAGCACCGGCACCCAGAGATAGATCAATTTTATTCCCACAGCCCACTCCATGGGGTAAAAAGTGCCATGTATGCCGGTAATGACGTCCGACAGGAGGTAGATGAGGTAGAGCAGGAGAAAGACCGACATATGAATCGCCGTGGCCTTGAACCGATGTTGGCGGCCCTTTTCAATCAGGTTGAACATGACAACTCCTTTCTGCTGTCAGGTGGAAGCGTCTCCTTCAACGGCGGACGGGTGCTTCCACTTCCAGTCGCGGTAAAGACATTCCAGGACGATGCCCGCGATGATGGAGAGCAGGGTGAAGCCCATCCAGAAGAGCCAGCCGTACAGCGGGGATTCATAATCCTCCGGGCCGCGATGGGCGTTCCAATAGGCGACGGTGATGTCCGTCAGGGGGATGCTGATGACCAGGCTTGAGAAGAAGCCGCCCGTGATACAGCCTGCCACGATGTTGCAGTTGAGCAGCCGCAAAATCAGCACCGGCGCCCAGAGGTAGAGAAAGCGTCTGTCCACAGCCCAGCCAAGAGGATAAAGGGGGTCTATGATGCCAGTGACAGCCTCCGCCACAACATGGAGAAGATAAAAGAAGAGGAATACCAGCATATGAACCGCCGTGGCCCTGAACCGATGCTGGCGGCCCGTTTCAATCAGGTTGAACATGACAGAACCTCCTATCAATTAAAAAGTTTTTTTCAACTAACACTATTTTAGCATGAAGAAAACAATCTGTCAAGAACTTTTCTGTTAAAAAACAGAAACAAATGGGAACAATCGGAAACAGGGGAACGCCATTTTCCCTGCATTTGTACCGAAGGGGAGGGGAATTTCGGGCGCTTTTTGTGCATCTGCGAGTTTTTTTTCCGTACCCCTTGACAAAATCACATTTTACAGGTATCATAGGATTCAGTCTAAACGCAATGACTGGGATAGTATTGTCCAGCGCCACGGTTCAGAGAGGATGCGGCAGCTGAAAAGCGTCTATCGATGGCGGGCAATATGGGTCACCCACGAGCGGTTCCGTTGAACGGCGTCAGCCCAGTAAGCGGAAACGGCCTTCCACGTTACGGAATCAAAGAGTGCGCAGGCCGGGTTTGCCGGGTCTGTGAATTTAGGTGGTACCACGGAGTTTCAGCTTCGTCCTAATGAGGGGACGGGGCATTTTTTATGCCCTGCCGCCTGCTGAACCTGCCTGCGGGCAGCGTAATTTAAAGGAGGGATTCCAATACGATGAAAATGACTGGCGCACAGGTCGTGATGGAGTGCCTGCTGGAACAGGGCGTTGATACTGTCTTTGGCTATCCTGGCGGCACGATTTTGAACATCTACGACGAATTTGAACTGCATGGATACAATCAGAAGATCCGCCATATCCTGACGACCCATGAGCAGGGGGCCTCCCACGCGGCGGACGGCTACGCCCGGGCCACCGGCAAGGTGGGGGTGTGCTTCGCCACCTCCGGCCCCGGGGCCACCAACCTGGTGACGGGCATCGCCACGGCTTATATGGACTCGTCCCCCGTGGTGGCCATCACCTGCAATGTGGGGGAGAACCTGATTGGCAAGGACTCCTTCCAGGAGGTTGACATCACGGGCATCACCATGCCTATCACCAAGTGCAACTACCTGGTGCGGGACGTGAACGAACTGGCGGACATCATCCGGGAGGGCTTCGCCATTGCCCGCTCCGGCCGCCCCGGCCCGGTGCTGATTGACATTTTGAAGAACGTCACCACGGAGTTGACGGACTTCCGCCCCCTGCCCCTCAGCGAGCATCACCGCTATGGCCGCCTGGCCAAGCTGATGGCCCGGGACAACTACGAGTTCAAGGAGTTTGAGCCGGACCATGACGACGTGAATCAGCTGGTGGATATGCTGGACCACTCCGCCCGCCCCCTTATCCTGGTGGGCGGCGGCGTCATCCGCTCCAAGGGCGCGGTGCCGGAGTTCCGGAAGTTTATGGAAAAGCTGGGGGCCCCTGTCACCTCCACCATCATGGGCGGCGGCGCCTGCCCCGGCGACCATCCGCTGTTCACCGGCATGATCGGGATGCACGGCTCCCACGCCTCCAACGTGGCCAGCCATGACTGCGACCTGCTGGTGGCCATCGGTTGCCGGTTCTCTGACCGGGTGACCTGCGATGTGGCCAGCTTTGCCCCCAACGCTAAAATCGTCCACATTGACATTGACCGGGCGGAAATTGACAAGAACGTGCAGACCACCCATCACATCATCGGCGACGCCCGCCGGGTGCTGGAGCTGCTGAACGAGCGCATCATGCTCCGGGAATACGACTTCTCCGCCTGGCGGAACGCCGTGCTGAGCCTGAAGGAGCCGGAGCCGAAGCCGGCGGAGGACGGCCGCCTGCAGCCCCGGGAGATTCTGGAGACGGTGTCCCGCCTGACCGGCGGCAACGCCATCATCGCCACCGACGTGGGCCAGCATCAGATGTGGTCGGCCCAGTATTACCACTTCAATCGGCCCGGCCAGCTGCTGACCAGCGGCGGCTTCGGCACCATGGGCTTCGGCTACGGCGCGGCCTTCGGCGCGAAGGTGGGTATGCCCGACCAGGTGGTGGTGCATACCACCGGCGACGGCTGCTTCCGCATGAACTGCCACGAGATGGCCACGGTGCAGTACTATGACATCCCCGTTATCACCATCATCTTTGACAACGGCACCCTGGGCATGGTGCGCCAGTGGCAGAGCCTGATTTATGACCACCGCTACAGCGCCACCACCCTGGACCGCGGCCCCGACTTCGTCAAGCTGGCGGAGGCCTACGGCATCCGCGGCTATCGGGTCACCACCCAGGCGGAGTTTGAAAAGGCCTTCCAGGAGGCGCTGGACTATGGCCACGCAGTGGTCATTGACGCTGTGCTGGACATTGACGAGATGGTACATCCCATGGTGGGGGGCACCAGCCCGGTCACCAATTTCCTGTTGGATTAAAGGAGGGGAATGACTATGCAAGCGACCCAACCGACCCGTCAGACCCTGTCCGTCCGGGTGGACAACTCCGCCGGTGTCCTGAGCCAGGTGACCCGGCTGTTCTCCCGCAAGGGCTTCAACATCGAGAGCCTGGCCGTGGGCACCACGGACCAGCCCGATGTCTCCCGTATCACCATCGAGGTGTTCGCCAACGACCAGCAGATCAAGCAGCTCATCAGCCAGCTGGGGAAGCTGTTCCCCGTCCACTCGGTGAAGCTGCTGGACAGAGGCCGCTCCATCCGCCGGGAACTGGTGCTGATCAAAGTGAAGGCGGAGACCCGCGAAATCCGCAACGAGGTCATTCAAATCGCCAACATCTTCCGGGCCAATATCATCGACGTCTCCCTGGGCACCATCACCCTGGCGGTGATCGGCTCCGAGTCCAAGGACGAGGCCATCGAGGGCCTGCTGAAGGAGTTCGGCATTCTGGAGCTGGCCCGCACCGGCATGGTGGCCCTGGAGCGGGGCCAGTACACCCTGCGGGACGAGACCAAGGAAAAGGGCGAATACGACTACGGCAAGCTGATGCTGTAAAACTGCCAGTAAATGTACGATATGCACATTTTTTGGATAGATATTTCAAAATTTAAGGAAAGAACAGGTGACAAATTATGAGTTCGTGCTATGACATGAATGCAAAGATGTACTATGCATCTGACTGCGACATCTCCAATCTGGACGGCAAAGTGATTGCCGTCATCGGCTATGGCTCCCAGGGCCACGCCCACGCCCAGAACCTGCGGGACTCCGGCTGCAACGTCATCATCGGCGTCCGCCCCGGCAAGAGCTGGGATAAGGCCGCCAAGGACGGCTTTGAGGTCTACACCGTGGCTGAGGCCGCCAAGAAGGCCGACATCGTCATGATGCTGGTGAACGACGAGCGGGCCGCCGAGATTTACGCCCAGTCCGTCAAGGACAACCTGGAGCCTGGCAACGCCATCGCCTTCGCCCACGGCTTCAACATCCGCTATAAGCAAATCGTTCCCCCCGCCGATGTGGACGTGTTCATGGCTGCCCCCAAGGGCCCCGGCCACACCGTCCGCGGCACCTATGTGGAGGGCAAGGGCGTGCCCTGCCTGATTGCTGTGGAGCAGGACGCCACCGGCCACTGCCGTGACATCGCTCTGGCTTATATCGCCGGTATCGGCGGCGCTCGTGCCGGTATCATGGAGACCACCATGGACATCGAGACCGAGACCGACCTGTTCGGCGAGCAAACCGTCCTCTGCGGCGGCGTGGTGGATCTGATGCAGTGCGGTTTCGAGACCCTGTGCGAGGCCGGCTATGCCCCTGAGAACGCCTACTTCGAGTGCATGCACGAGATGAAGCTCATCATCGACCTGGTGAACAAGGCCGGTGTGGCTGGCATGAACTATTCCATCTCCGACACCGCCGAGTATGGCGAGTATGTCTCCGGCCCCCGCGTCATCCCTCACGAGCAGACCAAGGCCAATATGCGGGCTGTCCTCTCCGACATCCAGGACGGCACCTTCGCCGGCAAGTGGATCGCTGAGAACAAGAACGGCCGCACCTTCTTCAACTCCAAGCGCGCCGCTCTGGCCAAGCATCCCATGGAGACCGTGGGCAAGGCCCTGCGGGACAATATGCTGTGGAAGGACGAGGCTGCCTCCAGCGATTCCTCTCTGGACGCCGCTTCCAAGTAATCAACGCTGCATTCTCAGGCAAGGGGCAGGCAGATTCTGCCTGCCCCCTTTTTTCATTGCATCGGAACAATCAAGGCTATTTATGTTGATAAAATAAAGAGAGGTGCTCGAAGGATGGCAGAGAGAGAGCTGACGCTGCCGGAGGTTCACCCATTTTCCAGGCAGGATACGAACATCTGCAAGGGCGTTGCGATTCTGATGATGTATGTGCATCACCTGTTTTATAGCTCAGATACCAGGGGAATGGAGCAAGTGGTGTTTTGGCTTGGCTCCGAATCTCAGGTAGTGCTTTTTGCCAGAGCCTGCAAGCTGTGCGTGGCGGTATTTGTCTTTTTGACGGCTTACGGTACGACCCTTTCTTATGGGCAGAAGTGTGGCAAAGAGAGGGTAGCTGACTGGTTTGCCTATTCCAGGCGGCGATATTTCTCTTTAATGACCGGGTTTTGGATTGTTTACGCAGACAGCCAAATCATCTCATTTTTTACAGCACGAACAAGAGTTTCCATCTATGGAGAATCCCCTGTGATGCGGTGGTTCTACACAATTCTGGATGCGCTGGGGCTGGCGGATGCCTTTGGTACGCCGACCTATAACGCTACCTGGTGGTATATGTCCCTGGCGGTGCTGCTGGTGTTCTGTATGCCTCCCATAATCGCGCTGGTGAAGCGTCTGAGCTGGTCTACCATTCCCATTGCCATTTTAGTGCCCCGGCTGTGTGAATGGGACATGTCCACCACGATGCTCCGCTATTTGCTGGTGATCATCGTTGGGGTGCTTGCGGCGGAGCATCATCTCTTTGAACGGCTCCTGGTTTGGTTCCGGGGGCTGCGGTGCAGAGCTGCCTTTTGGTGTTTTTTCCCGGTCTGCGTGGCTATTGTTGGTTTTTTGATGTGGTTTATCTGCAAGAAGGGATATGCCAGTATGTTGGAAGCCCCTGCAGTGTTTCTCCTGTGTTTTGCGGGGTATGCTTATCTCTCCGTCATTCCGCTGGTGAAAAACATCCTCGCTTTTCTGGGAAAACACTCTATGAATATGTTCCTGACGCATACACTGATAAAAGCCTATTTCTTTAATGAGTTTTCCTATTCCTTTGGTTACCCGGAGCTGATTCTGCTGGTGCTGGTGGCGGATACGCTGGTGCTTTCCCTGCTGCTGGAAGGGGAGCGGAAGCTGCTCTCCAGGGGATGGACGATGCTCCATGCCCGGCTGGCACCTCGAAACTGAGCGCTGCGGTGCTGTAATATCTGTATGAAGAATCAATAAGGAGGAAGTAGTATGGCATTAAAATCCGCCAACGTGACCCAGGGCGTGGATCGCGCCCCCAACCGCTCCCTGTTCGCGGCCCTGGGCCTGACAGAGGAGGAGATGAACCGCCCGCTGGTGGGCGTGGTCTGCTCCCAAAATGAAATCGTCCCCGGCCACATGAACCTGGACAAAATCGCCGAAGCGGTGAAGGCAGGCGTCCGTCTGGCAGGCGGCACCCCTATTGAGTTCCCGGCCATCGCCGTCTGCGACGGCATCGCCATGGGCCATGTGGGCATGAAGTACTCCCTGGTGACCCGGGACCTGATTGCCGACTCCACCGAGTGCATGGCCATCGCCCACCAGTTCGACGCTCTGGTGATGATTCCTAACTGCGACAAGAACGTGCCCGGCCTGCTGATGGCCGCCGCCCGCATCAACGTGCCCACCATCTTCGTCTCCGGCGGCCCCATGCTGGCGGGCCATCTGGAAAACGGCAAGCGCACCTGCCTCAGCGATATGTTCGAGGCAGTGGGAGCCTACCACGCCGGTACCCTGGATGAGGCCGGTGTGGAGGAGTATGTGATGAACTGCTGCCCCTCCTGCGGCTCCTGCTCCGGGATGTACACCGCCAACTCCATGAACTGCCTCACCGAGGCCATCGGCATGGGCCTCCGGGGCAACGGCACCATCCCCGCCCCCTACTCTGCCCGCATCCGCCTGGCCAAGGAGGCTGGTATGCAGGTGATGGAGCTGCTGCGGCAGAACATCCGCCCCCGGGACATCATGACCGCCGACGCCTTCAACAACGCCGAAATCGTGGACATGGCCCTGGGCTGCTCCACCAACACCATGCTGCACCTGCCTGCCATCGCCCATGAGTGCGGCATTACCATCGACCTGCACCATGTCAACGAGTTCAACGCCAAGACCCCCAACCTGTGCCACCTGGCCCCGGCTGGCCCCACCTTCATGGAGGATTTGGAGCGGGCTGGCGGCGTGTACGCCGTGATGAAGGAGCTGGCGGACGCCGGGCTCATCAAGACCGACCTGCTGACCTGCACCGGCAAGACGGTGGGGGAGAACATCGCCGACGCGGTGAACCTGAACCCGGAGATTATCCGGCCCATCGACAACCCCTATCTCTCCACCGGCGGCATTGCCGTCCTGTTCGGCAACCTGGCGGAGAAGGGCTGCGTGGTGAAGCAGTCCGCCGTGGCCCCGGAGATGATGCGCCATTCCGGCCCCGCCCGTGTCTTTAACAGCGAGGAGGAGGCCATTCAGGTGATTTACGCCGGCGGCATCCACCCCGGCGATGTGGTGGTCATCCGCTACGAAGGCCCCAAGGGCGGCCCCGGTATGCGGGAGATGCTGAACCCCACCTCCGCCATCTGCGGCATGGGGCTGGGCGAATCCGTGGCCCTCGTTACCGACGGCCGGTTCTCCGGCGCTACCCGGGGCGCGGCCATCGGCCACGTCTCCCCGGAGGCGGCGGCAGGGGGTACCATCGGCCTGGTGGAGGAGGGCGACCTGATCTCCATCGACATCCCCGCCCACAAAATCACCCTGGAGGTTTCCGATGAAGTGCTGGCGGCCCGGAAGGCCGCGCTGGTGATGCCGGAGCCGAAGGTCAAGACCGGCTATCTGGCCCGGTATGCCGCCCTCGTTACCTCCGCTGACCAGGGCGCAGTGCTGCGGACAGTGTAAACAACCAAATCGCGCGGGACTGGGGAAGTATCTTCCCCATTCCCGCGCAGCCGTGGAGGGAGGAACCTGATGCAGTACAAATGGTATCGCGCCGGGGCGGCGCTGCTGGGCGACATTGCCCGCACCGAGCCGCCTGCCGGTGAGTTGGCCTTCTGGTACCTGGGGCAGATGGGGCTGCTGGTGAAGGCAGGGGGCGTCACCCTCTGCTTTGACCCGGTGCTGAATGACCTGCGCAATCCGGACGGCGCCACCCGGCGGAACTATCCGCCTCCCTTCTCCGCCGGGCAACTGACGGGGGTGGACTATGTGGTCTGCTCCCACAACCACGCCGACCATCTGAATCTGGAGACGCTGCTGCCCCTGTACCAGGCGAATCCCGGCGCAAAGTTCATCGTTCCCGCGCCGGAGGCAGGCGTATTGACCGGGGCGGGCATCCCCGCCGATACGGTGATTGGGGCAAAGGCCCACCAGCCGCTGACGCTGGGCGGGGATGTCACGTTGACCCCAATCCCGGCGGCCCATGAGGACTATGTCACCGACGCCCAGGGCGACTACCGGAATCTGGGCTATCTCCTGGCGGCGGACGGCGTGCGCTTTTACCACGCCGGGGACACAGTGCTGACCGCCCAACTGCTGGAGGACGTGAAGCGCTACGGCCCGCCGGACGTGGCCTGCCTGCCAATCAACGGGGCGGATTTGGAGCGGCGGAGCCGGAACATCGTGGGCAACATGGACTGCCGGGACGCGACCATCTTCGCCGCCCAGACCGGCGCGGATTTGACCGTCCCGCTGCACTATGACATGGTGATGGGCAACGGGGAGGACCCGCTGCTCTTTGCGGCCTATATGCAGCGGTGCGCGCCGGGGCAAAAATTCCATATCATGCAGCTGGGGGAGCGCTTCCTTTATCGGAAGTAGCTGCTGCCGGCAACTGCGGCGCAGGTACAGCTTTGGCGGCCTGCGCCTGTCGCTTTTTGTCGAGCGGAATATTTACAGTTTTTTAACAAAGAATGCTTTCCGGTGTTAATAAGCTGTGCTAAAATACAACTGCAACAAATGCAGCAAGCAGTTATTGGAAATGAGGTCTATGCAATCATGGTGAAGCAATGTGTGAAAAAGCCGTTTACCGTGCTGGTGGCCGTCATCATCGCGCTGGTGTTGGGCGTGGTATGCATGACGCGGATGACAACCGACCTGCTGCCGGAGATGAGCCTGCCCTACATGGTGGTCATCACCACCTATCCGGGGGCCAGCCCGGAGAAGGTGGAGGCCAACGTGACGGAACCGCTGGAAAGCGCCTTGGGTACGGTCAGCGGTGTGGAAAACGTCACCAGCAGCAGCGCGGAGAACTACTCCATGATCATGCTGGAGTTCGAGGACGATACGGATATGGACTCCGCCATGGTGAAGGTGGATTCCGCCTTGCAGGATGTGGAGAGTTCCTTGCCCGACCTGTGCGGCACCCCAAACGTCATGGAAATCAGCATGGACATGGTGGCCACCATGTACGTCAGCGTGGACTATGAGGGGAAGGACATCTACGAGCTGTCCGACTTCGTGGAGGACATTGTCACGCCCTATTTCGAGCGGCAGGACGGCGTGGCCAGCGTCTCCGCCGTGGGCCTGGTGGAGCAGACCGTGGAGGTGCGGCTGAACCAGGACAAAATCGACGACATCAACGCCCAGCTCCTGGCTTCCGTCCTGGGGACGCTGGACGAGGCGAAGCAGGAAATCGAGGACGCCCAGGCCGAGTTGGACGACGCCCAGGCGGAGCTGGACAGCGGCACGGCGGAGCTGGAGGAGCAGGAGAACGAAACGGCGGATGAGCTGGCGGAAGCCAGCCTGGCTCTGGATCAGGCCATTGCCGCCCAGAGCGCCTATGAGGCCCAGCTGGCCAGCCAGCAGGCGAATCAGATGGCGCTGGAGACAGAGCTGCAAGCCTATGAGAACGCGGGCATTGAGGAGAGCTACGAGGAGCTGGAGGCCATGTTCCAAAGCCTCCAGGAGACCGCCGCCGGGGAGGACACCTATCAGACCATTTATAACCAGGTTTATAACCAGGTGCTCATCAAGGCCGCCCAGTCCGCTGCGGACAGCATGGCGGAGAGCGGCCTGATGGACGCCGTCACTGTGACGGAGGACAATGTGGAGGACGTGCTGGATATGCTGGACAGCGCCGTCAGCTATGAAAGCCTGGCTAACACCATGCTCTCCATGATTCAGGATTACATAGGGAATCTCGACCTGGATGCGGACACCCTGGTCCAGCTGCTCCAGGACGGGCTGACGGCGGACGAGCTGGCCGAGCTGGTGCCCTCCATTTCAGAGGAGGAGCTGACGGAGCTGATGAGCGTGGTCAGCATGGCGAACACCAGCGTCAGCGATACGCTGAAGTCTGCGGCGGATGAGGCCGCTACCACTGCGGCGGAGAACCAGACTGCTACGCTGTCCTCCAGCCTGCCCTCCAGCGTGGCGGACGCCATCGCAAACCCGGATAAGCTGGCCTATGCGGTGGAGCTGCTGGAATCCCAGGGGATGAGCGAAGCGGCCTCTATGCTGACGGTGGATAACCTGACCACCCTGTCCGAAATCGTCAACACCCGTATCCCCCAAATCGAGACGGAGCTTGCCAACCTGGAAATCGAAATCGCGGTAGCCACCGCCACAGTGGAGGCGGTCAATTCCGCCGTGGCGGAGGCCGCCAACAGCTACACCACGGTGGAAGCCGGGAAGATTCTGGCGGCGGCAGGCTTCGGCTCCGCCAGCGCCCAGCTGGCGGCGGCCCAGACCGCCCTGGAGGACGGCCAGACCCAGCTGGACTCCGCCCTGGAAGCCTACGAGAGCGCCCGGGAGACCGCCATCGAAAGCGCCAACCTGGACGCACTGCTGGACATCGACACCCTGGCCACCCTGATTTACGCCCAGAACTTCTCCATGCCCGCGGGGTATGTGGACGATGCGGACGATAACCAGTGGCTGCTCAAAGTGGGCGAGGAATATGACAGCGTGGAGGATTTGGAGAACATGGTCCTCTGCAACCTGGACGACGTTGGAGACGTGACCCTGGGGGATGTGGCCGACCTGACCATCATTGACAACGCCGCAGACAGCTACACCCGGGTCAACGGCGAAGCCGGCGTGGTGCTGTCCATCTTCAAGGGCAGCACCGCCGGCACCAGCGACGTTTCCTCCGCCTGCAATGACGCTATTGAGGAACTGGAAGCGAAGTACGATGGTCTGCAAATTCAGCCGCTGATGGACCAGGGGGAGTATATCACCCTGATTATCTCCAACATTCTGCAAAGCATGATACTGGGCGCACTGCTGGCCATCGTGATTTTGGCCCTGTTCCTGAAGGACGTGCGGCCCACGCTGGTGGTGGGCTTCTCCATCCCCTTCAGCGTGCTGATTGCCCTGGTGCTGATGTACTTTACGGACATCTCCCTGAACATCATGTCCCTGGGCGGCCTGTCTCTGGGCATTGGTATGCTGGTGGATAACTCCATCGTCGCCATAGAAAATATCTACCGGCTGCGGGGGCGGGGCTTGTCTGCCCCACGGGCGGCGGTGCAGGGCGTCAGGCAGGTGTCGGGCGCATTGATTTCCTCTACGCTGACCACCATCTGCGTGTTCCTGCCCATGATTTTCACCACAGGCTACACCCGGGAGCTGATGTATCCCATGGCGCTGACCATCGGCTATGCGCTGATTGCCTCCCTGGTGGTGGCAATGACGGTGGTACCTACGGTGGCCTCCACCCTGCTGAAAAACGTCAAGCCCAAAACCCACCCCTGGTTTGACAAGCTGGTGAACGCCTACGGGAAGGCGCTGGACTTCTGCCTGCGGGTGAAGGTGGTTCCCCTGGGCCTTGCCATTGTCCTGTTCGGGGTGGCCGTGTTCGGCGTGGCGCAGATGGGGCTGGTGATGATTCCAGATATGTCCAGCAACCAAATCTCCATCACGGTTGCCATGCCGGAGGACTATGACCAGGATACCGCCTACGCCACCGCCGACGAGGTGACGGAACGCATCCTGGCGGTGGACGGGGTGGACTATGTGGGGGCTATGACGAATGCCTCCAGTATGCTCACCACCAGCGCCTCCACCAGCAATGACTTCCTGAACTATGTGTTCTATGTGGTGCCCAATGACGATGTGGACACGGAGCGGGGCATTCAGGACATCTGCGACCAAATCGCGGCCAACACCGCCGACCTGGACTGCACGGTGAACACCTCCTCGTCCTCCTCCAGCGATATGAGCAGTATGCTGGGCAGCGGCCTGGAAATCGACATCTACGGCTCCGACCTGGACACCTTGACGGAGATTTCGGAGGATTTCATGGCCATCATCTCCGAGACGGAGGGCTTTGACACCCCCACCAATGGCCAGGACGAGGCAGACCAGGAGCTGGTGCTCATCGTAGACAAGGACGCCGCCATGCGGCTAGGCCTGACGGTGGCCCAGGTCTACAGTGAGATTTCCAGCCGCCTGACTACGGAGACCACCTCCACCACCGTCACCATCGACGGCGCGGAGATGGAAGTGGTCATCGTGGACGAGAACAACCTGTTGACCAGGGAGAACCTGATGGACATCACCTTTGACGTGGACACCACCGATGAGGACGGCGAAACCGTCACCGAGACCCACACCCTGGACGAGTTCTCCACCGTGGAGACGGACGCCAGCGTCTCCACCATCTCCCGGGAGAATCAGCAGCGCTACATCTCCGTTACGGCGGACACCCTGGACGGCTACAACTCCACCCGGCTTTCCATGGCGCTGGCGGAGGTGCTGGAGGACTACGAGATGCCCGACGGCTACACCTGGGAGATGGCCGGCGAGTATGAGACGGTCATCTCAATGATGACCCAGATGATTGAAATGCTGGCGCTGGGCCTGCTCTTCGTCTATCTGATTATGGTGGCTCAGTTCCAGAGCCTTCTGAGCCCCTTCATCATCCTGTTCACCGTCCCCCTGGCTTTCACCGGCGGTATGTTCGGCCTGATGGCCTTTGGCGAGCAGCTGTCCCTCCTGAGCATGATTGGCTTCCTGGTGCTGATGGGTACGGTGGTGAACAACGGCATCGTATTTGTAGACTATACCAACCAGCTTCGGATAGGCGGCATGGAGAAGCGGGCGGCCCTCATTGCCACCGGCAAGACCAGAATGCGCCCCATCCTGATGACCGCCCTGACCACTATTCTGGCCATGGGCAGCATGATTTTCTCCACTGGCATCAGCGCGTCTCTGACCAGAGGCATGGCTATCGTGGTGTCCTTCGGTTTGGCCTATGCCACCCTGATGACCCTGTTTGTGGTGCCGGTGATGTACGACCTGCTGTACCGCAGGCAGCCTAAGGAAATCGACGTGGGGGACGACACCATTGACGACGTGCCGGACGACGCGGCGGAGTTCCTCCAGCAGGCCAGGGCCGAGGAAGCGGCCAAGGCCGGAGAGTAAAGCAGCATTACAAAACGAAACCGTGGGCCCTGCGCCCACGGTTTTCGTTTTGGCAAAAAACTGCTCCCTCCATAGGATATGGAGGGAGCAGTTCTGATAGTTACGCTGTGAGGTGTCAGGCGGAACGCTTACCCGCGGGTGTGGACGTGCCAGATGTTGTTGGCGTAGTCGTGAATGGAGCGGTCAGCGGCGAACTTGCCGGACTTGGCGATGTTGACCAGCGCCATCTGGTTCCAGTGGCGGCTGTCGCCGTAGGCGGTGACGATTTTGTTCTGCATATAGCGATAGCTCTCGAAGTCGGCCAGCAGCAGGTAGTTGTCCGCCGTGTAGCCCTGGCCGAAGAGCAGGCTGTTGGTGATGTCCTGATAGCTCTTTCCGTCGGAGAAGCCGGAGTTCAGCTTGCCAATGACCCGCTGAATGACGGGGCTGGCGTTGTAGTACTCATAGGAGTTGTACCCGGCGGCCTTCTTGTCGGCCACCTCCTCGGCGGTCAGGCCGAAGATGAAGATGTTGTCGTCGCCCAGGAGCTGGTGCATCTCTACATTGGCGCCGTCCTCGGTGCCGATGGTCACGGCGCCGTTCATCATGAACTTCATGTTGCCGGTGCCGGAGGCTTCCTTGCCGGCGGTGGAGATCTGCTCGGAAATCTCGGCGGCGGGCATCAGCTTCTCCGCAATGGACACCCGGTAGTTCTCAATGAATAACACCTGGAGCTTGCCCTTGCAGCGGGGGTCGTTGTTGACCTCATAGGCCACGGAGTTGATCAGCTCAATGATGCGCTTTGCCATATAGTAGGCGGAAGCGGCCTTGGCGGCGAACAGGAAGGTGTGGGGGACGATGTCCTCCCCGTCCTGAATCTGCTGATACAGGTGGATGATGTTCATCACGTTCAGCAGCTGGCGCTTGTACTCATGGAGACGCTTGGACTGCACGTCAAAGATGGCGTCGGTGTTCAGGTTGTAGCCATACTCCCACTTGCAGTAGGCGGCGAAGGCGTCCTTGTTGGCCTTCTTGATTTGACCCAGGCGGTCCAGCACGGCGGCATCGTCCTTCCCCTTCAGGAAGTCCTCCAGCTTACCCGGCTGGAGCAGATAGTCGTCGCTGCCGTTGACCTCGCAAATCAGGTTGTGGAGCTCGGGGTTGATTTCGGCCAGCCAGCGGCGGTGATCCACGCCGTTGGTGACGTTGGTGAACTTATCCGGGGTGCGGAGATAGGCGGTGTGAAACACATCGTCCTTCAAAATCTGGCTGTGCAGCTCGGCCACGCCGTTGACGGCGAAGCAGGTAGCGACGCACAGGTTGGCCATCCGCACGTCCCCGTCCCAGACGATGGCCAGCTCGCGGGCCTTGGATTCGTCGTTGTGGAAGTAGGCGCGGACTTCCTTCAGGTAGCGCTCATTGATTTCGCAGATGATTTGCCAGCAGCGGGGCAGCAGGGCGATAATCAGATCCTGAGACCAGTGCTCCAGCGCCTCGGCCAGCACGGTGTGGTTGGTGTAGGCCACGGTGCGGGTGACGATGCTCCAGGCCTCGTCCCAGCCGAAGCCGTTCTCATCCATCAGGATGCGCATCAGCTCAGGGATGACCAGGGCGGGATGGGTGTCGTTGATTTGAATGACGTGCTTCTCCGCGAAGTTGCGCAAGGTGCCGTACTGGGCCTTGTGCTTGCGGACGATGGACTGCACCGTGGCGGAGACGAAGAAGTACTGCTGCTTCAAACGGAGCATCTTGCCCTCATAGTGGTCGTCCGCGGGGTACAGCACCTTGGCGATGACCTCGGCGTTGGCCCGATCCTCAATGGCCTTCAGGTACTCACCGGAGGAGTAGTACTGCATATCCTCCCGGACGGGGCTCTTCGCGTCCCACAGCCGAAGGGTGTTGACGTGGTCGGTCTTGTAGCCGGCGATGTTCATGTCCATAGGGACGGCCAGCACGGTGGTGCCGCCCACATAGTCCACGGTGAACTTGCCATCCTCGTTCAGGTAGGTCTTGACCTCGCCGCCGAAGCGAACGGTCTCCGCCTCGTCCCGCTTGGGCACCAGCCAGGCGTCGCCCAGTTCCAGCCAGTCGTCAGACAACTCCTCCTGGCGGCCGTCAATGATTTTCTGACGGAACATACCCAGCTGATAGCAGATAGAGTAGCCGGTGGCGGGAATTTCCTCGGTGGTCATGGAGTCCATATAGCAGGCGGCCAGGCGGCCCAGGCCGCCGTTGCCCAGGGAGGCGTCCGGCTCCAGCTCGAAGATTTCAGCGGGGTCGAAGCCCATCTCGCTGATGGCGTCCTTCAACTCGGGCAGGATGCCCAGGTTGTAGGCGTTCTTCATCAGGGAGCGGCCCACCAGGAACTCCATGGAGAGATAATGCACCTCCCGGGCGTTGATGGAGCGGTTATAGTTGACGGTATCGATATGGTTGCTGCTCATAATATCCCGCAGCACCATGGCGCAGGATTTAAACATCTGCACCTTGGAAGCCACCTGCGGGGTACGGCCAAAGTTGCGGCGCAGCTTGCCCTCAATCAGGGCGGACAGTTCATATTTCGAGTATTCGCGCATAAATTCCAGTCCTCCAATTTGAGTCTTGTGATGCGAAGGGGCTGCCCCATTGCCGGGGCGGCGGAAAGCGGATGCCGCTTACAGCCTTCACATCGGGGAAAAACGATTCATATTACGGTGCGCAGCATACTGCTGCTTTGAAAAGTTTAGCATAAATGGGGGGAAATGTCAATCTTTCCCGCCGGAGCAACCGGTTGAGAATGGATAATTTTCAAGGAAAACGGCCTGTTTCTATGTGAAAAATGCCAAAAAATGACGTTTTTGAAAAATAACCGGGGAGGTGCAGCGCTGCGCCTCCCCGGTCAGGCCCCGCCTGTCAGTGCAGCACAGAGCTGACGCTTTCCGCGGTGAACTGCTGGGTGTAAAGCCGGTAATAGGCCCCTCTGGCCGCCATCAGCGCATGATGGGTGCCCCGCTCGATGATTTCGCCGTCCTTCACCATCAGAATCACGTCCGCGTCCCGGATGGTGGACAGGCGGTGGGCGATGATGAAGCTGGTGCGGCCCCTGGTCATCTCCGCGATGGCGGACTGAATAAGCTGCTCGGTCAGGGTGTCGATGGAGGAGGTGGCCTCGTCCAACACCAGGATGCGGGGGTCGGACAGGATGGCCCGGGCGAAGCTGAGGAGCTGCTTCTCCCCGGTGGAGAGGAGGTCGCCCCCCTCGCCCACCTGGCTGTCATACCCATGCTCCATGCGGGCAATGATTTGGTCGGCGCAGACCAGCTTGCAGGCCCGCTGAATCTCCTCTAGCGAAGCGTCCGGGTTGCCGTAGCGCAGGTTCTCCAGCACGGTGCCGCTGAACAGGTGGGGCTGCTGGAGGACATAGCCGATGTTGCTGTGGAGCCAGAGCTGGCTCCGCTCCCTGGCGTCCCGCCCGTCGATGAGGACGGCACCCTCCGTCGGCTCGAAGAACCGGCAAACCAGGTTCACCAGGGTGCTTTTCCCCGCGCCGGTCTCCCCCACGATGGCCACACGGGTGCCCTGGGGAACGGTCAGGTTGAAGTGGGAGAGGATGGTCTCCTCCCCGTCGGGGTAACGGAAGGTCACGTCCCGGAACTCCACGTCGCCGTAGAGGGGCTCCCAGTTCTCCCGCTTGGGGTGGAGGGAGTCCCCGTATTTGGCGATGACCTCCGGGGTGTCTGCCACGTCGGGCTGGGTGTTCAGCAGCCGCTCCACCCGCTCAATGTTCACCTGGGCGCTGACCAGGCTTTGCAGCGACTCCACGATGCCCTGCACCACGTCCCCCACGCTGAGGGCGTAGGTGGTGAAGGCGGACAGGGTGCCCAGCGCCAGCAGGCCGTCCATATTCAGCACGCCGCCCCGCCACAGCATCAGGGCCAGCCCCACGCTTCCGGCGAAGATGACGATGGCCTGGAGGGTGCCACGGTAGTGGTTGGTTTTCACGCTGGCGTGGTACATGGCGGCGGTGTCCGCCTGGAAGGTGCCCTCCATCTTCTCCTCCGCCACCAGGGTCTTGATGGTCTTGGCCCCGGTGATGCCCTCGTTGTAATCGGCGGTGATGCGGCTGTTGATCTCCCGCACCCGGCGGTTCATGGTGGTCAGGTGCCGCTGGAAGTAGGTACAGGCTGCCACTTCAATGGGAACCAGCGCCAGCATGACCAGCCCCAGCTGCCAGCTCAGGCGCAGCATGACGATGAGCATGAACACCAGATAGCTGCCGTCCCAGAGAACCAGGTCCATCAGGCTCCAGGTGGCCACCGCGCCAATGCGCCCCACGTCGGAGATGAGGCGGGAGTGGATATAGCCTACGCCGTTCTGGTTATAGTAGCTGATGGACAGGGTTTGCAGATGGTCGAAGAGCTTCCTGCGGATGCTGTAATCCAGCACCACTTCGATTTTGTTGGCGGCATAGGTGCAGTAATAGTTGATGCCCAGCCGCGCCACCAACACCAGCAGGTAGGTCAGCAGGAAGGCCGCCAGGGTGTCCAGGGTGCCCTGACCGATAAAGTGGTCGATGGCGTAGCTCTGGAACAGGGGGATGGCCGCCTCCAGCACGCTGCCCAGCAGGCCGGTGAGCACCGTCAGCGCCAGCAGCGTCTTTTGCTCCATCCAGAAGGGGAGCAGGAAGCCCAGGCCGAAGAAGGGGCGCTTCTTCGTTGGGGTATGGGTCTCGTCAGCCACAGGAATCCGCCTCCTCCCACTGGGATTGCAGGGTGTAGATTTGCTTGTACAATCCGTCCTGAGCCAGCAGCGTCTCGTGGGTGCCCTGCTCCACGATGCGGCCCTTGTCCAGCACGATGATTTTGTCCGCCGCCATCAGGGTGGAGATGCGGTGGGAAATCAGAATGCAGGTGGAGGAACCCATGCTCTCCTGCAAGGCGGCCCGGATTTTGGCGTCCGTCTCCGCGTCCACGGCGGAGAGGGAGTCGTCAAAGACCATGATGGGGGCCTTTTGCAGCAGCATACGGGCAATGGCGGCCCGTTGCTTCTGGCCGCCGGACAGGGTGACACCCCGCTCCCCCACTATGGTATCGTAGCCGTGGGCGAAGCCGTCCACGGCCTCCTCCAGGCAGGCGGTGCGGGCGGCCTCCCGGATGTCGGACAGGGAGCAGTCCCCCTGGGCGGCCAGGCCGATGTTCTCTGACAGGGTGCGGCTGAACAGCATGGGCTCCTGAAGCACCATGCCCACGTTCCGGCGCACCCAGGACGCCTCCATTTTGGCGATGTCCACTCCGCCTATCGTAATCGTACCGCAGCCCTCCGGCAGGTCGTAGAGCCGGTCCAGCAGGTGCATCAGGGTGCTTTTGCCGCTGCCGGTGGTGCCCAGGATGCCCAGGGTGGCCCCGGCGGGGACGGTGAAGGTGATGTCCTCCAGCAGCAGGGGGCAGTTGGGGTAGTGGAAGCTGACGTGGTCAAAGACGATGTCCCCGTTCATGGGCGGGGTCAGGGCGTCCGGCGGGTCATGCTCCTCCCGGGCGGACATGATTTCATAGATACGGTTGATGGAGACCCCCGCCTTGCTCATCTCGCTGAGGATGCGCCCCATTTGGCGGGTGGGCTGCTGTATCAGCGTGATGTAGGAGAGGACGGCCAGCAGGGAACCCAGGGTCAGCTGCCCATGGACGGCCATCACAGTGCCGATGGTCAGCACCAGCAGCAGCTGTAAGCCGCCCAGCAGCATATTCCCCTCAAAAAAGGCGCTCATGTACACGCCGAAGCGCACCCACAGGTCGGTGGACTTCCGGGACTGCCGGTCAAACCGCGCCCGTTCATACTCCTCCCGGCCAAAGGCCCGCACCACCCGGACGCCGGTGAGGTTCTCCTGGGCGATGGTGGACAGCTCGCCGTCCGCTTCATCGCAGAGCTGGAACTGCTGGCCCAGTTTCCGCCGGAAGAGGATGGAATAGGCCAGCAAAATCGGCTCCGTGGCCAGAGCCACCAGTGCCAGGGGAAAATTCTCCCCAAAGAGAAAGACCATCGCCGCCACAATGGTGACGATGCAGTTCAGCAGATTGGACAGCTGGTTGGACAGGAACTCCTTCACCAGCTCGATGTCAGTGGTGCAGCGCTGAATGATGTCACCGGTGTGGTGGCTCATGTGCCAGGAGAAGGGCAGGCGCTCAATGTGGCGGAAGGTCTGGTCCCGCATGGCGCGGACGAAGCCTTCGCCGCCCTTGGCAATCAGCATCACATAGAGGTACCGCAGCAGCCCGCTGAGCAGCCCCAGCCCGGCCACCGCCAGCGCCACCAACCACAGGTTTTCCCGCAGCATTTCCCGGCCTCCCAGCCCGGCCAGCCAGCCCTCCACAAAGGCGGGGAGGGTGCTTTCCTCTGTGCCGATGATGCTGTCCACGGTGTACTGCACCGCCTGGGGGCTGAGCATGGTGCAGAGCGCCCGCCCCAGCAGCGCCGTCACCGCCAGCAGGAACCACCGCTTGCTGCCCTTCAAAAAGGCAAACAGCATATCCAGCTTGGACGTTGCCTGCGTCATTTGTATCCCTCCGTTCTTTTTGTGGACTGAATGTTTAGTTTAGCACAGTTCCCCGGTTTTCGCAACCGCTTCGGGGAAAAAAGGCGAGGCACCTTTCTCTGCATAAGGGAATAAGCCCTGCTTTCCCGACTTTCGCCCTCTCAATAAGGCCGTCCGTTCCTTAGATACAGTTCTTTAAAGGAACAACGTTCTTTCCCTCCGGGGGCCCCATTTCTCGGCGGAGCGAGAAAAGTAGGCCCCGCCCTGGCAAGGGCAAGCCGTTGTTCCTTACAAAGAACCATCTCTAAGGAGAATCAGGCCCTAGTGGGGCAACCCCCTATTTCCTTCCACTATCCTTATCTAAGGCCCCCTCCGCCGCTCCGCGCCACGGCAGATTTTCCCCAAAGCGCTGCAAAACAGCTACCCTTTTTCCCCGGTCTGTGGTAGAATAACCCCAGACCGCTTCCTGCTGCGGCAGCTTTTCCATGAAGGGGGAGTCGGCATGGCAGACTTCTTTTCTCAACTATATACTTACTGGACGCTTGGGCTGGAGTTCCTCGGAACGCTGTTCCAGCACACGGCCTTTCAAATCCTTTGCAGGTATTGCTTTCAATTCCTGCTGCCCGTCTTTGCGGTGCTGATCGTGACCCGGTGCGGCCGGAGTATGCTCCAGGGCAAGCCGGAGCAGGAGCTTTGGGGCTCCCTGGTGCTGCCGGACGGGACGCAGCTGCCCCTCTACCACTGGGAGAACCTGGTGGGCCGGGCGAAGCGGTGCGACGTGGTGCTGCCCTACGCCACCGTCTCCCGGAGCCATGCCGCCCTGATTCGGGACGACAGGGGGCGGTGGCTGCTCCATCCTCTGAACGCCAAGAACGGCGTCACCCTGAACGGCATCCCCGTGACGGCCCCCGTCCAGCTGGCCCCCCGGGACAGGATCGGCTTCGGCGGGGTGGAGACCCGCTTCCTGCCCCTGACAGCGGAGGAGGAGCGGCGGCAGATGGAGCGCCGCACCCGGCCTGGCAAATTTCTCTCCCCCAGCGTGACGCTGGTGCTGCTGACCCTGGTGCAGGGGATGCTGCTGGGGAGCCTGTGCATGGCCCTGCCGGACAGCAGCGCCACGATTTTGACCTGCTTTGGCCTGCTGATAGGGATGGAGTGGCTGCTCTACATTATCTACCGGGCGGCCCGGCGCACCGGCTTTGAGCTGGAGACCCTGGCCTTCTTCCTGACCTCCCTCTGCCTGACGGTGACGGCGGTGTCCAGCGTCTCCACCCTGTACCGGCAGACCCTCTGCGTGGCCCTGGGGCTGGTGGTGTTCTTCGTGCTGAACCTGATTTTGCGGGATTTGGATTTGGCGAAGGGGGTGCGCTGGCCCCTGGCCATTGGCTCGGTGGCGCTGCTGCTTTTCAACGTGCTGTTTGGGGAGCGGCTGTTCGGCGCAAAGAACTGGGTGGCCATTGGCCCCATCTCCTTCCAGCCCTCGGAGTTCGTGAAAATCGTGTTCATCCTGGTGGGGGCCGCCACCCTGGACAGGCTGTTTGACCGGAAGAACCTGCTGGGCAGTCTGCTGTTCAGCGTGTTCTGCGTGGGCTGCCTGGTGCTGATGAGCGACTTTGGCACGGCGCTGATTTTCTTCGTGGCATTCCTGGCCATCGCCTTCCTCCGCTCCGGTGACCTGGCCTCCGTCATCTTCATGGTGGCGGCGGCGGGCACCGGCGGGATGCTGGTGCTGCACTATAAGTCCTATATCGCCCAGCGGTTCGCCATCTACCGCCATGTCTGGGAGGACACCGCCAACCTGGGTTACCAGCAGACCCGCACCATGTCCGCCATCGCCAGCGGCGGCCTCTTTGGCCGGGGAGTGGGCAGCGGCTGGCTGAAAAACCTGGGCGCGGCCAACACCGACCTGGTGTTCGGCGTGGTCAGCGAGGAGTTGGGGCTGATCGTGGCGGTGTGCGCCGTGGTCAGCATTGTACTGATGGCTCTGTTCGCTGTCCGGCAAGCGGCGGCCGCCCGGTCCAGCTTCTATGTGATTGGGGCTTGCGCCGCCAGTATGCTGCTGGTGGTGCAGACCATGCTGAACGTGTTTGGCTCCGTAGACCTGCTGCCGCTGACAGGGGTGACCTTCCCCTTCGTCTCGGTGGGCGGCAGCAGCATGATCTCCTGCTGGGGGCTGCTGGCCTTTTTGAAGGCGGCGGACACCCGGCAGAACGCCAGCCTTGCCATCCGGCTTCCCGGCAGGCGGAAGCGCTCTGTTCAGGAGGACGCGCCTACCCGCAGGGAGCCGCCCCTGTCCTCTGCGGGCCAGCAGCCCATTGCCGACGGCGCGCAGGACGAGACGAAAATCATGTCCCACGCCGCCGCAGAGGAGGAGACGGTGGTGCGCCGCCCAGAGCCGCCGCAGCGGGAGGAGCCTCCTGCCGCCCTGGATGAGGGCGAGCCAACCCTTCGCCAGCGGCGGGAGCCGCCTGCGCCCCCTGCAAATCCGCCGGAACAGACGCTCGACGCCCCACCCTACGCCGACGATGACGCGCCCCTCCACTCGGACGCGGACGACTGGCAGCAGTATTTCCAGTGGGAGGAGGACGACCCGTGAAACAGCTGAAAAAACGCACCCTGTTCGTGCTGCTCTTTGCCATCCTGATGGCGGCGGGGCTGGCGGTCTTTCTGGGCCTCTATGTGGTGAACGGGGAGGACTGGGCCACCTTCCAGGCCAACCGGCACGTCTACTCCAGCGGCAAAATCGCGGTAGGTTCCATCACCGACCGGAACGGCACCGTGCTGTACGACTGCGAAACCGGCAGTTATGCCGACGATGCCGCCCTCCGCAAGGCCACCCTCCACGCGGTGGGGGACGGCGCGGGCAACATCGGGGCCGGGGCGCTGACGCTTTTTGACGACCTGCTGATCGACTATAGCCCCATCTTCGGCACCAGCGGCGCGGGGAATACGGTGGCTCTGTCCATCGACGGAGACCTGAACAAGCTGGCCTATGAGGCCCTGGACGGCCAGAGCGGCACGGTGGCCCTGTATAACTACAAGACCGGGGAGATACTCTGCATGGTGTCCTCCCCCGCCTACGACCCGGAGAACGAGAGCGAGACGGCGGCGGTGGCCGCCGGGGACAGTGCCTACACCGGGGCCTATCTGAACCGCTTCCTCTCCAGCACCTACACCCCCGGCTCCACCTTTAAGCTGGTGACCGCTGCCGCGGCGCTGGAGAACCTGGATATGGACAGCTTCTCCTACACCTGTACCGGCAGCATCACAGTGGACGGAGCCACCGTCACCTGCTCCGGCAAGCATGGCACCCAGACCTTTGGGGAATGCCTGACCAACTCCTGCAACTGCGCCTTCGCAGAGCTGGCGCTGGAGCTGGGGGGCGACGTGCTGGAGGAGTACGCCCAGGCGGCGGGGCTGCTGGACAGCAGCTCGGTGAACGGTTTCAACACGGCGGCGGGCAGCTTTACCGTAAGCGAGGACGGCAGCGCGGCCCTGGCCTGGTCCGGCGTGGGCCAGTCCACCGACCTGGTGAACCCCTGCGCGGAGCTGGTGCTGATGGGCTGCATCGCAAACGGCGGCACCGCTGCCAGCCCCACGATGCTCAGCGGGGTGACGGGGCCGCTGGGCCTCTCGGTGTACGATGAGGACGCCACCAGCGTTACCATCGGCTGGTCGGCCGACACCTGCGACACCCTCAGGTGGATGATGCGGGACAACGTGCTGAACAAGTACAGCAGCACCCTGGACTTTGGCGACCTGACCGTGTGCGCCAAGTCCGGCACCGCCGAGGTGGGGGAGGGGGAGCCTCATGCCTGGTTCGTGGGCTTTGTGGATTCCGACGTTACCCCCTACGCCTTTGTGGTGGTGGTGGAGCATGGCGGCACCGGCGTAGAGGCGGCGGGGGAAATCGCCGCCAAGCTGCTGGCGGCGGCCTGCGGGTGACCGTGTTACTGTCCGACGCGCACCCCGCCGGTTCCCCAGCGGGGTGCGGTTTTTGGCGCAAAACAGCTGCCTTTGTCGAAATGACACAGTTCTGCCGTGTTTGTCTCTTGCCTTTTGGAGAAAAACATAGTACAATAAAAAAGATGATTCCAAACACGATTCGGAAACCCTGACAAAAGGAGCGAGCCTATGAAAAAGAATCCCATCACCATCGACCCCTCTGTGAAGAACGGCTACATCCCCGCCCCCTATGTCCTGGAGGAGGGGGACAGCATCACCGATGTCTATCTGGAACCCGTCCTGTTCCACAACGAGAACGGCCCCACCATCGGCGTCACCACCTGCGGCGTTATCATTCAGGACGGCCTGTACTTCAAAGATATGGACAATGACGGCGTCCTCTCCCCCTATGAGGACTGGCGGCTGGACAACGAGACCCGCGCCAGGGACATGGTGGCCCACCTGGGGCTGGATCAGCAGGCCGGTCTGGTGCTGAATGCCCTGTGGAACAATCCCCTTTCCATGACGAGGGAGGAGGCCAGGGACGAAAACGGCAACATCGACCCCAAGAAGATTTTTAAGCACTTTGATTCCAACGAGCCTGGCCCTCAGGATATTCTTCCCGGCATCAGTATGCGCTGTGACGATTCCGATGTGCTGGAGCATAAGCTCACCGCCGGCGTCTATCGTGGGGATATGCGGGCGGAGGCCGGCGTCAGCGCCCTGTACCACAACATCGGCACCCAGATGCTGGAGTATGAGGCCTGCCAGGGCGGCGTGGCCATCCCCTACTCCATGCACACCAACCCCATCAACATCGGCTATCCCGACTTCCTGGGCATCGGCGCGGCGGTCATGGGGGACGGCAATTTTGACCTGGTCTACAACATGGCGGACACAGACCGGAAGATGATGAAGGCCGCAGGGCGGAACATCATGTACGGCCCTCAGGTGGATGTCTCCACCGACCCACGCTGGCCCAGAAACTCCGGCACCTATGGTGAGCGGCCGGAAATCACCGCCGGTATCACCCGGGAGCTGGTGCGGGGCTACCAGAACGGCGAGGACGGCCTGAACGAAGGCTCTGTGGTGCTGACGGTGAAGCACTTCCCCGGCGACGGCCCGGCGGAGAACGGCTTCGAGCCCCATATGGCCATCGGCCAGTGGCGGCTCTACCCCACAGAGGGCTCCATGGAGAAGTACCATCTGCCGCCCTTCCAGGCTGCCTTTGACACGAAAGCCTCCGCTATCATGCCCGACTATTCCCGCATCACCACCGACGGGCGCAGCAAGCCCCAGTACTATCGGGGCAAGCTGACCTCTTCCGAGGCGGTGCCCTCTGCCTACAGCAAGGAACTGATCACCGGCCTGGCCCGGAATGAGATGGGCTTTGACGGCTATGTGAACTCTGACTCTGGCATCATCAACGCCCAAATCTACGGCGTGGAGGATTTGACCGTTCCCCAGCGCTACGCCAAGGCCATCTCAGCCGGAACCGACGTCATCGGCGGCAACTCCGACTCCGAGAATATCGTCAAGGCGGTGGAGGAGGGCCTGCTGCCCAAGGAGGATCTGGACAGAGCCAACTACCGCCGCCTGCTGAGTATGTTCCAGGTGGGCCGGGTGGATAACCCCTACCTGGACCCGGACTATGCCGACCAGGTGCGGGCGGAGAACTTCGAGAATGCCAAGAAGGCCGCCTACGCCGCCAACCAGAAGGAGGTCGTCCTGGCCAAGAACCACGGCGGCGTCCTGCCCCTGGTGAAGGGCAAAAAGGTGTACGTCGCCTGCTTCGCCGGAGACGACGCAGGCGGCGCGCTGGCCCAGGCCATGGGCGCTGGTGTGGCCGGTGAGGGCGACAATGAGGAGCTCCGCAGGCAGCTGGAGGAGCTGTTCACCGCCAGAGGCTACGCCGTGGTGGATACCCCCGAGGAGGCGGACTACGCCTACCTCCACGTCTGGCCCAAGCAGAATAACATCGTGTTCGTTCAGACTGCCATGCCCGTGCTGGAGCTGGTGGACGGCGACCTGTATGACGAGCGGGAGACCAATAAGAGCCAGAAAAAGACGGGGCGGAAAATCCCCATCCACACCCTGCGGGGAGTGGACCGCATCCCCGCCCTGGCGGAGGCGGTACACGCCCACGGCGGCAAGGTCATTGCCACCTGTGTGGTCTGCAACCCCTGGATTCTGGACAAGCTGGAGCCCTATGTGGACGGCCTCACCTTCCAGTACACCGTCAGCCCCGTGGCCATGGGCAACGCCCTGGGGGCGCAGATGGATGTTCTCTCCGGCGCGTACAACCCCACCGGCAAAATGAGCCTGACCATGGTCTCCTCCCCGGAGGTCATTGCCATCACCGAGAAGGAAATCGACGGCGTCGTTCGGGAGGTCTGCGCCTCCCCCAACGATGTGCCCGGCTACGACAAGGACCAGTACATCGACCCCGCCATCCTGGCCAGGGTCAGGGGCGGAAGCTACGCCTACTATGACGCGGACGGCAACTATTATCGCTCCGGCTTCGGCCTGCACTACTGATACGTTATCATAAATCATACGACACAAAACAGCGCTCCCGCCGTGATTTCGGCGGGAGCGCTTGCGTTTGACAGAAACCGCTACGCTACGACAGCGTACACCACCCACAGCGCCGCGCAGTACAGCAGGCAGGGCAGCAGGTTCAGCCGGATGATGCGGCCCTCGTTGCCCAGGGCGTTGGCGGTGGAGGTGACGGCCATGACGTTGTTGATGCAAATCATGTTGCCCAGCGCGCCGCCGGACAGCTGGAGGGCCACAATGGTGGAGGTGCTGAGGCCCAGCAGCTCTGCCGTCTCGTATTGCAGAGGGCCGAACAGGGTGCTGGACACCGTGCAGGAGCCGGAGACGAAGGCGCCGAAGATGCCGATGACCGGGGAGAGGTAGGGGAACAGGCCGCCCACGCTGCCCACAATCAGCTGGCTGATTTGGCTCAGCATACTGGCAAGGCCGGACAGATTATCCCCGGAGTGCATCATCAGCTGCACCATGGCCACACCGGCGGTCAGCGCCACTGCCAGGTTGTAAATCTGTCGCCCGGTGGTGACGGCCACCCGCCGCATTTCCCTGACGGGGACGCGGGTACACAGGGCGGTGACGACGCTGACCAGCACGAAGGGGAAGATGCCGGGGTTGTAGGCCCACTGGAAGTTCAGCTCCGCCCCCTCCACCCCGAAGATGGAGCCGAAGTGGATGCTGATGCTCTGCAAAATCCCTTTCAGACCGAAGGTGTCCACCCTGGTCAGCACCAGCAGGACGGAAATCGCCACATAGGGCGTCCAGGCCAGGGCGAACTGCTTCCAGCTGGGGTTGGGGAGTTTGCCGCCGGAGGCGGCCCCCGTCCGCCCCTTGAACTGCCAGACGTAGCGGGGAATCAGAAAGCCCCGCTGCGCGGCCAGGACGGTGAGCACCATGCCGATGATGGAGCCTAAGATGGAGGCAAACTCCGGCCCCAGATACACCCCCAGCAGGTAATAGGGGACGAGGAAGGACAGGGCCGCCAGCAGGGAGAAGGGAATCATCTCCGCAATGCTCCTCAGCCGCCGCTCCCTGGGGCCGAAGGCCAGCACCAGCACGGCCACCAGCAGGAGGGGCACCAGCAGCCCGCCGACCCCCAGGAACAGGCAGACCTTGCCGGTGACCTCCTGGAGGAATGCGCTTTCCTCCACGCCGGAGGCGGCCAGCTGGCCGGACAGGCTGGAGATGGTGGTCAGGGTGGGGGTGCCGGCCGCGGCGAAGGGCACCGGCGTGCTGTTGGAAATCAGCGCCACCGCGCAGGCGGCCACGGCGGGGAAGCCCAGCCCCACCAGCAACGGGGCGGTCAGGGCGGCGGGGGTGCCGAACCCGGCGGAGCCTTCGATGAAGGCCCCGAAGAGGTAGGCGATGATGATGGCCTGCACCCGGGGGTCTGGCGTGATTTTGTGGAAGCCGCCCCGGATAATGTCCATGAGGCCGTTGGCCTTCAGCGTGTTTTGCAGCAGGATGGCCCCGCCTACAATCAGCAGCAGGTCCAGCGCCTTCAGCACGCCGTAGACCGTGTAGGCGGCCACATGGACGCCCTCCATCCGCCAGACGGCCAGGGCCAGCACGCAGGTCAGCAGAAAGGCCAGCCCCACCGATTTGGAGGCGGGGGCGTTCCATATCACCATCAATAGAAAGGCCAGCAGCAGCGGCACCGCTGCGATGGCCGCATAAGCCGTACTAAACACGGAAATACCCTCCTTGCAGGACTGCGGGGAAAGAAATCAATATGATAACAGTACCTTATTTCCGGGGAAAAGTCAAGCAAAACTTTCCTGCTCCGGCGCGGGGATTTTCGGACAGACGCGTCAACAAAGAAGGACGCACTTTCAAAAGTCGTTTCGCAAAAAATGTGTTGACGAAAGGGGAGAAACATTGTATAATTTTTACAAAGGCTACTCTGCCTTTGCGGTAAAAGCGGGGGAGAGGGAACCTTTCACCCGGATTTCTCCCCTTTTTTCGGGAAAGAAGCGGAGAGACCGGACAAATCCCGGCAGATTATCAGCAGAATGGAGCGATACGGCAATGCAGGATACTCCCGCATCCCAGCGGCTGGGGGCGTTCCCCTGCGTCCAGAACGGACAGGCAGGCTGGATGTTCCGCGTGGCTGCGCCTGCGGCAGCAGGCGTCAGCGTGGTGGGCGACTTCAACCAATGGGACCCGGGCCACGACCCTATGCAAAGGATGGATGAGGGCGTCTGGCAGACCTTTTTCCCCTATTTGCGGGAATATGACACCTACAAATACGCCATCCACACCCAGGAAGGGGACATACTTTATAAGTCCGACCCATATGCTTTCCATAACGACACGCCGCCGGATAACTGCAGCAAGCTGTACGACGGCACGGGGTACCGCTGGAGCGATGACAGCTGGTTCGCCTTCCGCAGGCAGAAGCAGCTGGGCAGAAGCCCGCTGAACTGCTACGAGGTGCATCTCGGCTCCTGGCGCAGGACCGGCATGGGCGAGGTGCTCTCCTACCGCGCCATGACGGGCTACCTGGTGCCCTATGTGAAGGAGATGGGCTACACCGCCGTTATCTTTATGCCGCTGATGGAGCATCAGGAGGACGGCAGCTTCGGCTACCTGCCGGACAGCTGGTTCGCCCCCACCTCCCGCTTCGGCCCGCCCCAGGACTTTATGCACCTGATTGACGAGCTGCACCGCGCCGGGGTCGGCGTGTTTATGGACTGGCCCTGTGGCAGCTTTCCGGTGAACGAGCATGGGCTGGCCGGGTTTGACGGCTCTGCCCTCTTTGAGACGGAGGATGAGCTTGGGCAGGAAGGGGTGCGCACCTTTGACTTTTCCAAGCCCTTTGTCCGCCGGTTCCTGACGGATTCCGCCCTGTTCTGGCTGGAGCATTACCATCTGGACGGGCTGCGGGTCTGCGGTACCGGCGTGATGCAGACGGCGGAGGCCCACACCTTCCTCGAGGAACTGGTGCAGCGCACCCGGCGGGACGCGCCGGAGCGAGTCATCACCCTGGGCAAGGTCATTGTCACCGATTCCGCCAGCACCAGCGGAAACCTCTGTTTAAACCGGGGCTGTGAGGACCATCTCCTGACCTCCTTTTATCAGAACAACGAAGCGGGACGCTTTGTCTCCGGCATCTTCTCCCCCCTGCACTCCTGCATCCCGCCCCTGGGCACCGAGTTTACCGAGACGATTTCCCACCTGATCGCAGGCGGCGGAGAGCCCCAGAGCACCAGGATGGCGGCATCCCGGCTGTGCCATCTGCTGCTGCTGACCTACCCGGGGAAAAAGCTCACCTTCATGGGCACGGAGTTCGGCCAGGAGAAGCCCTGGGACTACCGCTATTCCCTGGACTGGCATCTGCTGCACTACGATGCGTATTACAGGCAGCAGCGCTTCTTCCGGGAGGCGAACCTCCTCTACCTGTCCCAGCCCGCCTTTTGGGAGCGGGACAACGACCCGGAGGGCTACCAGGCCCTGATCCGCTATGACGAGCTGCAAAAGGCGTCCGCCATGCGGCGGGCGGGCATGGCGGACAGCCTGCTGGTGGTGCTGAACTTCTCCAAGCGGAAGCCGTTCCAGTGCAGCCTCCAGGTGGAGCAGCCCGGCTCTTACCGGGTGCTGCTGAACACCGACGCCGATTCCTATGGCGGCCAGAACCTGGGGAGCCAGGGGCTGCTCACCGCCGTAAAGACGGAGCAGGGCTATCAGCTTCCCCTGGAGGTGCCCCCTGTGGGCGGGCTGGTGGTGGCCTTTGAAGGACCGCCGGAGCCGTCCCCCATCCTTCTTCCTGTTGATTGAACGGAAAATCTCCGTTTTTTCAAATAAAGCAACCGCATCTATCCCAATCTTATGTACGAGGTGACCATCCATGAAAAAGGAATGTGTTGCCATGTTGCTGGCCGGTGGCCAGGGCAGCCGTCTATACGCGCTGACCAAAAACGTGGCAAAACCTGCCGTCCCCTTCGGCGGCAAGTATCGAATCATCGACTTCCCCCTGTCCAACTGCGTCAACTCCGGCATTGACACCGTCGGTGTGCTGACCCAGTACCGTCCCCTGGAGCTGAACTCCTACCTGGGCAACGGTGAGCCGTGGGATTTGGACATTGCCGACGGCGGCGTCCACATCCTCAGCCCCTATTCCACCTCCGGCGAGTCCGGCTCCTGGTATAAGGGCGCTGCCAACGCCATCTATCAGAACATCGGCTTTATCGACCAGTATGACCCTGACTACGTCATCGTCCTGTCTGGCGACAACATCTCCAAGATGGACTACAAGGATATGCTGGAGACCCACAAGAAGGCCGGGGCCGCCGCCACTATCTCCGTGCTGACCGTCACCATGGAGGAGGCCAAGCGCTTCGGCATTATGAACTGCAATCCGGATGACACCATCTACGAGTTCGAGGAGAAGCCCGCCCATCCCAAGAGCAACCTGGCCTCCATGGGTGTGTACTGCTTCACCTGGTCCAAGCTCCGCAAGTACCTGATTGAGGACGAGAACACCCCTGGCTCCGCCAATGACTTCGGCAAGAACATCATCCCCAATATGCTGAACAACGGTGAGAAGATGGTGGTCTACCGTTTCAACGGCTACTGGAAGGACGTGGGCACCATCGCCTCCCTGTGGGACGCCAACATGGACATTCTGAATATCCCCAACGCTGAGCTGGATATTTATGACAAGGAATGGCCCCTGTACGCCCGTAACCCCATCGTTCCCCCCCACTACATCGGCGAGCACGCCACCACCAACCACTCCTTCGTGGCCGGCGGCTGCGTGGTGGACGGCGAGGTGGACAACTCCATCCTCTTCAACTCCGTTACCATCGAGCGGGGTGCCAGCGTCCGCTATTCTATCCTGATGCCCGGCGCAACGGTGAAGGCCGGCGCTGTGGTGGAGTATTCCATCCTGGCGGAGAACTCCGTCATCGGCGCAGGTGCCGTGGTGGGCTCCGAGCAGGACCCCCAGGACCCCAACAAGAAAATCGCCGTTGTGGGCAGCAAGGTGTCCGTAGGCCCCGGCGCTGTCATCGAGGCTGGCGCCATGCTGAACCCTGAAACTCTGAAAGGCGGTGAGGAGGCATGAAAAACATTCATACCCTCATTTTTACAAACCAGGCCAACTATGACCTGAAGGAGCTGACGGAGGTCCGCTCCATGTCCGCCGTTCCCTACGGCGGCCGCTTCCGCATGATTGACTTCATGCTGTCCAACTGCGTCAACGCCGGCATCACTGACATCGGCGTCGTGCTGGAGCAGAACTACCAGTCCCTGCTGGACCATATCGGCACCGGCAAGCACTGGGATTTGGCCCGCCGCCGCGGCGGCCTGCGGCTGCTGCCCCCCTTCTCCATGAAGAGCTCCGGCAGCAGCGGCCATATCCGTGGCCGCATGGAGGCCCTGGCCAGCCTGGACTCCTATCTGAATCAGATTCGCCAGGACTACGTCCTGTTGACCGATGGCGACGTCGCCCTGAACATCGACCTGAGCAAGGTCTATGACCAGCACGTTGCCTCCGGTGCGGATATCACCATCGTCTGCGTCCCCAACCACATCGGCGACCCCAAACAGACCACCTACGTCATCCCCGCTGAGGACGGCTCCATTGCCGACATCCTGGAGAAGCCGGATGAGGCCGAGGGCCTGGAGTATATCTCCATGGCCCTGCTGAGCAAGGACCTGCTGATTCAGGTCAACAAGTACTGCGCCGCTCACAACCAGTACTCCTTCTCCAATGACGTGCTGGTGGGCATGAAGGACAAGCTGAAGATCATGCCCTACGTCTTTGACGGTTACTGCGCTCGCTTCACCAGCGTCGCCTCTTACTATGAGAAGAGCATGGACCTGCTGAAGCCTGAGGTACGGGATGAGCTCTTTGACGCCGACCATCCCATCCGCTCCAAGGACCGTACCGACGCCCCCACCTACTACGCCCCCGGCTCTGTGGTCAAGAACTCCATGATCGCCGACGGCTGCGTTATCGAGGGCACGGTGGAGAACTCCGTCCTGTTCCGGAACGTCACGGTCGCCAAGGGCGCGGTGGTGAAGAACTCCATCCTGATGAAGGGTGTTGTCGTGGGCGAGAATGCTCAGGTCAACTGCACCATCGCCGATAAGGATGTTACCGTCTCCCCCAACGGCAACCTGTCCGGCCATCCCAACTATCCCCTGCTGATTGCCAAGGGCAGCCAGGTGTAAGGTTCCATAAACTCTCATCCAAGGGCATTTGCCCTTGCCGCCGTACACGGCGGGACGGCCCAAAGCACAGCGTTTCCCTGAAAGAAAGGATAACTATATGAACATTTTCTTTGTCTCCTCCGAAGTCGCCCCCTTCGTCAAGACGGGCGGACTGGCGGACGTTGCATCCTCTTTACCTCCTGCACTGGCGGATATGGGCAACGATGTGCGTGTCGTCCTGCCGCTGTACGCCGCGATTGGCGACCAGTGGCGCAGTCAAATGACGTTCGTGAAGTATTTTTACTTCCGGCTCGGCTGGCGCTCCAGCTACTGCGGCCTGTTCGAGCTGCAAAGGGGCAACATTACCTACTACTTTGTGGATAACGAGACCTACTTCAAGCGCAACGGCCTGTATGGGCACTATGACGACGGGGAGCGGTTTGCTTACTTCTCCCGCGCCTGCATCGAGATTCCCGACCAGATTGGCTGGAAGCCCGACATCATCCACGCCAACGACTGGGAGACCGCCCTCGTGCCCATCTATCTGCTGGAGGCCCGCCGGATGCGGCCCAATCTGGCTAAGGCCAAGAGCGTCTATACCATTCACAACATCGAGTATCAGGGCCGGTTCGGCCGCTCCATCCTGGAGGATGTCTTTGGCCTGGACACCAGCTATTTTAACGAGAATATGCTGAGCTTCTACGGCGATGTGAACCTGATGAAGGGGGCCATCTATGCCGCCGACCATGTGACCACCGTTTCCCCCACTTACGCCGGGGAGCTGCAATACAGCTTCTACGCCCACGGCCTGGAGGGCGTTGTGGTGGATAACTACAGCAAAATCACCGGCATCCTGAACGGCATTGACATGGAGGCCGCCGACCCCGCCACCGACCAGGCCATCGCGGCCAACTTCACCCCCGACGACCTCAGCGGCAAGGCCTTCTGCAAGGCCGCCCTGCAAAAGGAACTGGGGCTGGACGAGGACCCGGACGCGGCCATCATCGCCTGCATCTCCCGCCTGGTGGGGCATAAGGGCTATGACCTGATTACCAACGTGTTCAGCCGCATCATGTCCAAGCACGTCCAGTTCGTCCTTCTGGGCACCGGCGAGTGGGGCTTTGAGGAGTTCTTCCGCAACGCGGAGCGGCAGTATCCCGGCCGGGTCAGCGCCAACATCAAGTATGCCGCCACCCTGTCCGATAAGATTTATGCCGGTGCGGACATCATGCTGATGCCCTCCATCGCGGAGCCCTGCGGCCTGACCCAGATGTTTGCCATGCGCTACGGCACCGTGCCCGTGGTGCGCCTCACCGGCGGATTGAAGGACTCCGTCCCCTCTTACAACACTGTCACCGGGGAGGGGCTGGGCTTCACCTTCGTCAACATCAACGCGGACGATATGCTGGACACCATCAACCGGGCGCTGGCGGTCTATACGGACGATCCGGTGGCCTGGGCCAAGCTGCAAAAGCGGGACATGGAGACCGATTTCAGCTGGAGCAAGTCTGCCGCCGAGTACATGGAGGTCTACGAGAGCCTGGTAAAGTGACGCTGACGCCTTTGCCAAAACCATCAGACGGAATCAGGGACGCCGCAGCGCCGCGGCGTCCCCTTTTGCGCGTTCAGCAGACGCCTTCCACAAAATGAACGAAAAACATTGATAAATTCTTGACAAACTCATGATTTATCGTATAATGATGAGTAGGAGCAAAGAGATGCTGCGGTGTGCGCCTGACCCTGGGCCGAGCGCGTGGCGGCGTCCTTTGCAGGTCATAATCCATAACTCATGCTGTGTAAGGAGTGATTCGTATGTTTGATTACAAGGGTAAGGTAGTGGCTGTCACCGGAGCGTCCTCCGGCCTCGGCAAGCAGATGGCGGAGGGCTACGCCCAGGTGGGCGCAGACCTGGTGCTGCTGGCCAGACGTGTGGAGCGTCTGGAGGCCAGCGCAAAGGAATGGTCTGAGAAGTACGGCGTCAAAGTGCTGCCCATCGCCTGCGACGTGACCAAGGCTGACTCCATCGCCAATGCAGTGGCGAAGGTGGACGAGGTGTTCGGCCATGTGGAGGTCATCGTGAACGACGCCGGAGGCGAAAAGGGCACCGGTACCCCGCTGGTGGATTACAAGAAGGAGGACTGGGACTTCACCCTGGGCCTTGACCTGACCTCCGTGTTTGCCGTGACCCAGGCTTTTGTCAAGCTGATGCAGAAGGCCATGGCGGAGGGCAAGCAGACCTATGGCCGCGTCATCAACATCGCCTCCATCTACGGCATGGTAGGCAACACCGCCCTCCCCACCATCGCCTATCACACCACCAAGGGCGCAGTGGTGAACTTCACCCGGGGCGCAGCCGCAGAGCTGGCTACCTCCGGCATCACGGTGAACGCCATTTGCCCGGGGTATTTCTATACCGAGTTGACCACGGAGACGCTGGACAGCGACGCCTTCCAGGCGTTTGCCAACACCTCCGTTCCCATGAAGCGGTATGGCCATGCCGGTGAGTTGAACTCCGCCGCGGTATTCTTGGGCGCGGAAGAGTCCAGCTATGTCACCGGTCAGATTCTGGCGGTGGACGGCGGGTATACCTGCGTGTAAGCACAGTTTCCAGTGATTCATTTTCAACCCTGTCAGGGACGCCGAAAAAAGCGGCGTCCCTTTTCAAAAAACAATCGTTAGGTACCTTGACAAATAAAAATCGACGTGCTAAAATAAAGCCATACCAAGGAAAAAGAACCCGCACAAGCGGGATGATTCAGTAAAGGATGATTTTTGAGTGAATACAACGAAAACAATTACGAGACAAAAGCAGCGGGGTATGGCGTTCAGCGGCTTCGCCCTGGTGCCGGAGACGCAGATCCTCTTCATCGGGGCCATGGCCTGCACCCGTCACCGGGCCCAGGAGCTGTCCGACCTGCAAAAGCAGGGGCGGCTGTCCTTCCTGTGCCTGGACGAGGTGGACTTCATCACCGGCCGTTACCTGAGCAAAATCGAGGAGGCCATCACGGAACTGGTGGAGGCGCGGCACCCCGGCGGCATCTACCTGACGGCAGGCTGTCAGGCGGCGCTGCTGTCCACCGACTGGCAGCTGCTGATTGACAAGATGGAGGCCCAGACCGGCGTACCCATCCGCGCCCACACAGGCTGTCACCTGTGCGGCGTCCAGCACGACGCCGGGGCGGCGGACGAGGACTCGGTGGACTCCATGGTCTACGATATGCTGCAAAAGGCGGAGCGGAGCCAGGAGGTCAGCGTCAACGTGCTGACCACCGGCGAGTTGGCTCCGGACAGCGAGCTGCGCCAGCTGCTGACCGGCGCGGGCGTGGGGCGCATCAACCTCCTGCGGGAGTGCAAGACCTTTGCCCAGTATCAGGAGATGGCAAAAGCCCACCTGAACATCGTCTGCGTGGAGGACGGCGGCGAGGCGCTGGGCCAGCGGCTCCAGGCCCGGCTGGGCATCCCCTATGTGGTGCTGGGGGGCGTGTATGACGGGGCAGAGTTGGAACGGGCCTATCAGGCCATCGGCCAGGCCCTGGGGGTCACGCTGGACACGGCGGCCTACCGCGCCCGGCTGGAGGCCCAGCTTGCCCAGGCCAGGAACGCCTGTAAGGGGAACACCCTCACAGTGGAGGGTAGCCTGGCCGTGGCGAAGTGGCTGTACGCGGCGGGCCTGCCCGTCACACGGGTGACGGCGGAGCTGGGCAGCGACAATCAGGACTTGCAGGCCTGGTTCGCGGCCAGCGCCCCCTCTGTGAAGGTGGAAAAGGCCGTGGGTCGTCAGGGCGGCTACGGCGTCGGAAAGCCCGGCTACGGCGGGCAAGGCCGCGGCCGCGGCGAAGGCGGCGGCAGACCGGAGTGGGCCGGACGGGGTCGCGGCGAATCCGGCGGCA
>JAJBUK010000104.1:54139-65147 GCA_020860385.1 Clostridiales bacterium
CGCGGCCACGGCGAAGGCGGCGGCAGGCCGGGCTATGGCGGCCACGGCGGCGGACGGTGGGGGACGCCCACTGTCCGGTGCGGTTACACCGCCAGCGCCGAACTGCTGCGCCAGCTGACAGATGATAACGGAGGACTGTACCGATGAAAAATCTTTGGAGTTATATGCCCCCCTTCCTGGCGGACACCTTTGGCCTGGAAGAGGTGGTCAGCAACACCGACGGCATGGGCGTCATTGACGACAGCACGGAGTACCGCAGCAGAACCCACGCCGTCCGCATGGTGGCCTCCCACATCCGCTCCGAGGACGTGGTGGGCGGCACACGGGAGAAGGTGCTGGGCGCTTACCGCACCGGGAGTAACCAGCTGGGGCCGAAGTTCGTGCTGCTGTGCGCGGCCCCCTGTGCCTCCATGATTGGCACCGACCTGGGGGAAATCGCGGAGCAAATCACCCGGGAGAGCGGCCTGCCCGCCGCGGCGGTGGAGGTGACCGGCCACAAGACCTGGGAGAACGGCGTGGCCCGAAGCCTGGAGGCTCTGGCGAAGACCGTGGTGGCGGAGCCGGAGGGCGCTCCCGACGGTGTCAACCTGCTGGGGGGCAGCGCCCTGAACTGGGGCAGCGGCAACCTGGAGGCGGTGGACTGCTGGGCGCAGGAGCAATGCGGCCCCATCCTGTCCCGCTGGGGCGGACGGGAGACGCTGTCCAACCTGAAACGGGCGGCTAGCGCCCGCTGCAACCTGGTCACCTCCGTGGCGGGGCTGCGGGCGGCCAAGGCACTGCAATCCGCCTATGGAACCCCCTATGTGGCGGGCGCTCCCTTTGGCGCGGCGTGGAGCCAGCGGCTGGCCCAGGCGGCGCAGAGCGGCGTCTCCCCGGAGCTGCCCCAAAACGGGGCAGGCGCGCCGGAGGTGCTGATTGTGGCGGAGCAGTATATGGCGAACGCCATCCGCGCCACGCTGCAACTGGAATACGGCATGGAGAACGTTCAGGTGGCCAGCTTCTTCACCATGGACAAACCTCAGCAGCTTCCCGGCGACGTGAAGCTGAAAAGCGAGGAGCAGCTCAAGGCCCTGCTGGAAGCGGGCGGATACAAGCTGATTCTGGCCGATGAGAACGCCAGCGCCCTGGCTCCTGATGGGGCCAGGTGGGTGAACCTGCCCTGTGAGGCATCCATCGCCCCCTCCGGCAGTTTGCCGCCGCTGGTGGGTTCCCAGCTGAACCAGTGGCTGGACAGCGTACTGTAACGACAAAACGGTTCCGATAAAACAGAAAAGGGGTTATTGGCATGAGACAAATCGCAATTTACGGAAAAGGCGGCATCGGCAAGTCCACCACCACCCAGAACCTGGCCGCCGCCCTGGCGGAGCAGGGCAAGGAGCTGATGATTGTGGGCTGCGACCCCAAGGCGGACTCCACCCGGCTGGTGCTGGGGGGCCTGTCCGGGCGGACGGTGCTGGACACCATGCGGCTGTACGACGAGGATGAAATCGAGCTGGACCAGTTCCTGTTCGAGGGCTTCGGCGGCATCAAGGCGGTGGAGTCCGGCGGGCCGGAGCCGGGGGTCGGCTGCGCCGGGCGGGGCATCGTCACCGCCATCAACCTGCTGGAGGAGTTGGGGGCCTACCACAGCGGCCTGGACTATGTCCTCTATGACGTGCTGGGGGACGTGGTCTGCGGCGGCTTCGCCATGCCCATCCGGGAGGGCAAGGCGGAGGAGATTTACATCGTCTGCTCCGGCGAGATGATGAGCCTTTACGCCGCCAACAACATCTGCAAGGGCATTCAGCGCTACGCCGCCGCCGGGAAGACCCGGCTGGGGGGCCTGATTTGCAACTCCCGCATGGTGGACCAGGAGCGGGAGCTGGTGGAGGACTTCGCCCACCAGCTGAACACCCAGCTGATCTACTTCGTGCCCAGGGACAACCTGGTGCAGCGGGCGGAGTGCCACCGGCAGACGGTGATTCAGTACGCCCCGGAGTCCCACCAGGCGGAGGAATACCGCGCGCTGGCCCGGTGCATCGACGGCAACCGGAGCTTCTCCGTCCCCACGCCCCTGAGCAACGACGCGCTGGAGGCGCTGATGATGAAATACACCCAGGAGGAAGCGGACTGAGGGCCGCCTCCCGGAACGCAAAGCGAGGCTTGAGAACCGGATTTGGTTCCCAAGCCTCGCTTTTTGCATTGTTATAAAGCAGTTTCCGAACAGGTCACAGCCATTGGACTTCCTTCCCCGCAGTCCCTTCGGTATGAATCGCGCCGCTGCCGTCCACGCGGATGCGGGTGATGTGGGCGGGGTCGTCGTAGTCCTTGCGGAAGCCGTCGTCATCATACAGCTCGTAGGAGCAGCCGCCCTCCGGGTAGCCCAGCAGCTTCAGATGGGTGAAGTCCACGTCCGCCACGCAGCACCCGCCCCGGGACACCGGCACCAGGTGCCCCGGCCGGAGGAAGAAGACCACCTCGTCCAGGGCCACGTCGATGTAATGGTGGCCCGGCTCCAGCAGTTCCTCCCGCACCGTTTCCAGCACGTTCTGCCCCACCTGATGGGAGCCGCCGAACCGCACCAGCTTCATCCGCTCCGGCAGGTAGACGTAGCGGCCTCTGGCGTTCTGCTGATAGACCGGCGCGATCATCACGCTTTCCCCTACCATCAGCTGATCCTCCACCCGGCGGGCGAAGGCGTCCTCCGGGTAGGCGAAGGCCAGGGGCCGGAAGTACATTCCATCCCCCAGGGCAGCCTTCATGTACTCGCTGTAGAGGTAGGGCAGGAGGACGTACCGGAGAGAGACGATTTGCCGGAACGCCTCCACATGGGGGAAGCGATAAAGCTCCTGCCGCCGGGTACCCGTGGCGGAGTGGTTCCGCATCAGTGGGGTAAAAATACCCAGGGCCATCCAGCGCAGCAGCAAGTCCTCCGTGGTGTCCCCGCCGAAGCCCCCCAGGTCGGCTCCGGTGTAGAGGAAGCCGCACATATTCAGGGAGGGCATCATCTGCAAGTTCAGCAGGATGTGGGACCACCAGGACAGGTTATCCCCCGTCCAGATGCCGCCATAGCGGTGCATCCCGATGTAGGAGGAGCGGGAGAACAGCAGGATGCGCTTCTCCGGCTCCAGGGCCTCCATAGCCTCCCCGGCGGCACGGGTCATGTTGTAGCCGTAGAGGTTATGCACCCTGTCATGGCGCACCAGGCCGTCCTTGTGCCGGTGGTAGAAGCTCCGATAGTCCTCCGGGCTGTTTTTCAGCCCGGCCACCAGCCCCTGCAAGGCGCCATAGGTGTGGATGTCCAGATTCTCGGTGCGGTAAGTGTCGATTTGCGTGAAGGCGTTTTCCAGCCCCTGCTCGGAATAAAAGATGGCAGGCTCGTTCATGTCGTTCCAGAAGCCCTCGATGCCCTGTTCCAGCAGCACCTTGTAGTATCCGCCGAACCAGCGCCGGGCCTCCTCGTTCAGCACGTCCGGGAAGTGTACCCGCCCCGGCCAGACGGCGGCCACAAAGTCCGCCCCGTCCTCATCCTTGCAGAAGCAGCCCTGCCGCACCCCTTCCTCGTAGACGGGGTATCCCGGTTCGATTTTCACCCCCGCGTCAATGATGGGCACCAGGCGGATACCCTGCTCCTTCAGTTCAGCGGACAGGCCGGGCAGGTCGGGGAAGGTCTCCCGGTTCACGGTGAAGTCCTTATACCCCTCCATATAGTCAATGTCCAGATAGATGGCGTCCAGGGGGATGCCAGCCTCCCGGTAGCGGGCGGCCACCTCCCGCACCTCATCGGCGTTCATGTAGCTCCACCGGCTTTGCCCGTAGCCGAAGGCCCACTTGGGGGGAATGTAGCTCCGCCCCACCAAGGTGCGGAACTGCCGGATGATGTCCTCCGGGCTGTCCCCGTCAATGAGGTACAGGTACAGGTCGGGCTCCTCTGTCTGAATGGTCAGGACGCCGCTGTCGGTATAGCCCACATCGAAGGTCACCTTGCCGGGATAGTCCACAAACACGCCGAACCGCTGCGCCCCGTCCACCACCAGGAAGTTGTGGGCGCCGTAGAGGGAGCGGGTGTCCTCCCGGTGGTTGGGGTTGTCGGAGCAGACGCTCTCGTAAATCCAGCCCCGCTTGTTGATGCCCCGGACGTTCTCGCCCAGGCCGTAGACCACCGCGTCCTCGTCCAGAGGGCAGGAGAACCGCCCGCCGCCCTCCTCGGTCAGGAAGGGCAGTGGGCCGTCCAGCGGCGTATAGGAGCCGACCACGGCCTCCGTGTCAAAGGGGTGACCGTAGGATTTCTTTCGTATCATACCTTGTGCTCTCCTTGCATGGGAATGGGATATAGATTCAGGTCCCTTGATTATACAATATTCTCTTTCGTTTTGCAATGTCGTCCGCACGATTGCCGTCTCGCCGAAGGCGCAGGGAGCGCGGCGCATTTGTCCGGAGGCTTCCTGCGAACCCCACCCCGGCGAAAGCAACGCCTCCGTTTGAGGGCTTGCCCTCAAACGGAGGCTCAGAATGTGTTTTCGTGGGTTTGTGTAGTTCCCGACCGGCGGGGTTAAATCTCGGTGATGTCGATGGGTACCAGTTCCTCGCTGCGGCCCTGCTCCCGGGCGGTGAGGATGGCGTGGGCGGTGTCGATGGCGGTCAGGCACAGGACGGAGTGCTCCACCGCCATCCGGCGGATCTTCACGCCGTCGCCGTCCTCCCGCTTGGAGCGGCGGGGGGTGTTGACGATGACGTTCACCGTGCCGGACTGAATCATGTCCCCAATGTTGGGATGGGCGGCCCCCAGCTTGTGGATGAACTTCACATCCACGCCCCGCTCTTTCAGGTAGGCGTAGGTGCCCCGGGTGGCGAAGAGTTCGATGCCCAGTTCCTCCATCTCCTTGGCGATGGAGACGAGTTCATCCTTGTCCTCATCCTTCACCGTCAGGATGGCCCGGCAGCCCCGCTTGGGCACCTTCATGTTGGCCCCCTTGAAGGCCTTCATCAGAGCCTGGGGGAAGCTCTCCGCAATGCCCAGGCACTCGCCGGTGGACTTCATCTCAGGGCCAAGGTTGATGTCCACATCGGTCAGCTTCTCGAAGGAGAACACCGGCATCTTCACGGCGTAATAGTTGGCCTCCGGGTACAGGCCGGTGCCGTAGGGCATATCCTTCAGCTTCTCCCCCAGCATGACCCGGGTGGCCAGATCGATGATGGGAACGTTGGTCACCTTGGAGATATAGGGGATGGTGCGGGAGGAGCGGGGGTTGGCCTCGATGATATACACCGTGTCATTGTAGATGATGAACTGCACGTTGATGAGGCCGATGACCCCCAGGTGCTTGGCCAGGTTCTTGGTGTGCTGCAAAATGGTCTGCTTGTGCTTCTCCTCCACATGGAGGGGGGGATAGACGGCGATGGAGTCGCCGGAGTGGATACCGGCCCGCTCCACGTGCTCCATGATGCCGGGGATGAGGATGTCCTCCCCGTCGAAGACGCCGTCCACTTCCACCTCACGGCCCATCAGATACTTGTCCACCAGGATGGGATGCTCCTGGACGGTCATGCTGATGATGTTCATGAAGGAGCGGATGTCCTCGTCCTTGTAGGCGATTTCCATGCCCTGGCCGCCCAGCACATAGGAGGGGCGCACCAGCACGGGGTAGCCCACCTCGTTGGCGGCGGCCAGCGCCTGCTCGGTGGTGAACACGGTGCGGCCCTCGGCACGGGGGATGCCGCACTTGCGGAGGATGACGTCGAACCGCTCCCGGTCCTCCGCTGCGTCCACGCCGTCGGCGTCGGTGCCCAAGATCTTCACGCCCATATCGGTGAGAGCTTGAGCCAGCTTGATGGCGGTCTGGCCGCCGAACTGCACCACCGCCCCGTCGGGATGCTCCAGCTCCACAACATGCTCCACGTCCTCGGCGGTCAGCGGCTCGAAGTACAGCCGGTCGGCAATGTCAAAGTCGGTGGAGACGGTCTCCGGGTTATTGTTGATGATGATGGTCTCGTAGCCCTGGCGTTTCAGCGCCCAGACGGAGTGAACGGAGCAGTAGTCGAACTCAATGCCCTGGCCGATGCGGATGGGGCCGGAGCCCAGCACCAGCACCTTCTTCCGGTCAGTGGGGATGGACTCGTTCTCATCGTCATAGGTGGAGTAGTAATAGGGGGTCTGGGCCTCGAACTCCGCCGCGCAGGTGTCCACCATCTTGAAGGAGGGGTGAATGTTGTACAGCTTCCGCAGGTCGCGGATGTGGGTGCGGGTGGTGCCGGACAGCTCGGCAATCAGCGTATCGCCAAAGCCCAGCTCCTTGGCCTGGCGCAGCACCTCCCGGTTGGGGACGCCCTTTTTCAGGGTGTTCTCCATCTCCACGATGTTGTTCAGCCTATCCAGGAACCAGATGTCGATTTTGGTGATGTGGTTGATTTCCTCCGCGGAGATGCCCCGGCGGAGGGCCTCGGCGCAGACGAAGATGCGCTCGTCGTCAATGACGTACAGCTTGTCCCGAATCTCGTCGGTGCGCATCCGGGCCAGCTTGGGCAGCTGGAGGGAGGAGACGTGCTGCTCCAGGGAGCGGATGGCCTTCATCAGCCCCGCCTCGAAGCTGTTGCCGATGGCCATGACCTCGCCGGTGGCCTTCATCTGGGTGCCCAGGGTGCGGCTGGCGGTGACGAACTTGTCAAAGGGCAGACGGGGGATTTTCAGCACGCAGTAATCCAGCGCCGGTTCAAAGCAGGCAGTGGTCTTACCGGTGACGGCGTTGGGGATTTCGTCCAGGGTGTAGCCCAGGGCGATTTTGGCGGCTACCTTGGCGATGGGGTAGCCGGTGGCCTTGGAGGCCAGGGCGGAGGAGCGGCTGACACGGGGGTTCACTTCGATGACCGCATACTCGTAGGAGTCGGGGTTCAGGGCGAACTGGCAGTTGCAGCCGCCTTCGATTTCCAGGGCGGAGATGATGTCCAGAGCGGCGGTGCGGAGCATCTGATACTCCTTGTTGGCCAGGGTCTGGGTGGGAGCCACCACGATGGAGTCGCCTGTGTGGACGCCCACAGGGTCGATATTCTCCATGCCGCAGATGGTGATAACGTTGCCTGCGGAGTCCCGCATGACCTCGAACTCGATTTCCTTCCAGCCGGAGATGCACCGCTCGATGAGGCATTCGTGGACGCGGCTCAGGTTCAGGCCCCGGTCGCAAATCTCCCGGAGCATGACCTCGTCATAGGCGATGCCGCCGCCGGTGCCCCCCAGGGTGTAGGCGGGGCGGACAATGACGGGGTAGCCGATGGTGTTGGTGAAGTCCACGGCGGCCTGCACGTCATGCACCACCTCAGAGGTGACGCAGGGCTGGCCGATGGATTCCATGGTGTCTTTAAAGCCCTGGCGGTCCTCCGCCTTGTGGATGGAGGCGGCGCTGGTGCCCAGCAGCTGGACGTTGAACTTGTCCAGCGTGCCGTCCTCATACAGGTTCATGGCCAGGTTCAGCCCCACCTGACCGCCCAAGGTGGGCAGCACGGCGTCAGGGCGCTCCTTCTCAATGACCTCGGCCAGGGTGTAGCAGTTCAGCGGCTCGATGTAAACGTGGTCGGCCACGTCCTTGTCCGTCATAATGGTGGCGGGGTTGGAGTTCACCAGCACCACCTCAATGCCCTCTTCTTTCAGGGAGCGGCAGGCCTGGGTGCCTGCGTAGTCAAACTCGGCGGCCTGGCCGATGATGATGGGGCCGGAGCCGATGACCAATACCTTTTTTAAGCTCTTATCCAGCGGCATTTCAGTTCGCTCCTTCCTGCTCCGCTTTGGCTGCGGCAATCATGGCGTCAAACTCGTCAAACAGATAGTCGGTGTCCACCGGGCCGGGGGAGGCCTCCGGGTGGAACTGGACGGTGAAGATGTGCTTGCCCTTGTAGCGCAGGCCCTCCACGGTGCCGTCGTTCACGTTGACGTGGCTGATTTCCGCCACATTGGGGTCGATGCTGTCCGCCTTGATGACGTAGCCGTGGTTCTGGCTGGTGATGAAGCAGCGGCCCCGGGCCAAATCCTTCACCGGATGGTTGGCTCCCCGGTGGCCGAAGGGCATCTTCTCGCTCTTCGCGCCGGTGGCCAGGGCCATGAGCTGGTGGCCCAGGCAGATGGCGAAGATGGGCAGGTCGGAGTCGTACAGCTTCTTCACTTCGGCAATGATTTCGGTGCAGTCCGCCGGGTCGCCGGGGCCGTTGGACAGCATGACGGCGTCAAAGTTGCCGTTCAGGACGGTCTCCGCCGGGGTGTGGGCGGGGAACAGGGTGATGTCCATCCCCCTGGCGTTCAGGCGGCGAATCATGTTCAGCTTCTGCCCGAAGTCATACATGGCCAGACGGTAGCCGTCTCCGGCGAAATGCTCCACATGGTCGGTGGAGGTCTTTTCCACCGTGCCGGAGACCCGGTAGGCGCGGATTTTTTCCAGGCACTCCTCCACAGAAAAATTCTCCGCACAGGTAATCATGCCGTTCATAACACCCTGATCGCGGAGAATACGAGTGACAGCCCGGGTGTCGATGTCCTGAATACCGGTGATGTCATGCTCCTTTAAATAGTTGTCCAACGTGTCCTCACAGCGGAAGTTGCTCCCCCTGGTGGCCAGATGGCGAATCAGGAAGGCGTCCGCCCAGGGGCGGCGGCTCTCATTGTCCTCATGGTTCACGCCATAGTTGCCAATCAGGGGATACGTCATGATCACGCCCTGGCCCGCATAGGAGGGGTCGGTCAGAATCTCCTGATAGCCCACCATGGACGTGTTGAACACCATCTCACAGATGCAGTCTCTGGTGCTGCCGATGCTGCTGCCCTCAAAGGTATCGCCGTTTTCCAGGATTAAGGTCGCCTTCATATCCCACATTCCACCTTTCTGATTTCTAACTCCCTTTAGGGAACGTGCCGCCTGTTCAGGCGGCGGGCCTTCCCGCAGGCTTGAAAAAACAGGAAGCACCGCGCGTCACATTCCGTACACGCGTAGAACTTCCCTGCATTCATTCTTCGCTCTATTATGCCACAAAACGAAGGGGAATGCAACTAGAGAATTTTGCTTTTTTCGATTTCTCCAATCCTGCCAAGGAAGCCCCCATATTTTCCGCCCCCTTGGACACAATAACGGGAAAGAGGAAGGGGGAGCGCACTGTGGCGATCTGCATTCTGCGCACGGTGATTTTATATCTGCTGCTGGTGGTGAGTATGCGCCTCATGGGAAAGAAGCAGGTGGGGGAGCTGGAGCCGGCAGAGCTGGTGCTGGCCATGGTGCTGTCCGACCTGGCCAGCGTCCCCATGCAGGACTTCGGCATTCCGTTGCTGTACGGGGTGCTGCCCATCCTCATCGTGGTGTGCCTGACGATGATGGTGTCCGTGCTGACGATGAAAAGCGTCCGGTTCCGGGGGCTGGTCTGCGGCACCCCCAGCGTCATTGTGGAGAACGGCGTCATCTGCCAGCAGGCCATGGCGAAGAACCGGTTCACCACTGATGAGCTGCTGGAGGAGCTGCGGCTCCAGGGGGTCACTGACCTGAACACGGTGCGCTACGCCATTCTGGAAAACTCCGGACAGGTGTCCGTCCTCCTGAAAGCCGACGAGCAGCCCCCAACGGCCCGCCAGCTGGGGCTAACGCCGGAGGAGGGCGGCCTGCCGGTGATGCTGGTCAGCGACGGCGCGGTGCTGGAGCAGAACCTCCGCCGCCGGGGGCTGACCCGCGCCTGGCTGAACGCCCAGCTGGCGGCCTACCATGTGGAGCTGCGCGAGGTGTACCTGCTGACCATGGACCAGTCCGGTCAGCTGTATTTTGCCAGAAGGGAGCGGAACGCTTGAAACGGTTTTGGATCTGCGGGGGGCTGGTGCTGGCCCTGTTCGGGGGCGCGCTGCTGAACCTCTGGTATGTGGAAACGGTGACAGGGCGCATTGTGGGTGACCTGAACCAGGCGGAGGAGGCGGTGGCCCAGGGGGACTGGGATGCCGCCCGCACCCTGACCGCCCAGGCCCAGGAGGTGTGGGAGGGCAGCCAGCTGTGGCTCTCCGTCACCCTGAGCCTGTGCGATACCGACGAGGTCAGCACCGGCTTCCAGGAGGTGCAGGGCTTCCTGCAATGGGAAGCCGGGCCGGAGTATGACGGGGCCAACGGGACGCTGGTGGCCTATGTGGAGCATCTGGCGGAGACGGAACGCATTACCATCCGTAATCTGCTATAGCCCGGGCCGGAGATGGCGGCAATCCGGAGGGTAACAATTTGTAACTTTTTTTCATTTTTGTCATTTTTTGCATTGACAGGGCGGTCATACCTCTGTTATAATAGGGAAGGTTCCGGCAAATACCCCCTTTTTTGGAGCTAATTCGCCGGGCACTTTTTAAAAACCAATGTGTGGAGCTGCCACATTACGATAACTCATCTACAGAGAGGAAGCAAAGCATGAAAAAACGGATGGTAGAAACGATCAACGCCGTCAATGATGGCCGTAAAAAACACGCCCTGCTGTTTACCGTCTGCGCCGCTGCGGCGATGGCGCTGGTGCTTGCCGTTGGCATTTGGCTGGCGATCCCCAAGATTCCCAGCCTGCTGGCGGACGAGGATGCAGCCAGCAACCTGTACGTTGGCGAAACCCTGAGCCTGCTCCGGGAAGACGTGACGGACAACCAGGTGGCCCGCGTGGAGGAGCAGGTGGTTTGGACCTCCTCCAACGAAGCCGTGGCAACGGTCTCCAGCGACGGCACCCTGACGACCTTGAGCGCGGGCACCACTACCATCTGCGCACAGGTGAATGATAACAGCTATACATACCTGGTCTCTGTCAGCAAGGTTCCTACCATCGTAGCCGAGACGGAAGAGGATGAGGACGAACTGCTGGATGACGGCGGCATTGAGGACGATGACGAGGCTGAGAACGCGGAGGAAGCGTCGGAGACTGAGGGTGAAGAATCCGCCGAGGAATCTGCATCCGAAGAACCGTCTGAGTCTGAGGCCGAAGAGCCGGTAGAATCCGAAACCGAAGAGCCGGTAGCGGCTGAGACCGAGGAACCGGAGGAAACCGAGGC
>JAJBUK010000104.1:65247-76985 GCA_020860385.1 Clostridiales bacterium
GAACCGGAGGAAACCGAGGCCGAAGAGCCGGTAGCGTCCGAAACCGAGGAGCCGGAGGAAACCGAGGAAGCGTCCGAGGCTGAGGCAGAGGAACCGGAAGCAACTGAAACTGAGGAAACCTCCGAGGCTGAGCCCGAGGAAACCTCCGAGACCGAGGCAGAGGAACCCGCCGAGGATGAAGAGCCGGAACCGGATCCCATTCTGGAAGAGCTTTGCATTGACGATACCTTGCAGCTTTCCCTGTCTGATGACTGCGAGAGCGTGACCTGGAGCAGCAGCAACACCTCTGTCGCCACCATCACGGAGGACGGCGTTGTGACAGCGCTGGATTCCGGTTCTGTGACCATTACCGCCACCATTGACGAGCGGGTGAAATCTACCACCGTCATTGAGGTGCTGGAGCCCGTCCTGACGGCGGAGAGCAGCACGATGTACCTCGGCAGCGTGGGCCTGCTGAGCATTGAGAACTACAATCAGGAGCTGACTTGGACCTCCTCTAACCCGGAGGTGGCAACGGCGGACAGCCTGGGGTCAGTCACTGGCCTGGCTACCGGTACCACTACCTTCACCACTAAAATCGCCGGCACGACCTACAGCGTGGAGATGACCGTCTGCGACCTGCCCACCCTGGCAGGCGGCAGCACCACGGTCAACCTGGCTGCGGAAAAGACCCTGACCTTTGATGCAGAGCTTCTGGACGGCGCCGCTGCCATCTGGTTCTCTGAGGACGAATCCATCGCCACCGTGGACGAGAACGGCACTGTGACCGGCGTTGCCCCCGGCACCACCAACATCGTCTGCTACCTGAACGGCTGCGAGGTCTCCGCCACTGTGACCGTCAGCACCCCGACCCTGGATTATACCGAAATCACCCTGGTGGCAGGCAGCATTTATGAGCTGGAGCTGTCCGGCGCCAATAAGGATGCCGCCGTCTGGTCCACCTCTGACGAGGCAGTGGCCACTGTGACCCAACACGGCACAGTGACGGCCAGCGGCACTGGTGACTGCGTGATCTCCGTGAAAATCAATGATTACGAGGTTAACTGCGACCTGCACATCCCCGACCCCAGCCTGAGCCAGTCCACGCTGACCCTGACGGTGGGCGGCACCAGCACCCTGACGATGAAGCAGACCTTCAGTGAGGAAATCACCTGGACGTCCTCCAACAACGCAGTGGCCACCGTGGATGAAAGCGGTGTGGTCACCGCTGTGGCGGCGGGCACCTGCACCGTCAGCTGCACGGCCAACGGCGTCACCAGCACCTGCGAGGTGACGGTCAACGCCGCCGCTGTTACCACAACAACCACCACCAGCAACAAGACCAGCAGCTCCAGCGGCAGTTCGTCCAGTTCCTCCAGCTCTTCCAGCAACTCCAGCAGCAGCTCGTCCAGCTCCTCCACCACGTCCAGCACGTCCAGCGGGGCCAAGAAGATTCTGGCGGCGGCGGCCTCCTTCTGTAGCAAAATTCGTTCCGATGGTAACTGGTACTACAAATCTGGTGCCGACCTGAACAAACATCAGGTTTCCTGCGGTACCTTTGTCAGCTATATTTTGAAGTCCACTGGATATTCCACCGGTTCAGTTAGTCATGCCTCCTCTGGCTCCATGCCCTATGGCGCATCTAAGTTGGTCAACTGCACCATTATTAAAACCAACAACAAGAGCATCACGAAAATTGACCTACAGCCTGGCGACATTGTGGTGCGTAACGGTAGCTCCACACACTGCATCGCCATTTTCGCCTATAAGAAGGGCGACACCTACTACTTCTATGGCGCTCAGAGCAGCAAAGAGGTCAGCACCTATAAATGCGGCCCGGACAGCAGCGCCTCCAACTGGTGGAAGAAAAACGGCGTCACCTGCGTGATTCGCCCCAACTAAAAACCGGTATGATAAACGCCTCCCCTCTGCAATGCGCAGAGGGGAGGTTTTTCTATTGTATCTCTTATTCCACAGTGACGGACTTTGCCAGATTCCTGGGCTTATCCACGTCCAGGCCCTTGGCGCAGCTGACGTAGTAGGCCAGCAGCTGTAGGGGGATGATGGCCAGGGAGGGCATGAAGAGGGGCTCCCGCTTGGGGACGTAGACGGTGAAGTCCGCCGTGTCCTCTACGGCGTAGTTGCCGTAGTTGGTCAGGCCCATGACGTAAGCTCCCCGGCTCTTGACCTCCACCATGTTGCTGACCATCTTCTCGTATAGTTCCGGCTGGGTCAGCACGCTGATGACCAGCATATTGTTCTCCACCAGGCTGATGGCCCCGTGCTTCAGTTCTCCGGCGGCGTAGGCCTCGGAGTGGATATAGCTGACCTCCTTCAACTTTAGGCTGCCCTCCAGGCTGACGGCGTAGTCAATGCCCCGGCCGATGAAGAAGATATCCTGGGCGCTGGCGTACTTGGAGGAGAACCATTGCAGCCGCTCCTTGTCCTCCAAAATCCGGCTGATGTCGTTGGGAAGCTTCTCCATTTCGTCAATCAGATAGTGGTACTTCTCCTCGTCGATGGTGCCCTGGAGCTTGCCGAACTGGGTGGCCAGCAGGTAGATGCAGGCCAGCTGGGCGCTGTAGGCTTTGGTAGTGGCGACGGAAATCTCCGGCCCTGCCCAGGTGTACATCACATGATCCGCCTCCCGGGCGATGGAGCTGCCCACCACGTTGACGATGGCCAATACCTTGCAGCCCAGCTTCTGGGCCTCCCGCATGGCGGCCAGGGTGTCCGCCGTTTCGCCGGATTGACTGATGACGATGACCATGGCGTTCTTCGCCAGCTTGGGCTTCCGGTACCGGAACTCCGAGGCTAGGTCGGTCTCCACGGAGATGTTGGTCAGCTCCTCAATGACGTACTTGGCGGCCACCGCCACATGATAGGCGCTGCCGCAGGCCACGATGTAGAGCCGCTCCAGCTGCCGAATCTGCTCCTCGTCCAAGTGCAGCTCCCCCAGGTCGATGTTGCCCGCCTCGTCAATGCGGGCGCTGATAGCGTCCTGCACCGCCTTGGGCTGCTCGTGAATCTCCTTCATCATAAAGTGCTCGTAGCCGCCCTTTTCGGCGGCCTCCGTGTCCCACTCCACCACGGAGAGGGGCTTCTCCACCCGCTCGCCGTCGATGTCGTAAAACTCCGCGCCTTCCGGAGTCAGCCGCACCACCTCCTGATTGTCTGGATAATAGACGTTGCGGCTGTATTTCAGGATGGCGGGCACGTCGGAGGCGATGTAGGTCCCGTCCTCGGCCACACTGACGATCAGCGGGCTGTCCTTCCGCACGGCGTAAATCGTCCCCGGCTCATCCTGTACCAGAATGCCCAGGGCGTAGGAGCCCCGCATTCGGCGCATGGCCTTGGAGATGGACCGCAGCATATTGCCGGTGCCGCTGCCGAAGCCGGAGTTGCCGCCCTTGTAGTAGTAATCCAGCAGGTTGGCCACCACCTCGGTGTCCGTGCTGGAGACGAACCGATAGCCGTGCTTGGTGAGGAAGTCCTTGATTTCCTGATAGTTCTCAATGATGCCGTTGTGGACGAGGGTGATTTTCCGGTCCGCGGAGCACTGGGGATGGGCGTTCACCGTGGAAGGGTCGCCGTGGGTGGCCCAGCGGGTGTGGCCGATGCCACAGCTGCCCGGCACCGCCAGGCCGTTGTTCGTCATCTCGGACAGGATTTTCAGCCTGCCCTTGGCCTTGACTACCTCGATTTTTCCCTGATGCTCCACGGCGATACCGGCGGAGTCATAGCCCCGGTACTCCAGCTTGGAAAGCCCGTCCAGCAAAATCGGCGCAGCGGCGCTGCTGCCTGTAAAACCTACGATACCACACATAAGTGTTCCCACCTTTAAACGCTGTCAGTCTTTCGGGCGGGATTCCCGCCCGCGCCACGGCCTGCTGTTCTATGCCATGACAGCACTATCATACCACATCTTTGGGGAAACGAAAAGGGCTTTTTTGCCCCTCAGCTTCCGCCGAAACGAACACAGGCAGGGGCGCAGCCGCGCCCCTGCCTGTGTAATGGAAGGGAGAACCCGTCAGCTTTCAAAGCCGTTGGGGTTGTTCTTCTGCCAGCGCCAGGAGTCCTGGCACATCTCCGCCAGGCCCAGCTCCGCGTGCCAGCCCAGCTCCTCACCGGCCTTGGAGGGGTCGGAGTAGCAGGTGGCCAGGTCGCCGGCCCGGCGGCCCTTGATGACGTAGGGAATCTCCACCTGGTTGACCTGGCTGAAGGTGTTCACCACGTCCAGCACGGAGTAGCCCACGCCGGTGCCCAGGTTGTAGACCGCCAGGCCGCATTGCCGTCCGATGGCGTCAAGGGCCTTCACATGGCCCTTAGCCAGGTCTACCACATGGATATAGTCCCGCACACCGGTGCCGTCGGGGGTGTCATAGTCGTTGCCGTAGACGCTGAGCTGGGGCAGTTTGCCCACCGCCACCTGGGTGATGTAGGGCATCAGGTTGTTGGGGATGCCGTTGGGGTTCTCCCCAATCAGGCCGCTCTGGTGGGCGCCGATGGGGTTGAAGTACCGCAGCAGCACCACGTTCCACTCCTTGTCGGCAAACTGCACGTCGGTGAGGATTTGCTCGATCATGCTCTTCGTCCAGCCATAGGGGTTGGTGGGGGAACCCTTGGGGCAGTTTTCCGTGATGGGAATTTCCGCCGGGGAACCGTAGACCGTGGCGGAGGAGGAGAAAATCAGGTTCTTGCAGCCGTGGGCCCGCATGACCTCCAGCAGCACCAGGGTGCCGGTCAGGTTGTTGTCATAGTACTCCAGGGGCTTGGCGACGCTCTCGCCCACCGCCTTCAGCCCGGCGAAGTGAATCACGCAGTCGAAGTGGTTTTCCGCAAAGACCTGCTCCAGCCCCGCCCGGTCCCGAAGGTCTACGGTGTAGAGCTTCGGCTCGGTGCCGGTGATGACGCCCACCCGTTTCAGGCTCTCCGGGCTTGCGTTGACCAGGTTGTCCACCACTACGACGGTGTGTCCCTCCTGAATCAGTTCAACGGCGGTATGGCTCCCGATGAAGCCTGCGCCTCCGGTCAACAGAATGTTCATAAGAATCGTTCCTCCTGCGAATTGATAATCTCATTATACCATTTGGGCAGGTTCTGTCAATCAAAAATTCTCTGCGGAGGCGCGGAAAAGCAGCCCTATCCGGCGGAAAAATCGCTTCTTTGTGTTTTGTGCAAAACGCAGAGGGAACCCCCTTGACAGAACGGCAAAATTGTAATATAATGCAATCACGATGAGAGAAGTAGAATTGAACTTTGCGTATCTCACAGAAAACAGGCTGTAACAAGGAGGGTTTTATCATGTTACCTGTCATTACCATTGCCCGTGAATACGGCAGCGCAGGCCATAGCATTGGAGAAATGGTCGCCAAGGAATTGGGGATGCCGTTCTACGACAGTGCGATTCTGGACCATGTGGCCGAGCAAAGCGGCTTTACGAAGGACGTTGTTGCAGAGCAGGGTGAGTATGTCAACCAGCGCTCCAAGTTCTGGAGCGGCTTCTCCCTGACCGGCGGCCTCTATTTTGAGGACCCCCAGGACATGATCTATCGGCTGCAATGCAAGGCCATTCAGGACTTTGCTGCGGCGGAGCCTTGCGTCATCGTTGGCCGCTGTGCCGACTATGTGCTGAATGGTACCTGCGATACGCTGAAGGTCTTTATTCACTCGGATTATCCCTACCGCATCAAGCGCATCCAGGAGGTCTATCACGAGACGCCCGCCGACCCCAAGAAGTATTTGCAGCAGCGTGACCGCAACCGCGCCACCTATTACAAGTATTACACCGATCATGAGTGGGGCGACTTCCGCAATTACAACCTGAATCTGGACAGCGGCTACCTGGGGGTGGAGCAGTGCGTCTCCATCATCGTGAACGCCGCCAGGCAGCGGGACACGGCGCCGGAGCCCACCCTGCCGCCGGTGGACTGAGGAAAAATATCACCTTTATCAGCTAAGCGACCGCAAAAGGAGGGGCAGCCCCACGGGCTGCCCCTCCTCTTGATTTCTGCGCAGTGCCTGCGTCAATAATTCTCCGCCCTGACCTCGAAATAGCTCTGGGGATGGGCGCAGACCGGGCACACCTGGGGGGCCTTCTTGCCCATGACCAGGTGGCCGCAGTTGCGGCACTCCCACATGGTCAGCTCGCCCTTGGCGAAGACCTCCTGCATCTCCACATTGTGGAGCAGGGCGCGGTAGCGCTCCTCGTGGTGCTTTTCCACCTCGCCCACCATGCGGAATTTGGCGGCCAGGGCGGTGAAGCCCTCCTCCTCGGCCTCCTTGGCGAAAGTGGCGTACATATCCGTCCACTCGTAGTTCTCGCCCTCGGCGGCGGACAGTAGGTTCTGGGCGGTGTCGCCCAGGCCGCCCAACTCCTTGAACCACATCTTGGCGTGTTCCTTCTCGTTGTCAGCGGTTTTCAGGAACAGGGCCGCGATCTGCTCATAGCCCTCCTTCTTGGCGACGCTGGCGAAATAGGTGTACTTGTTGCGGGCTTCGCTCTCACCGGAGAAAGCGGTCTTCAGGTTGGCTTCGGTCTTAGTGCCTTTCAGTTCCATGGTTCAAATCTCCTTTTTGCTTAGTTTGTGTGATTGTTGGCAAGTTATGCAGATTGGCTCTCGCTGTCCCGGCAGTCGGGACAGACATAGTGAACGCTCAGGTCATAGGATTCCACGGGAATGCCCAGCTTCTCCTCCAGTGTCTGGGAAAAGTTGCCCAGCTGGATGTCGGCTAGCCTTCCGCAGCGGTCACAAATCAAGTGGTCATGGGGGGTCATGGTCTTATCGTACCGGTCCGCCTGGTCGGGAATACGCACCCGGCGGATCAGCCCGTCCTGCACCAGAGCGGCCAGGTTGTTGTACACCGTGGCCATGGCGATGGAGGGCTGAACCTTCTTCACCTGTAAGTAGAGCTGCTCTGCGGTGGGGTGGCCGTCGGACCCACGAAGCTGCTGTAGGATAAGCTCTCTGTAACGCATAGCGGCCTCCTTATTTAAGAATTAGTTTAATTCTAATTTTATTATAGCAGAAGAATCCTTTTTGTCAAGGCTTTTTTTCAAAAAAATCCGACAGAAGCGGGCTGCTATATTTGCGATTTTTCATAAACTTCTTGCATTTTCGGCCGGGGCAGTGTATAATAAAACTAGAAAATTGGCGGCGCATCGGCAACTCTGCCCGCAGGCGGCCCACAGGGAGGTTCACAGTATGAAGAGTATTATCACCATCGGCAGGCAGTTCGGCAGCGGCGGCCGGGAAATCGGCCTCAAGCTGTCCCAGGAGTTGGGCTACGCCTTTTATGACAAGGCCGTGCTGGCGGAAGCGGCGAAGAAGCTGGGGGTCTGCGAAGCCCTACTGGAGCAGAGCAGCGAAAGCTCTATGGGCGCGTTCATTTACAACGTGGTGCTGAACAACCGGGAGGAGTCCTTTGAGGACAAGCTGGCCAAGCAGGAGTTTGACTACCTCCGCAAGCAGGTGAAGAAGGGCCCCTGCGTCATCATTGGTCGCTGCGCCAGCTATCAGTTCCGGGAGAATCCCAGCCTGTTCAGCATCTTCATCACCGCACCCATGGAGCAGCGGGTGGAGCGCATCCTCTCCCTGAAGGAGACTTACGGCGCGGACAATGAGAAGGCCGCCAGGCAGATGATTCAGCACACCGACAAGAAGCGCGCCAACTACTACAATTACTACACCAACCAGCGCTGGGACGATATGAACCAGTACCACTTGATTCTGGACAGCACCCTGCTGGGCATTGACGGCACCGTGGACGCCCTGGCCCAGTTCATCCGGAACACCTGAACCGCACACAGAAAGATACCCTCCGCACTGCGTTTTGTACGCGTTGCGGAGGGTGATTTTTTGTTATTGAGCCGTTTCTGCCGAGGTGATGGCGTCCCGCTCCTTCAGCAGCTCCCGTTGCAGGGTGATGACGTTCCACCGGGCGTTGTCCGGCGTCAGGATGCACTTGACCACCCTGGCCCCGGTGGCGTTCAGCCCGGCTACCACGGCGTCCAGCCGCTCATCGTTGGCAAAGCCGCACAGCACCGCCATGGGCACCTCCAGCTCCGGCCCGATATAGGGCGCTCTGGTGTACAGGGAGCGGGCCTGGTTGACCTGGGTCAGGGTGCCGATGGGGCGGTTGTACAGGCTGCGCTCAATGCGCACGGCGGGGACGCCCTGCCCCTGGGCTGCGGCGGTCAGGGCGTTGGCGCTCATCAGGTCGCAGCCGAACAGCAAAATCAGTTCCTTCATGGTGCCTCTTTTCCGGAAAGAGCCGGGGCGGGAACCGCCCCAGCTCTGTGGTCGTTATGCCTCTGCGTTCTCAGCCGCTTCCTCCTGGGGCGTATCTGTGCCGGGAATGGCGCGGAGCACCACGCCGGTGCGAGCGGGCAGGTACAGCCGCAGCTTCCGGCCATACTCGCCGGGAATCAGGCTGGGATAGTGCTGGTGGCTGATGCGGTTCTGGCCGCCGTAACATTCATCGTCAGTGCAAAGCACCACCTCATAGTCGCCCCCCGCCGTCACCGGGATGCGGTAGTTGTCAAAGGACTGCGTGGGGTTGAAGTTCAAAACGAACAGCAGGCCGCTGCGCTCAAAGGCGATGACCTGGTCCTGCCGGTGCATCCAGTTCAGGTGGGGCATCCACTGCTCGAACAGGTTGGCGTCCTTCACGGTGGCGACCATGTCCCGGTCAAAGTCCCCCAGCCATTGATATTTCAGGTAGCCGTTGTCCACCAGGCTCCACTGGCGGCGGCAGTGGAAGAAGCTCCAGCCGTTGCCCTCCCGGGGGAAGTCGATCCACTCCGGATGGCCGAACTCGTTGCCCATGAAGTTCAGGTAGGCCTCGCCGCCGCCGGCGATGGTCAGCAGGCGAATCATCTTGTGGAGGGCGATGGCCCGGTCAATGACCAGGTTGTGGGTGGCCTTGTCCATGTCCGTGTACATGCTGGCGTCCGCCAGACGGAAAATCATGGTCTTATCCCCCACCAGGGCCTGGTCGTGGCTCTCCACATAGGCCACGGTTTTCTCGCCGGGGCGGCGCAGGCACATGGAGGACCAAATCTTGTCCAAATCCCACTGCTCGTCGGACTGCTCCTTTACCAGCTTAATCCACATATCCGGCAGGCCCATGCCCAGGCGGTAGTCAAAGCCCAGTCCGCCGTCCTCGATGGGCAGGCACATCCCCGGCATACCGGACATATCCTCGGAGATGGTGATGGCGTCCGGCTTCACCTGGCGAATCAGCTCGTTGGCCAGCTGCAAATAGGTGACGGCCTCTGTGTCCGTATTCAGGGAGAAGTACTTCGCGTTGCTGTCAAAGTCCGTCCCCAGCCCGTGGTCATGGTACAGCATGGAGGTGACGCCGTCAAAGCGGAAGCCGTCAAAGTGGTACTCCTCCAGCCAGAACTTCAGGTTGGACAGCAGGAAGTGCAGCACATTGTTGTCGTTATAGTTGAACAGCTTGGTGCCCCAGGCGGGATGGTCGCCCTGCTCCCCCCGGTGGAAGAACTGCCACTCGGTGCCGTCAAAGCAGTTGATGCCCTCCGCCGTGTTCTTCACCGCGTGGGAGTGTACCAGGTCCATAATGACCCGGATGCCCATGCTGTGGGCCTTGTCCACCAGGTACTTCAAATCCTCCGGCAGGCCGAACCAGCTGGAGGCGGCGTAGAAGCTGGACACCTGGTAGCCAAAGGAGCCGTAATAGGGGTGCTGCATGATGGCCATGAGCTGGATGGTGTTATAGCCCGCCTTCTGGATGCGGGGGAGGGTCTTGTCGGCAAACTCCCGATAGGTGCCGATGCGCTCCTCCTCCTGGGCCATGCCCACATGGGCCTCGTAAATCAGCAGCTCCTCCTGGCTGCTGAACCCCTGGTCCGTCCAGGGGTAGGAGACGGAATCGTCCCACACCTCGCAGCACCACTGAATCGTCTTTTCGTCCTGCACCACCCGGCGGGCGTACAGGGGGATATGCTCGGCGGTGGAGCCGTCATGCTTCACCACGGTTTTCACCTTGCAGCCGTTCCACAGGGCGTTGTCGCCCTCCAGGAAGATCTCCCACACGCCGTCGTCATGGTCGTGCAGCTCGTGGCTCTTGGGGTTCCAGCCGTTGAAGTCGCCCATCAGCCAGACCCGCTGGGCCGCAGGCGCCCACTCCCGGTACACCCAGCCGCCCTCCACATGGTGGAAGCCGTAGAAGAGGTGGGCGTTGGCGAAGTCCTTCAGGGTAGCGCCATCGTGCAGGAGCTGCTCCTTTTTCCAATGGTAGTTGTCCATCCGCTGACGGATATCCCCCTCATAGGGTGTCAGCTGGGGGTTCAATTCCAACAACCGATAAGCCATAGTGACCTTCCTTTCGTGTGTGACAGGATTCCTTTGGAGCGGCCGGGCGCAGGCGGCAGCGCGGCTGGCGGGCCGTATCGCCCCGGCATTCTGTTCTTATTGTATCAGATTTGTGCGGATGATACAACCGTTATTTTTCAGTTTGCAGCGGACTTGTGCAGGTTTGCACCGCCCGCCGCGCAGTTGCAGCGATTCAGAAGTTCTTTCGTCAAACGCCGTTGCTTTTCGTTTGCGAATGTGCCATAATAACAAAAGAACGGAAAGCGATAGGTACCACAGTGAAACATACAGGAGGAGATTTTATGTTGACCAAGGAACAGGCAGCCAAACTGATGGAAGCCGCCAACAAAGCGGGCTGGCAAATGAAGCCCGCCGCCGAGCTGAAGGAGAAGGTGCTGACCGGCGCGCTGCGCAGCTACGCCTCCGGCGTGCGCCGGGAGGACGTGCTCGCCGTCTATGACACCACCGTCTTTGGCGGCGGCAAGGCCGGTTTCCTGCTGACGGCGGAGGCGCTTTATAACGACGTTTTCCCGCTTTTCCATAAGAAGGATGGCGCCACCACCCGGCTCCCCCTGGAGGGGCTGAAAAGCATCCGGGCCGTGCCGGGGAACAAGTACGACCATACCGTCCGCTATCAGGACGGCAGCAGCGTTACCATCTACGTCTACGATGGGGACCGGGACGGCCTGCGGGCCCTGCTGAACGCCGCCATCAAGCTGGAGCAGGCCGACGCCCCGCAGCCCGCTGAGCCGGAGCCTGCCCCCGCCCCGGAGCAGCCTCAGGCCGCCCAGACGGACGAGAAGGAACGCCTGCTGGCGGAGTATCAGGCCAGGCTGGAGGAGCTGGCCCGCGCCACCAAGGCGGCGGAGGAGGCCAAAGCCGCCGCCGAGGCCAGGGCCGCCGCCGCAGAAGCGAAAGCCAAAGCGGAGGCCGAGGCAAAAGCCAAAGCCGAAGCAGAGGCCAAAGCCAAGGCCGAAGCAGAGGCAAAAGCCAAAGCCAAGGCGGAAGCAGAAGCCAAAGCCAAAGCGGAGGCAGAAGCAGAGGCCAAAGCCAGGGCTGAGGCGGAAGCCAAAGCCAGGGTTGAGGCGGAGGCCAAAGCCAGGGCCGAAGCAGAAGCCAAAGCCAAAGCCGCCGCAGAGGCGAAAGCCAAGGTCGAGGCAGAAGCCAAAGCCGCCGCCCCGGCGGACAAGCCGGAGAACGAGGCACAGAACGCCTATGACGAGGCCATGGAGCGTTACCATGCGAAGGACTATGACGGGGCGTTTACGCTGTTTGAAAAGGCCGCCAGGCTGGGCGATGCGGATGCGCAGTACAATCTGGGTGTTTGCTACAACAACGGCATAGGCGTGACAGAGGACAAGGCCAAGGCCGCCGATTGGTGGGAGCAGGCCGCCCGGCAGGGCCACGCCGTAGCGCAGT
>JAJBUK010000122.1 GCA_020860385.1 Clostridiales bacterium
ATAGGAGGGGGTTTCTTAAGGGGGAGCGAGGCCCCGAAGCTCCCCCTTGAGCCGCCCTCTTTTGCTACTTTTCTCGGCGGAGCGAGAAAAGTAGGCCCCGCCCTGGCAAGGGCAAAAACCTATTTTCTTCATCAAACTTTGTCTAAGGAGTGTAATGCCCCTAAGTTGATGACATTGCCCCAAAAGGACAAAAGCGCAGAAAAACAGCCAGCCCAGGCAATGCCGGGCTGGCTGTCGTGTTCACTCCAGGCAATCCTCCAGCTGGAAGGTGACGCTGCCGTCCTCCTTCTGGAAGCAGGGGATGCCGATGGTGCCCTTCTCCTTCACCCGGTCAAAGGCCGGGCTGCTGTCCCGCAGGTGCAGGAACTCCTTCAGGTTGGCGGTGGAGGCGGTGATGTCGATGAACTCGTAGTCCATCCCCTTCTTCCGCAGAACCTCTTGGGCCTCCACGCAGTTGGGGCAAATCATGGTGCCGTAGAATTTCAGGGGGTGGGCCTCCCGCTGTTCACAGAAGAACTCGATTTCCTCCCCCAGCGGCCCCTGGCAGAAGGCGATGCGGATGGGGCAGGGGGGCACACTGTCCAGGGTCACGTCCCTGGGCTCCACGGTGACGGGGTAGCCCGCCGCCCGGACGGCGGCGATGTACTCGTCCACATCGGGGGTGGACAGGGCCACATGGCGGATGGCGCCCTGAGGCAGCGCCTCGTCGGCGCTGTCGTACAGCTCAATGACGGAGTTGCCCGCGCAGAGCATCACGCCTCCCGGCCACTGGCGGCGCACCGCCAGCCCCAGGACGGTTCCGTAGAAGTCCAGCGCCTTCTCCCATTCCTCCGGGGTGGACGCTTTCAGGCAGATGTGGTGGACGCCGTTGATCCTCATTGCGCGGCCCCCTCCTGAATGATTTCTTCAATCAGTTCCCGCTCGTCCATGTGGTGGCGGACGCCGCGGATCTCCTGATAGTCCTCATGGCCCTTCCCGGCCAGAATGACCACGTCCCCCGCCTGGCCCTGCTCCATGCAGTAGCGGATGGCCTCCTTCCGGTCAGGGATGGTGACATAGGCTCCGTCCGCCTTGCGGACGCCCACCAGAATATCGTCAATGATGGCCAGGGGATCCTCGTTCCTGGGGTTATCGCTGGTGACCACGGTCAAATCCGCCAGCCGGGAGGATACCTCCCCCATCTCGTACCGGCGGCTCCTGGCCCGGTTGCCGCCGCAGCCGAAGAGGCACAGGATACGCCGGGGGCCGTAGGCCCGAATGTTGGTCAGTAGGGCCTCCAGGCTCATGGCGTTGTGGGCGTAGTCAATCATCAGGGTATAGTCCCCGGGGGTGGGATAAATCTCCAGCCGGCCCTTCACCTGAATGGTGTTCAGGGCCTGCAGCACAGCTTCCCTGGGCACACCCAGGTGGCGGCACAGGGCGATGGCGGCCAGGGAGTTGTACACAGTGAAGTCGCCGGGAATGTCCACCCGGACGGTGTACTGCTCCAGCCCCTCCAGGTCGTACTGCACCCCCAGGTAGCCGGGCTGGTGAATCTTCTGGATGTTCACCGCCCGCAGGTCGGCGTTCTCCCCCATGCCGAAGGTTTCCAGCTGGCAGGTGTGGCCCTCCATCACCTGCTCCAGATAGTCCGCGTCTGCGTTGGCCAGACCCACCTTGCACTGGCGGAACAGCTTGCCCTTGCAGGCGATATACTCCTCCATGCTCTCATGCTCGCCGGGGCCGATGTGGTCCGGCTCCAGGTTGGTGAAGATGGCGTAGTCATAGGTGAAGCCCGCCACCCGGTCCAGCTTCATGGCCTGGGAGGATACCTCCATCACCACATACTGGATACCGGCCTCCACCATTTTGGCGAAGTATTCCTGCACCAGGAAGGACTCCGGCGTGGTATTCACCGCGTGGATATGCTCCTCCCCAATGATGGCCTCAATGGTGCCGATGAGGCCGGTTTTCAGCCCCGCCTTCTCCAGGATGCCCCGAATCATATAGGTGGTGGTGGTCTTGCCCTTGGTGCCGGTGACGCCGATGGTGGTCAGCTTCTCCGCGGGGTGGCCGAACCAGGCGGCGGACAGCTCCGCCAGGGCCACCCGGGCGTTCTCCACCTTTAGAATGGTCACGTCCTCCGGCACAGTGACATCATGCTCCACCACCACGGCGGCGGCCCCTTTGGCGATGACATCGGGGATGTACTTGTGGCCGTCGGTGACGGCGCCGGGCATACAGATAAAGATGCACCCGGGCCGGGCCTTTCGGGAGTCGTACACCAGGGCGGAAATCTCCCGCTCCATGGTGCCCTGGCACAGGGTATAGTTCATACGGAATACCAAATCGATCAGCTGCATGGCTCTGTTCTCCTTTTCAGATATGGACGCAAACGGTCAAAGGTCGATTTCCCCACGGAACACGGTGGTGGCCGGGCCGGTCATGAGGACGGTGTCCTCCGTCACCTGGATGGTCAGGTCGCCCCCCAGCAGGTGAACGGTCACCAGGCTGTCGCACAGGCCGTTCCGGTAGGCCGCCACCGCCGTGGCGCAGGCCCCGGTGCCGCAGGCCCAGGTCTCCCCGGCTCCCCGCTCCCAGACCCGCATTTCCAGATTCTGCCGGTCCATCACCCGGACGAACTCGGTGTTCACCCGGTCAGGGAACATGGGGTGATGCTCAAAGAGGGGGCCGAACTGTTCAATGGGCAGGTACTTCACATCGTCGCACCACACCACCGCATGGGGGTTGCCCATGGAGACGCAGGTCATGACCCACTCCTGTCCGCCGACGGATACCGGCTGGCCGATGACCTCATCCCCCAGGCTCACCACCGGCAGGTCGCTTGCCAGGGTGGAGGGCGCGCCCATATCCACCCGCACCTGGGACACTTTACCGCCCTCCACCGTCAGGGAGAGGTACTTGATGCCCGCCTTCGTCTCGATGGCCAGCTCCGTCTTGGGAGACAGCCCCTCGTCATAGACGAACTTCGCCACGCAGCGGATGCCGTTGCCGCACATGGCCCCTTCGCTGCCGTCGGCGTTGTACATGGCCATGCGGAAGTCGGCCACGTCGGAGGGGCAAATTAAAATCAGCCCGTCGGAGCCGATGCCGAAGTGCCGGTCGCTGACCAGCTTCGCCACCCCGCTGGGGTCGGCCAGAGGCTCCCTGGTGCAGTCCACATAGACGTAATCGTTGCCGCAGCCGTGCATTTTGATGAAGTTCATGGTGCTTCCTCCCCGTATGATGGTTCTCACTTCATTATATCGTGTTTTTTTGCCCTGTAAACTGGCAAATCCTCTAAAAAAGAGGCGAAAAGGATATTTTGTGTCTGGCAGGAGGTGGGGGTCGTTTTTGCTTTTCAGGCGGGGCTATCTGTTCCTGCTGCGCCTGTCTCCCCTGAAAGGGGTGGGGAACCGGCGGCTGCCGGTGGAGGGGGTTTTCAACGTAGCGTTCTTAGATATGGATGGATAAAGGAAAAACGTTTTGCCCTCCCGGCGGGCCTGACAACCGCCTGCTGACCCTTTACGGTATTCTCCTCGGACAGTGACCCTCGCCAGCACAGCTGGCTGCGGTTTTCGGCTAAAAATGTGCCACTGGCACATTTTTGGACGCCGTAAATTACTCCGCCAAGAAATAGGGGAAAGAGGGCGGCTCAAGGGGAAGCTCGGGGCTCCTCCGTTATCAAGAACTTTAAGGCACTACCGACTCCTTTAAGTGACTTCGCCAGCATAGCTGGCTGCCCGGCTGCGTCGCCCTCCTCAGCCCAGGATTGTCTGCACTTTAAGTTGACGACATTGCCGCCGCCGGTCCCCCCTTTCGGGGCAAAGCCCCGCCTTTCCCACCCCTTTCCCCGAGGCGGCCCTGGAACATTCTTCCGGCCGATGCCGCCGGTCCAAACCGGGAATTTGGGGTGGGCGGAAAAAAGCGGTTGTAAAATGAAGGGGTTTGTGGTATGCTTACAGGTACAAAATGCGCTAAGGAGCGAAAGATTATGGCTGAAGAATGTACCCATGATTGTTCCAGCTGCTCTGCCAACTGCAGCAGCCGGGAAAATACTATTCCAAAGGAAAAGCTGAACGCCCACTCCTCCTGCAAGCACGTCATCGCCATTATGAGCGGCAAGGGCGGCGTGGGCAAGAGCATGGTCACGGCCTGCCTGGCCTCCGCCACGGCAAAGCTGGGATACCGGATAGCCGTGCTGGACGCGGACATCACCGGCCCCTCCATCCCCAAGTCCTTCGGCATCCATGAGCGGGCCATGGGGGACGAGAGCGGCATCCTCCCGGCGGTCAGCGCCGGCGGGGTGGAGGTGATGAGCCTGAACCTGCTGACGGAGAACGAGACCGACCCGGTGGTGTGGCGCGGCCCGGTGATCGCCGGTGTGGTAAAGCAGTTCTGGACGGACGTGAACTGGGGTGATGTGGACTATATGTTCGTGGATATGCCTCCCGGCACCGGCGATGTGCCCCTGACCGTGTTCCAGAGCCTGCCCATTGACGGCATCATTGTGGTCACCTCCCCCCAGGACCTGGTCAGCATGATCGTCACCAAGGCGGTGAACATGGCCCAGCTGATGAACGTGCCAGTGCTGGGGCTGATCGAGAACTTCTCCTACTATCAGTGCCCGGACTGCGGCGGACGGCACGAGATCTTCGGAAAGAGCCATGTGGCGGAGGTGGCTGCGGCCTGCCATCTGCCGGTGCTGGCCCAGCTGCCCATCGACCCGGCTGTCGCCGCCGCCGTGGACGCGGGGCAGGTGGAGACGCTGGCGGACGGCGACCTGGCCAACACCGCCATGCTGATCACCACGCTGCTGAAATAATGCGCGGATAGGGCAAAAAATTCTCCCCTGTGCAGGCGCACCCAACAGGGCTGCATAGGGGAGCTTTTGCTCCCTTCCTGCGGGGGGCACATCATTTGACAACACAGAAGAAATTTTCATCATTTTTGATTTTCCCCTTGACAATTTCGGGAAAATTGCTATAATGTACTTTGTTATGCGGGAGTAGCTCATCTGGTAGAGCGCCACCTTGCCAAGGTGGAGGTAGCGAGTTCGAGCCTCGTCTTCCGCTCCAGCACAGAGGGTATCTGACACGTTCAGATACCCTCTTTCGTTTTGGCTGTTTCCTCGAACGCGCTACCTCCACCAAAATCCGCGTGTCGCGCGGATTTTTGCAATCAG